>JBAXUY010000016.1:0-38646 GCA_037129475.1 Planctomycetia bacterium | reverse complement strand
GACGGAGGTCGGCCAAGGAACGGACGGCAGGATGCCGTGCCGTTCCGTGAAGCATTCCTCGAGCATGCCTCCCTTCGGCTCCGATTGCGGGTGGTTATCGAATGCCCGAAAGGAGAGCAGGGCAGCACCTCGCTGGGTTGGCTCGCAGGCCTAGAGCTGCGTGGGGTTCGGGGCGTCGCCGTAGACGGCTTTCGGATCGAAGGTCTTCTCGTGCTCGGTGAACTCGAGGGCCGTGTGTCGGGAGCGTTCCGCGCCGACGGGCACCTTGCGGTAGAAGCAGCTGCGGTAGCCGACGTGGCAGCTCGCGCCGCCCGCGATCTCGACCCGCAGCCAGACGCAGTCTTGGTCGTCGTCGATCCGCATCTCGACCACTTTCTGCACGAGGCCGCTCGTGGCGCCCTTGTGCCAGAGTTGCTGGCGGCTGCGGCTCCAGTAGTGGGCCTCGCCCGTTTCGATCGTCTTGGCGAGCGCCTCGCGGTTCATCACGGCCACCATGAGAACCTCGCCGGACGAAAAATCTGTGGTCACGCAGGGGATCAGGCCGGCCGCGTC
Organism: Planctomycetia bacterium; assembly: GCA_037129475.1. Classification (GTDB taxonomy): domain Bacteria; phylum Planctomycetota; class Planctomycetia; order Pirellulales; family UBA1268; genus RGVT01. The sequence goes on along the minus strand of JBAXUY010000016.1, from coordinate 38,094 downwards.
GAACTTGGGCGCGAGGTCGTTTCCCTCCTCCACCTGCTCGATCGAGATCCGCTTCCCGAACAACGCTTCCGACGACGATTCTGCGGCCACGATGCTCGACTCCTCGATGAATGGATGCCCTGTCACGACTTCAACCGTTTCGAGTGTACCGTCGGGCGAACCGTTGACCGACCCACCGGCGCAGCCGTACGCTCCGCGGAGTGGCACACCAGTCAGCGGAGGCGAGCGATGCGAGTTTTGGCGTTCTCCATGGGAATCGTGGCGGCTTTCGGGATCCTGGTCGCCGGTTCGGCACCGGCCCCCGCCGCCGACTGGCCGACGTTCCGCGGGTCCGACCGGACCGCCGTCGCCCCCGACACCGACCTGCTCGAATCGTGGCCCGCCGACGGGCCTCCGCTCGTCTGGCAGACGGCCGGCGCCGGCCGCGGCTATGCGAGCCTCGCGATCGCCGGTGACGGGATTTTCACGCTCGGCGACGGCCTCTCCACGGCGGGTGACGCCGATGAATATCTCACCTGCTTCGATCGTGCCACCGGCAAGCAACTCTGGAAGACGAAGACCGGGAGCCCGTGGAACGACGGCAAGGAAGACTGGCAGAGCTCGCGCAGCACGCCCACGGTCGATGGCGACACGGTCTACGTGATCACGCCGTTCGGCCAGCTCGTCGCCTGCGACACGGCCGACGGCCGCGAGCGGTTTCGCGTCGATCTCAAGGCCGCGTTCGGCGGCACGAAGGGCGACTCGTGGGGCTACAGCGAGAGTGCGACGATCGACGGCGATCGTCTCGTCTGCACTCCGGGAGGCGAGCAGGCCACGATGGTCGCGCTCGACAAGAAGACGGGCCGGCTGCTCTGGAGCTGTCCGATGAAGGGCGACCGCGGCGCCGGCCACGCGTCGATCGTGACGGCCGAGGTCGGGGGCCGGCGGGTGTACGTGCAAACCACCGCCGCCGGAGCGTTCGCCGTCGATGCCGAGACGGGGAAATTTCTCTGGGCCTATCCGATCGACAAGACGACGGCCGTGATCCCCACGCCGATCGTGAAGGGGGACCTCGTGTTCATCGCCGCCGGCTACAAGCGGGGCGGCGCCCTCCTCCGACAGCAGGCCGGCCCGGGCGGCACCGTGACGATGGAAGAGGTCTATGGACTCAAGCCCGAGCTCGCCAACAAGCATGGCGGAATCGTGCTCGTCGGCGACCATCTCTATGGCTGCGCCGACGATCAGCCGATCCTCGTCTGTGCCGAACTCGAGACCGGGAAGGTCGTCTGGAAGGAGCGCGGGAGCGGCAAAAACTCGGCGACGGTGGCTGCGGCCGACGGCCACCTCTACGTCCGCTATGCCGACGGCACGCTCGCGCTGGTGAAGGCCGACCCTGCGGGCTACACCGAGGTGTCGAGTTTCAAGGTGCCCGGCAGCGGCGACCGGCCGAGCTGGGCCCACATGGTGATCCTCGACGGCAGGCTCTACCTCCGCGAAGGCGACGCGATCCTCTGCTACGACATTACGGCGCGGTAGTGGTCGCGACGCCCCGCCGCTCGAGCCACTCGAGCGTGCGGCTCGGCCAGTCGGCAACCACGCCGCCGCCGGCCTGAGGTTTCATGCCGAAGCCGTGGCCACCCGTCTCGTAGATGTGGATCTCCGCAGGCACCTTCGCCGCCAAGAGCCCGCGATAGAGCACCGCGGCGTTGTCGGGAGGCGAAGCCTTGTCATCGACCGCCTGCAGGATGAACGTAGGCGGCACCGTGGCGTCGAGCACGATATCGTCGCGGACAGCCTCGCCACTGGCGACCTTCCATGGATAGATGAGCACCAAGGCATCGGGACGGGCCGCGTCGTCGCCCGGTGCCCCGGGAAACCGCGCCGGATTGGCGGCGGCCACGAGCGCCGTCTGGCCACCGGCCGAAAATCCGAGCAGCACGATCCGCTTCGGATCGACACCATGCTCGGCTGCGCGCGCCCGCACGTCGTGCACGGCCTTCTGGGCATCCATCACCGGCCCCGCGTTGGGCACGTCGAGCTTCCCGGTCGGCACGCGATAGAGCAGGAGAAACGCGACGAAGCCGCGGTCGTTGAACCAGCGGCACACGGCCTTGCCCTCGTGCTCGTCGGCCAGGATGTTGAAGCCCCCGCCGGGAACGACGATCACCGCCGGCCGCGGGCCGGCGGCCTTCTCGGGCGGCACGAACACGACGAGCCGCGGGTTCGACACGTGCGATCGCCGCGAGATCCCGTCCTTGCCCACCTCCACCGACTCCGGCGGATCGGCCGGCACCTGCGGCTCGGGCACGCCGGCGGGCCAGAGCGCGATCTCGCCCGCGGTCACAAGCGAGCCGACCAGACAGGCCACGACGGCGAGCAGCAATCGCATGCGGATCACTCCTCGCAGTCGATCATGCTCTTGTAGAGCAGGCCACCGAGGATGCCGCCGACGATCGGCGCCACCCAGAAGAGCCAGAGCTGCTCGACCGCCCAGCCGCCGGCGAAAAATGCCGTGGCCGTGCTGCGGGCGGGGTTCACCGACGTGTTCGTCACCGGGATGCTGACCAGGTGGACGAGCGTCAGGCACAGGCCGATCGCCACGGGCGCGATGATCGGGCTCGAGCGCCGGTCGGTGGCTCCGTGGATCACGAACAGGAACATCGCCGTCATCACCACCTCGACGATGAAGCAGCTCGCGAGCGAGTAGCCGCCCGGGGAGTGCTCGCCGTAGCCATTCGAGGCGAAGCCGGCGGCGATCTCGAACGAGGGAATGCCGCGGGCGATGAGGTAGAGAACGCCGGCGCCCGCCAGGCCGCCGAGCATCTGGGCCACGACGTAGCCCAACGCATCTTTCGCCGGAAACCGGCCACCGGCCACGAGCCCCGCCGTCACGGCCGGGTTCAGGTGGCAGCCCGACACGTGGCCCACGGCGGCCGCCATCGTGAGCACCGTGAGGCCGAACGCGAGCGACACGCCGACGAACCCGATGCCAAGGTCAGGATACGCCGCGGCCAACACGGCGCTGCCGCAGCCACCGAGCACGAGCCAAAAGGTCCCGATCGCCTCCGCCAACAACTTGCCCATGATTGCTTGCTCCAGAAGAAGAACCCCGCCTCGGGTGCGGCACCCTATCGCATCGCGCCGAAACCAGTCAACGCGACCTCGCCGCCGTCACGGGCCCACGAGCGTCACGAGACGCGAGCCGAAGACGATCGCGCCGATCACGGCCGCTCCACCGGCCGCCACGAGCACCGCCGCGCTCGCCATGTCGAGTGCGTCGCGGATCCGCGGATTTCGGTCGGGACCGAACGCCCGGGCGAGCGACTCGAGGGCCGTATTGAAGATCTCTGCGGCAAGCACCACCGCGATCGCCCCCGCGAGCAGACACCATTCGGCGGCCGAGACGCGAAGCGCCGCCGCCAGCGCGACGACGAGGGCCGCCACGGCGAGATGCACCGCGAAGCTCGACTGGCTGCGAACCGCCCGCGAGAGTCCGCGAAACGCGTCGGCGAACTTCCGCACCCATGTCCGCCGTCGAAGCTGCACGACCTGGCCTCCCGGGCACGCCGCGCCGTCAGCCCACCTTCACGTACGGATCGCCCTTCTTCCAGTTGCACGGGCAGAGCTCGTCGCTCTGCAGGGCGTCGAGCACCCGGAGCACCTCCGCCACGTTGCGGCCGACGCGGCCCTGGTTCACATCGACCCACTGGATCACCCCATGGGGATCGACGATGAACGTGGCCCGCAGGCAATAGCCCTCGGTCTTCTCGAGGATGCCGAGCTCCGGGGCGAGCTTCTGCGCCGCGATCAGGGGATAGCCGAGGTCCTTGAGGTCGGCGTGCGAACGGCGCCACATCATGTGCGACCATTCGTTGTCGGTGCTGCCGCCCACCACCGCGGTGTCGCGGTCCTTGAACGCCTTCAGTTGCTTGTTGAACTCGGCGAGCTCCGTCGGACAGACGAACGTGAAGTCCTTCGGATAGAAGAAATACACGACCCACGTGCCGGCGTAGTCCTTGTTTGCGACGAGTTTGATGTCGTCCTTGCCGGTGCCGACGCAGGCTTGTGCGGAGAACTGCGGAAACGAGTCGCCGACGGTGAGCATGGTGCGTTCCTCGGGGTCAGCCGGTTGGATGGTCGAATCAGGATCCCGGCGGCGACGAGTCTACGGCCGTTCTGAACGGCATTCAACGTGCGCGGCATGCCGGAGCGGAGGTGTGGTACGCTCCCGGCATGGCAGCCGCCTCGCCCCCCTCGTCCGGCAAACATCCTGCACCCCAACGGCACCACGAGCCGCTTGCCCTCCGCACCGTGTTCGTCGCTCCACAGCGTGCCGAACGACCCGTGCTGACCGGCGGCGGTGGGATCGCCGCCGACTGCCCGTTCTGCACCGGTCATGAGTCGCGCACACCGCCGACCGTGATGCAGTGTCCCGCCGACGTGAAGCGTCCCTGGCACGTGCGGCTCGTGCCGAACCAGTTTCCCGTGGTGACCGACGCCGCGCCCACCACGGCTCCGCGAGATCTTGCCGGCCTGCGTCAGCCGGCCCACGGGGTGCACGAGGTGCTCGTCGAGTCACCCACGCACGAACGGTCGATCCTCGCGATCGATGCCGACCGCTGGCGCGACGCCTGGGAACTCTGCCGGGGTCGGCTGGCCATGCTGGCCGAGCGACCCGATCTTGCCTGGGCGTTCGTGTTCAAGAACTCCGGCCCCGCAGCCGGCGCGTCGCTCGAGCACGTGCACAGCCAACTCGTGGCCCTCGACTTTCTTCCGCCGCTCGTCGCCGGCAAGATCGCGATCGCCGGCTGCGCCGGCGATCCGTTCGGCGCGCTGATCCGGCAGGCCGAGGCCGAAGACAGGATCGTGGCGGAACAGGGCGACCTCGTGGCGCTGGTGCCGCACGCTCCCCGCCAGCCATTCGAGACCGTGATCCTGCCGAGGACGGCCTGCCGCCACTACCACGCGGCCGATGCCGACGCCGTGACGGCGCTCGCCGCGCTCACGCAGCGGATCATCGCCAGACTCACCCGGATCGCCCCGCAGGCCAACTACAACTGGTGGCTCCACCAGGCACCCTTTGCCTCGGTGGGCGCAAGTGCTCCGGGCATCGAGCACTGGCACTGGCATCTCGAGATCCTCCCCCGACTCTCGGAGTTCGCCGGGTTCGAGCTCGCCACCGGCTGCCACATCACGACGATGTCGCCCGTGGAGTCGGCCCGCCGGCTGCGCGAGGCTTGATGGCCGGTTTCCTTCGCCAACCGTCACCGCCGGCACAGCCGGCGCCGTGCGCGGAAGCCCGCGGTTGAAAACCGCGGCTTTGCGGTTTGGCGCCGCTCCGAAGAAGCACGAAAATCCGTCGATCGGTTCCCTTCGCCCCGAGGTCGTGCATGTCCGCCGCCGTCCGGTTCGTCTTCGTGCTCCACGACCACCAGCCCGTCGGCAATTTCGACGAGGTGATCGAGCAGGCCTATCGCGACAGTTATCTGCCGTTTCTCGACCTCTTCGAGCGCCACCCGGGCATCCGCATGGCACTGCACACGAGCGGACCGCTCGTCGAGTGGCTCGACCGGCGGCACCCGGACTATCTCGATCGCCTGGCGCGGCTCGCGGCGGCGGGCCGCATCGAGATCGTGGGCGGGGCGTTCCACGAGCCTGTGCTCGCGATGCTGCCCGCCCGCGACCGCATCGGCCAGATCACGAGTTTTTCGCGCTGGCTCGAGCAGCGATTGTCCACGAAAGTGACCGGGATGTGGGTGGCCGAGCGGGTGTGGGATCCCGGGATGACGGCCGACATCGCCGCGGCGGGCATCGAGTGGACGATCCTCGACGACAGCCACTTCAGGGCCGCGGGCGTGGGCGACGAGGAGCTCGACCGGCTCTGGCTCACCGAGGGCGACGGTGCGACGCTGGCCGTGTTTCCCGTGAGCGAGCGGCTCCGGTACGTGATTCCGTTCGCCGCACCCCACATGACGATCGACCACCTCCGCTGGCTCGCGTCGCGCCGCCCCGGGGCGCTCGCGATCTTCGGCGACGACGGCGAGAAATTCGGCGTCTGGCCCGACACGCACCGCGCCTGCTTCGAGGAGGGCTGGCTCGACACGTTCTTCACGCTCCTGGAGCAGAACGCCGACTGGATCGAGATGGCGCTGCCGTCGGAGGTGGTTCGCGACACGCCGCCGGCCGGCACGATCTGGCTTCCCGAATGCAGCTACCGCGAGATGACCGAGTGGGTGCTGCCGCCGGAGAAGCAGCTCGCCTGCGTGGCCGCCCGCGTGGCCGCCGCCACCGATCCGGCGCTCGCGAAGGTCGCCCCGTTCATCCGCGGCGGCACATGGCGAAACTTCCGGATGCGGTATCCCGAGGCCAACGAGATGTATGCCCGGATGCTCGCCGTGAGCACGCGGCTCGAGCGGCTCAGGCACTCGGGCATGGCCGATGCGACCGCCCTCGCCGCCGCCACCCAGGCGCTCTACCGCGGGCAGTGCAACTGCGCGTATTGGCACGGCGCATTCGGCGGCATCTACCTGCCGCACTTGCGCAATGCGATCTTCAAGGAGCTCATCGCCGCCGAGAAGGCGGCCGACCGGGCCGAAGGGAGACGGGGCGAGTGGGTCGAGGCCACGACCGCCGACTACGACTTCGACGGCCGCACCGACGTGCGACTGGCGAACGACCAGTTCGACGCCTGGATCGCGCCGGCGAAGGGGGGCATGCTCTATGAACTGGACCTGCGCGAACAGGAACACAACCTCCTCGCCACGCTCGACCGGCGGCCCGAGGCCTACCATGAGCAGGTGCTCGCCGGACCGGGCGTGGCCCGCAGCGTGGTCGACGCGTCGCAGTTGGCGAAGTTCAAGCACGAGGGGCTCGAGCGGATGGTGCGGTACGACCGCTCGCGGCGCAAGACTCTCGTCGATCATTTCTGGGACTGCGACGTCGCCGCGGCGGCGGTGGTCGAGGGCACGGCGCTCGAGCGGGGCGACTTTGCAGCAGGTGCCTACGAGGCGAGCATCCGTCGCAACCCCGGCAGGATCCAGGTGCTCCTCTCGCGCACCGGCAACGCCTGGGGCATCCCCTTCACGCTCTCGAAGGCGGTGACGATCGAGGCGGGGTCGGGCGCGCTCGAGATCGCCTACAAGCTCGACGGGTTGCCGGCCGATTTTCGTCAGCACCTCGCCGTGGAGTTCAACTTCGCGGGGTTGCCGGCCGGCGCGACCGGGCGGTTCTTCTACGACGAACTCGACCGCGAGCGTGGCGACCTGGGCTCCCGGCTCGACCTCCCGCACGTGCGTGCCCTCGGCCTCGTGGACGACTGGCTCGACATCGATGCCCGACTCTCGTTCGGTAATGCCTCCAACGGGGCCGCGACCGGCGTGTGGACATTCCCGATCCAGTCGGTGAGCCAGTCGGAAGGGGGCTTCGAGCTCGTGCACCAGTCGGTCGTCGTGATGCCGCACTGGATCGTGACGCCGGCCGCCGACGGCACCTGGAAAGTGGCGATGCGGCTCGACCTCGGCCGGTTCTCCAGCCGTCGCCGCGCGGCCGCCGACAGGCTCGCAGCCTGCCCTACCTGACGACGTCGAACGGCGGATCGATCACCAGCCCGCCGTGTGCGAGCATCGCCACGGGCAGCGGCGCGAGCGCCGTCGCGAGGTCGGCGCGGCTGTCATGGGCGATCCGCCACGGGCTCGCCGGGTCGTCGTGCTCGGCATCGTCGAGCGGCACCGTCTGCGAGAGCACGACGGCGGCCACGGTGAGCCCCAGGCTCCGGGCCGCCGTGACGGCCATGAGCGTCCGGCCAATCGCTCCAAGTCGGGCCGCGTCGACAAGGACGACCGGCAGATCGAGCCGTCGGGCGAGATCGGCATTCGACGCGGTGTCGGACAGGGGCGAACAGAGGCCGCCTGCTCCCTCCACGATGACGACGTCGAAGCCCCCGATCCACGGGGCGATACCCTGCTCGAGCAGCCTGTCGTCGACGGGCGTTCCGGCAGCGCGGGCACTGCGCGGTGGCGCGATCGGCAGGGAAAACACCTGCGGGCAGACGTGGGCCAGCGTGAGCGGCCGGCCGGCCGCCTCCCAGAGCGCGCAGGCATCATCCGCGGCCCCTGTGGCCACCGGCTTGTAGACGCCCACCCGTCGCCCAGCCGCGACGAGCTGCCGCACGAGCGCGACCGCGACGGCCGTCTTGCCGACGTCGGTGTCGGTGCCGGTGACGAACATTCCGCGGGCCATGGGTCGCTGCCGTTTGCCTGAGGTCGAGTCACGTTCTACACTCTTCGTAGGCGTGAATTGAGAATAATTCTCAACACGATCCTTCGGAGCCGTAGGATGCGGAGTTTTCCCGTGCGATCCCTGGCGCAGGTCGGTGTCGGCGAGACGGCGGCGGTCGCCGACGTGCCCGGAGCCGATCCGGTGTCGCTGCGGCTTCTGGAGATGGGGCTGACGCCGGGGGTGCAGGTGGCCGTGGTCGCCGCCGCGCCCCTGGGTGATCCGCTCGAACTGGAGCTGCGCGGCTACAGGCTGTCGATCCGGCGCCGCGAGGCGGCCCTCGTCACCGTGGCGACGTGAGGATCCGGCCATGATGGAGCCCGGCGGTCGTGGGCGGCCGCTCACCGTGGCACTCGTGGGCAACCCGAATACGGGCAAGAGCACGCTGTTCACGGCGCTTGCCGGCATTCCGACCCGGATTGGCAACTATCCTGGCGTCACCGTCGAAGAGAAGATCGGCCGCTTCGTTCACCGTGGCCGCGACGTCGATCTGGTCGATCTGCCCGGCACCTACAGCCTGCGCCCGCAGAGCCCCGACGAGCAGGTCGTCGACGATGTCCTCGGGGGCCGGATGGCGGGTGTCCGACCTCCCGACTGTGTCGTCATCGTGGTCGACGTGACCAATCTCGCGCGCAACCTCTTCCTCGCGAGCCAGACACTCGACCTTGGCCTGCCCACCGTCGTGGCGCTGACGCTCTCCGACGTCGCAACGGATCGGGGCATCGTCGTCGACGCCGACGCGCTGGCCGGGCGGCTCGGTTGTCCCGTTGTCACCGTCGTCGCCCCGACCGGGGCGGGCATCGAGCGGCTCCGTGATCAGATGCTGGCGGCGCCGGCGGGGCCGCGGCCGCCGGCACCCGACATCTCCCGCTATCTCGCAGCCGCCGATGGCTCGCGAGCTCCCGCCGCCCGGGACGTGATCGCTCGCTATGCCTGGGTCGATGACATCGTCGCGGGAGTCATGCATCGCTCGACAGCGCCGCGGCGGTCGCTCGCGGAATCCATCGACGGCATCCTCACGCACCGCGTCTGGGGCACGCTCGTATTCGCGCTCGTGATGCTCGCGCTGTTCACGTCGATCTTCCGGCTGGCGGCCCCCGCCATGGATCTCATCTCGGCCGGGATGGACGCCGTCGCGGCGCGGGCCGAATCGATGCTCCCGGAGGGGCCGCTGCGGTCGCTCCTGGTCAATGGCGTGCTCGCCGGCGTGGGCGGCGTCGTGGTGTTCGTGCCGCAGATCGCCCTGCTGTTTTTCTTCATCGCCCTGCTCGAGGGCTGCGGCTACCTCTCGCGGGCCGCGTTTCTCATGGACCGTTTGCTCGTGGGCGCGGGGCTCTCCGGCAAGTCGTTCATCCCCCTGCTTTCGAGCTTCGCCTGTGCGATCCCCGGCATCATGGCGGCCCGCACGATCGAGAATCAACGCGACCGGCTGCTCACGATCCTGGTCGCGCCCCTGATGAGCTGTTCGGCCCGGCTGCCGGTCTACCTGCTGCTCTGCGGAGCCTTCGTGCCCGATGTCGCCGTGGGATTCTCCTGGCTGCGGCTGCCGGCAGTCGTGCTCGCGGCGATGTACGCGCTCGGGGTGGCCGTCGCGGCGGCCGTGGCGTTCATTCTCTCGCGCACGGTGTTCCACGGGCCGCCGCAGCCGTTCGTGATGGAGCTGCCGGGATGGCGTTGGCCGCAGGTGGCGGTCATACTCGAGCGCGTGCGCGAGGCGGCCTGGTCGTTCCTCAAGAACGCGGGGACGCTGATCCTCGCGATGAGCGTCGTGTTGTGGGCCCTCGGCAGCTACCCGAAGCCCGTGCTGCCGGACGACCCGGCGATGTCGGAGGCGGAACGGCAGGGGGAGGCCTTGCGGCAGAGTTTCCTGGGACGGGCGGGCCGCATCATCGAACCGGTCGTGAAGCCGCTGGGCTGGGACTGGCGGCTCGGTTGTGCCGCCCTCGCGAGTTTTCCGGCCCGTGAGGTCGTCCTCGGCACCCTGGGGGTCATCTACAACCTCGGCGAGGTCGATCCGGGAGAAGAGGAAGGTGCCACAATGCTCGTGCGCCGGCTCAAGGCGGCCACCTGGGACGGCTCCGACCGCAAGGTATTTTCGCTTCCTGTCGCACTTTCGCTGATGGTGTTCTTCGCGCTCTGCGCCCAATGCGCGAGCACGCTCGTGATCATCGGCAAGGAGACGGGGAGTTGGGTCTGGCCCGTGGTGACGTTCACCTACATGACCGTGCTCGCCTGGATCGCGGCGTTCGCCATCTACCAGCTCGGCATGGCCCTTGGATGGTGATCGATGCAAGACGCCATCGCCATCGCGATCTCCATTGCCGCGGGCCTGTGGCTCGTGCGCACGATCTGGCGGCAGATCGCCACCCCTTCATGCGGCAAGGCCGACACCCCGGCCGACAGCGACGGCTTCGTGCCCCTCGAAACGCTCGCGAAACCTGCAAAAAAATCGGGGCGGCCCTGAGGCCACCCCGATCGTTCCAGGAGATGCCGCTCGCCGCCCGTGGCGGCTTGCGTCATCAATACATGTCGTAGTCGCCGCCGTGGCCGGCGCCGCCCGCCTTCGGCTTTGAATCCTTCGGCTTCTCGGCGATCAGGGCGTCGCTCGTGAGCAGGAGCGTCGAAACGCTCGTGGCGTTCTGGAGCGCCGTCCGCGTGACCTTCGTCGGGTCGATCACGCCCGCCTTCACCAGGTCCTCGTACTCGTTGGTCGCGGCGTTGTAGCCGAAGTTGCCGCTGCCGCCGAGCACCTTTTCGCACACGATCGAGCCGTCCTGGCCGGCATTCGACGAGATCATCGTCACCGGGGCGCGGGCAGCCCGCACCACGATATTGAAGCCCACGGTCTCGTCCTCGGAGAGGCCCTTCGGCTTCACCTGGGAACTGGCCCGCAGGAGGGCCACACCGCCACCGGGCAGGATGCCTTCCTCGACGGCCGCACGCGTGGCGTGCAGGGCATCCTCGACGCGAGCCTTCTTCTCCTTCATCTCGCTCTCGGTCGCGGCGCCGACGTTGATCTTGGCCACGCCGCCGGCGAGCTTCGCCAGCCGCTCCTCGAGCTTCTCGCGGTCGTAGTCGCTCGTGGCGGCTTCGATCTCGCGCCGAATCTGGGCGATCCGCGCCTTGATCTCCGAGGGCTTGCCGGCCCCTTCGATGATCGTCGTGTTGTCCTTGTCGACGATCACCTTCTTGGCCCGGCCGAGCTCGGCGAGGCCGAGGCTCTCGAGCTTCATCCCGAGGTTCTCGAACACGGCCGTGGCGCCGGTGAGAATCGCGATGTCCTCGAGCATCGCCTTGCGGCGGTCGCCGTAGCCGGGGGCCTTCACAGCGCAAACCTGGAACGTGCCGCGGAGCCGGTTGATGACGAGCGTCGCGAGCGCCTCGCCGTCGACCTCCTCGCTCACGATCAGGAGCGGCTTGCTGGAGTTCACCACGGCCTCGAGCAGCGGGACGATGTCCTTCACGCTCGAGATCTTCTTTTCGTACACGAGGATGTAGCAGTCTTCGAGCACGCACTGCATCTGGGTGGGATTGGTCACGAAATACGGCGAGAGATAGCCGCGGTCGAACTGCATTCCCTCGACGAACTCGATCTCCGTCTTGAGGCTCTTGCCTTCGTCGACCGTGATCACGCCGTCCTTGCCGACCTTGTCCATGGCCTCGGCGAGCAGTTCGCCGATCTCCATGTCGTTATTGGCGGCGATGGCCGCCACCTGGGCCATTTCCTTCTTGCCCTTCACCGGGATCGACATCTCCTTGAGCTTGCCTGTGATCTCCTCCACGGCCTTCTCGATGCCGGCCTTCATCTGGACGGGATTGCAGCCGGAGACGACGGCCCGCAGGCCCTCGTTGAACACGGCCTCGGCGAGCACCGTCGCGGTGGTCGTGCCGTCGCCGGCCACGTCGCTCGTCTTGCTCGCGACCTCGCGCACCATCCGGGCGCCCATGTTCTCGTAGACGTCCTCGAGATCGATCTCCTTGGCGACGGTCACGCCGTCCTTCGTCACGGTCGGCGAGCCGAAGCTCTTTTGGAGGATCACGTTGCGGCCCTTGGGGCCGAGCGTGACCTTCACGGCACGGGCGAGCTTCTGCACGCCGCGGCGCATCGCCTCACGGGCTTCCTGGTCGAATACCATCATCTTGGACATCGGTCGAATCTCCTCTGGGGGTGGGTATGGGTGTGCGGAACGGGGTGGACGACGATGTTCAGCCGAGGATCGCGAGGATGTCGTCCTCACGCATCAGCAGCAGTTCGTCGTCACCGACCTTGAACGGCTCGCCTGCGTAGCTCGTGAACACCACGCGGTCGCCGGGCTTGACCTGAAGGGCATGCCGATGCCCCTTGGCGTCGAGCTTGCCCTCGCCGACGCTCACCACCACGCCGCGGGCCGGCTTGTCCTTGGCGGAATCGGGGAGCAGGATGCCACCGGCGGTCTTCTGCTCGCTCTCCTCGCGCTCGACGACGACGCGATCGCCGAGGGGAATGAGGCTCGACTTCTTCTTGGCGGGCTTGGTGGCTGTGGCTGACATCGTGGCTACCTTTCGGAAAGGAGTCGGGGTCGAATTGTGAACGGACGCCGGCTGCCGCGGCGACATACCATCAGAGCGGCCTTCCCAGCGGAAGCAACTGGCGCGCCGGACGGGCGGGAATCAGTGCAACCGTGGTTTTCCGCAGGCTTCGGTCCCCTCGACGGATGGCCCTCGGCCCGATCGATCCGGGCAGCCGCTGCCAGTTTGGCAGCACCCGGGCGTGGCCGACACCAATGGCAAACCCGTGGTCGACTCGGTACGCTCGACACATACCGAGCGATTTTCCGCTCCCGTGCCGCCGACCCCCGAGAGAAGATCGCATGACCGCCCACCGTCGAATCGACGCCTCGAAGGTCGGCGAGGTCACTGTCGTGCGATTCATCGACAAGAAGATCCTCGACGAGGCCAGCATTCAGGAGCTCGGCGCCGAACTGTTCGGCTTGGTGGAACAACTCAATCGCAAAAGCATTCTGCTGAACTTTTCCGACGTGGAGTTTCTCTCGAGTGCCGCTCTGGGCAAGCTGATCACGCTCGACCGCAAGGTGAAGTCGGCCAAGGGTCGTCTGAAGATGAGCAACATCCGGCCTGAAATCCTCGAGGTGTTCCAGATCACGAAGTTGAACAAGGTGTTCGACATCCGCGGGGACGAGGCCGAGGCGATCGCCGCCTTCCAGTAATGGCCGGAGGGATGGAGACCATGGCACACGAGGCTGCGGCCGGTGTCCGGCCCGATCCGTCGTCCGGCGGGTGGAGGCGAACGATCGATCTGCCGAGCGAGCGCGGTGCAAGCCGGCTCATCATGGAAGAGTTGCTCGAGCAGCTCGGCCACCATGGCTGGGAGCCGTCCGACATCTTCGGCATCCACCTGGCCGTGGAGGAGGCGATCGTCAACGCGATCGTGCACGGCAACAAGCTCGATCCGGCGAAGACGGTGCGCGTGTCGTGCGAGGTGACGCCGCAGTTGGCCCGGATCGAGATCACGGACGCCGGATCCGGCTTCGACCCAGCCGCCGTTCCCGACTGCACGCGCGACGAGCGGCTCGAGGTGCCGAGCGGGCGGGGGGTGATGCTGATGCGATCGTTCATGACCGCGATCGCCTACAACGCCCGGGGCAACAGCGTGCTGCTCGAGAAACGGCGGGACCCGCAGAACGGCTGAAATGGCTCGATTTCAGCCGCTGCATACGCTAGGGTACAGGTACGTTTTTCCCCGATAGCTCAACGGTAGAGCGAGCGGCTGTTAACCGCTAGGTTGTAGGTTCGAATCCTACTCGGGGAGTTTGTCTCTACGGCCGCTATCAGCGCAACTCGACCGTAAGCCGCCGATTCAACGCGGTTGCCGCCTTCTCGAGCGTGCCGATCGTCACCGACGGATTATCAGGATCCAAGAGGCGATCGAGCGCGGCGCGGCTCGTCTTCATGCGAGCCGCCATGGCCAGTTTCGTGAGTCGTCGCCGCTTCATTTCCTTGGCGATCTGATGCGCGATAACACGCTTCGTCGCCGTGACCGTGGCCGCCTCGAGGAGCCGGTCTTCCCGCAGGAAATCATCGAACCCGCTTCCGACGTGCTTTTTCTTCATTGGTCACTCCGATCGTAACTGAGCGAGTCTTCGCCTTGCCGCCATGAGATCCGCTGGCGGCGTGCGCTGGGACTTCTTACCGAACCCGTGCAGCAGAACCATTGTCTGGCCTTCCACGGTGAAAATCACCCTCGCGATCCCGGTGCTGACGCGTGACCGAACTTCCCACAGGTCGGTCGCGAGTTTGCGAATGAGCGGCATACCGATCGGCCAGCCGAACTGTGCCGTCTTGATGTCCTCCCCAATGGTTCGGCGGTCGTCTCGCACTAGGCCGCGGAGCCACTCCCGCACGGGCTCGTTGCCTGCTTCTGTCCGAAAAAACACGACTTCCAGGATCGGCCGGCGGGATTCGTGTTCATGACGACCCAGCACCATGACGAAAGTGTACCATAATTGGTACGCTGGTCAAGGTGGAACGGGGGGCCGTCGAGGGCACGGCCATGCAACGACGGCAGCCGCGGTCGGGCATCGATATCGGCTGGGCACCGTGCGGCCTCATGCGACCTCCTGCGAAGTCCGCCGTGCGTCGGATTTTGCGTCGCCCTCGCAGAAACCTGCCTTTTTCCCCGCGGAAAACTGCAATTGTTCTCGATCCTACTCGGAGAGTTTTGGCTCTTTTTGCAGGGTGGCGCACCGGCCCGCATGGAGCCGCAACGAAGATCAACTATCGCTGGCCGATCTCGTCAGCAGGGGGTAGCAAAGGCTTGAGTGCGGTGAGAATCGCCTTCGTCTTTTCGATCGCCCTGATGGCACTCGCCCGCGTCGCCTCGGCCACGCCGCCATAGTCGGCGGTCTCACGGAGATCGAGCAGAAAGTCGTAATCCCGCCCCAGTACAGTGGGCAGTAGTTGTGCCTGGATCAGATCTCGATGCAGGGCCGCTCGCACGGCCGTGTGTTTCGTGAACGACAGGCCACGACTGGCCAAGACGGCGGTCACGCCATGAAAGGCAGCATAGTAGGCCCGTGACGCCGCGGAATCCGGGTCCGTCTCGACGATAGCCTCGGCGGCGGCCAATGCGCGGCCGGCTTTCGCCCATTGGCTGCGCACGAAATCGTTCATGCCGCCACACCGGAGCGGCGGACCTCGCGAAGCAACGGACTGTCGCCGCGATCGTATTCGTCTCGAGCAAGCAGTTTCACGCTGATGCGACGCCCGAGTCGCAGGGAAACGGGATAGACGGCAGTCAAGCCCCGCTCCAGTTCCTCTCCGTAGTCGCCGACAAGACGTTCCAGCACCACAAGCAAGTCGATGTCGCTCTCCGGCCCAGCTTCCCCTCGGGCCTCTGATCCGAAGAGCACGAGAGTGCTCAACCGCTCGCCATAGGCAAGCCCGAGCCGTTCCCGCAGTTCGTCGAGCAGAGCGGTAGCGGCCATGTTGGATTCCTGGGAACTGGAAGCGAGTCCCACAGCCTAATTCTACCGACGGCTCGGTGCGGGTTGCTGCGGTCTCATGCGGACTTCCTGCTGCGTCGGATTCTGCGTCGCTCCAAGGGCGAAGAGACCGTTTTCCCCCGGAAAACGGCGGTTGTTCTCGTTCCTACTCGGGGAACTGCGGCCTCTTTTGCAAGAGGTCGCATGAAGCCGCAGGACGACGCAAGTCGTTCTGCGGCTTGTGTTTTTGGCAGGCGGCGAATTTTTCGGTGCGACCTCCTGCGGTCTCCTGCGAGCGACAACTGCGTCGGATTTTGCGTCGCCTCGATTCTGCGAACACTTACGGCGGCGACAGGCAAAAGGGATTCGCACTTTCATTCGACTCCCAAGTTCGTCTACGGTTTCGCCATGGCTGGGAAATCGCTCCAACGAGAACTCGGAAAAAAGAAGCCGTTCGAGTCGCCCGAAAAGGAGGCGATGCTCAACATCGCCCGCACGAGCGACCAGTTCCAAAACCGCTTTGGAAAGCTGTTTCGAGAGTTCGGCCTGACGGGTTCCCAGCACAACGTGCTCCGTATTCTTCGGGGCGAAGGCCGTCCGATGCAGTGCATGGAGATTCGCCGTCGCATGATTCAGGTCGTGCCTGCGATGACCGGATTGCTCAGCAGGCTTGAGAACGACGGCTTCGTCACCCGGACCCGCTGCGAAAAGGATGGACGGGTCATCTACGTTGACCTGACCGCCAAAGCCAGGAACGTGCTCCAAAAGATCGATGGTCCGCTGACGAATCTGTACCGTGAGTGCCTCGGTCACCTCAGCCGGGCCGAACTGGAGCAACTGTCCTCGCTCTTGGAGAAAGCCCGCCAGAGCCTCCGCTCGTAGCCATCGCCACCCGCTCCGCATGGCCGGGCCATCGCTCGACTGCAAAAAACGTATAGACAGCCCAACCGCCACGCCGATAGTTTACATGTAATCTATTTGGCTTCTCAACGCCACGCCGAACGGAGGAGACGAACATGAGCCAAGCATCACACCCCACTGGCATCGGTCTACCAGCGAAAATCGGAGCGGCTCTGTTCGCTCTCTGGGGAGTCCTGCATCTCTGGGTGGGGTATGAAGGTGTTCACCAATACCTTGCCAGCGGTGCCCCGGGATTGTGGAAGATGCTCACCGGTGGCAGAAACGCCCCGCATGAAGCGTTTCAGCACGCCACGGATGCATTGACGGCGAATGTCCACGCACACCTCATCCTGAACTTCTGCCTTGATGTGGGCGGATACGGCGTCCTCGGTCTTTTCGTGGCGTGGATGATCTGGAAACAAGGATCGTGGGTGGGCTATCTGATCGGCTTGATCGTGATCGGCATCGGAGACTTGGCGTTCCTATTCGTGCAAGTCGTGCCGGGCATCATCGAACTCAATGCCGGAACCATCGGCGGACCAGTGCTCTGGTTTCTGGCCGTGGCCATCACGCCGTTCGGCTTGCCGTGGCTGCGATCCGTGCAAGGTCAGCCCCGAATCGGCGGCAACTGACGGATCTGTACCGTGAGTGCCTCGGTCACCTCAGCCGGGTCGAACTGGAGCAACTGTCCTCGCTCTTGGAGAAAGCCCGCCAGAGCCTCCGCTCGTAGCCATCGCCACCCGCTCCGCATGGCCGGACCACCGCTCGACGGCAAAAAACGGATAGACCGCCCAATCGCCACGCAGTTAGATTACATGTCACCTTTCTACTTTCTCGACGCCCCCGCACACAAGGATCAGGTATGCCCGCTGAAAAAGTGCTGGTTCTCAACGCCACCGGCAAGGTCGGACGCAATGTCTGCCGAGCACTGACCGAGGCGGGATTCGATGTCTACGGCACGACACGGTCACCCAACAGTCCGCTCGCAAGCCAAGGCGTGAAGCCCGTGGTGTGCAACTACACGATCCGTGCGGACCTGGACCGTGCATTCAAAGAGACGGGTGCAAAAAAGGTGTTCGTGATCACCGACTACTTCAAAGCGGCCAAGTCCAACGCCGACGTGGAGTTTCAGCAGGGTCGTGACGCCATCGATGCAGCCAAGTCGGCTGGCGTCGATCATCTGATTTTCATGAGCGTGGCGGACGCCGAATGCTTCGACAAACACACGAAGCACATGAAGGCCAAGGTCGAGCTGGAAAAATATCTTCGCCAGTCGGGCGTACCGTTCTCGATCCTGCGACCCTGTGCGTTCTTCGAGAATCTCGACGATGCTGCCAACTGGAACCCGCTGAAGAAGGGTGTCGTCAAATTTCTGACACTGCAAAACTGCAAGTATTGCGCGACCTATGACATCGGCCGTGCGGCAGCGATTCAGTTCCGGGATCGTTCAGAGTGGCTGGGCAAGAGCCTGGACGTGATCGGCTGGCAGGGAGACTTGAGCCACGTGGCGGCGGCCTTGTCCAAGGTGAGTGGAGTGCCTGTCAAAGCCAAACTGGCCATGCCGATGTTTCTGCGGCGACTGTTTCTCAAGGACTTGCACCATATGTTCCTCTACTACGAGGTGCAGAAAGGTCCTCGGGGTACGCCTGCCGAGTTCAAGAAGGTCGTGCCTGACGCACTCTCCGCCGAAGACTGGTTCCACTTTCACAACCGATACGCGGACGGCACACCGATCGCCGCAGAAGCCAAGAGTGACTTGTCGCGGCATGCCTAACGCGGGGCACGCTGCGCGGCCCCCGCCTACGCAGATGCAGGGACTGGCTGCACTTCGGCCACGCACACCTCGTCGTGCGGAGCGTCGTCGCCGGCCGTTCCATAGATCTCGGCCATTCCCGCCACCGCCGCCAGATACTCGTTGAAGTGGGCATCCATGATTGAACCCTCCGTGGTTGGATAACTCTACGCATATCCAGCCATGAAGTTCACTTTCGCCCAGCCTACCGCCCTTGCCCAGGGCGCCAGAGGCTCACTCGGCTGTCCAGCGGCTCTCGTAGACGGTGTCCCGTCGCGGCATGATCACCGACCAGCCGATGAGTTGGCCATAGGGGTGGTCGATCGTGTACCGCGCGGTGAGCGGCTCGACGTCGGCCGGTACGTCGCGGGGATAGCGGACGAGCTCATACCGCCGGTAGGGATGATCCTCCGGAAACAAGAGCCACACGGTGACCAAGTCGGCGTCGAACTGCATCACGAGCGGCATGCGGCCCGGGGGCAGGGATGCAAACCGCACGCCACCGGTGATTTCGAGCGTGATCGGTTCATCGAGCGGTGCCTGCGCAAGGTCGCAGTGAAACTCATAGAACACCGGCAACTCGCCCGGCTCCGACGCCGTCACGCGCCGCACGGAGATCGGATACGGGCTCTTCGGCTGGCGGTAGTCGACATCCTCGATCGCAAGCGCCGTGCGAAACACCACGCCGCGCTTCCGTCGAGCCGCATCCTTCACCCGGAGCACGATCCGATCGCGAAAGTGCACCCGGCCGCCCGCGTCGGGTCGGAGGCTGCCGGCCCAGGCGTTCCGAAGGTCGTTGATCCGGCTGTAAGAGAGGATTTCGATGCCGGCGTAGTCGTCCGGCGTGGCCACGGCCGCATTGGTGACGTCGATTTTTCGCCAGCCGTTGAACGGATCGCTCTCGACCAGGTCGAGCACGATGCGGATGTCGGGATCGCCCTGGGCGATCGAATCGATCACGCTCGTGAGCATCTCGGCCCGGCGATGCAGCCGGTAGAACCGCACCGGCAGATAGACGAAGAGCAGACAGCCGAGAGCCAGATAGAGATACGTGGGCCAGTCCTTCCAGTCGAGCAGCGTCGACCAGACCTTTCGCTGGCTCGATCGGCGCACGCGGGAGGCGAGCAGCGCGCTCGAGTTCGTGGCGGCCGTCCGCGCCGTGCCGGCCAGAGGGGTGGCCTCAGCGGCCGTCGTTCCGCGTGTGACGACGGATGAGCGGCCCGGCAGCGGCTCCCATGGCGGGCCCTCGGCGACCGGCTTGATCGCCTGGTCGCCGATCCGCCGATGGAGGCTTCTCGTCACCTCGTAGCCGTGGGCGACGAGCGCGTTGACTTCCAGGTCGCTGAAGCGGTCGAGATCGGTACGGATACTCGACACCTCGGCCTGCACGACCGGGTGCAGCGCATGCGGATCCTCGTGCGGGTCGACCACGTGCGTGACCGGCAGAAAATGAAATCCTTTGCGGTTGCCGAAGTTTTCGCGCTCGAGCTGCCAGACCCGGTCCCAGAGGATGTCGGACGCCCGGATCGACTGGGCCACGAATCCCAGCGGCGCGTTGCCGAGAATCTGGAACGGCTTGCCGGCGTCGCTCACCATGACGCGGTCGAACGTGCGGCCGCCGTGCCGTGCCAGCCACGCGAATGCCCGCGTGCCAAGGTTGTCGTAGACGCCGCCATCGGTGAACGACTCGGTCGGAAATTGACCTTCGTGCACCCCGAGATCGGAGGCCGTGATCTCGACCGGCGGAAAGAATCCTGGAAACGCCGACGAGGCGCTCACCACCTTCGCGATGCTCGCCGTCTGGCCGGCAACGTGTCGGAATGGATCCACCTCGCCGGCCTCCCGTTTTTGAATGTGGAGGCCGTCGCGGTTGAATACCGCCATCACGCCGTCGCTGACGTTCGTCGAGAGCATGTGCAGCGCCGGCTGCTCAGGCAGTTCGAAGAGCCTCCGGTCGCCGTAGAGAAACCGGCGATAGTCCTGTTCGAGAAGGGCATTCGGCGCGAGGCCGGGCGCATGCCAGCCAGTGACCTTGGCGGCCAGCCGCAGCGGAAAGAGCAGGGGAAGCCGGCGGACGATCCGGTTGCGAACGTCGTGCTGCACGAAGCGCACGATCTCCGCGGCAGCCTCGGCGAACGCCCGGTCGTCGCCGGTGTAGCGGTCCCAGTTGAGGACGAGGTGTGCTCCGAGGATGCTCCCGCCGGAGACGGCGGCGATGTCGGTGACGAGCGGGAGGGTGCCGTTGTCACGGAGGTAGCGGATCACGCCCAGGTGATAGAGCGTGGCCCGAAACCCTCCGCCTGAGAGGGCAAGTCCGATGGCGGCCATGAAGGATTCCACGGGTCGAAGGGCCGCATCCTACCTGCCGCGCAACGACAACCGGCAGGCGAAACGCCGCCAAACATGCCGGGCTACCCCACGAATACACACTGAAATCTTTTTCGTATACAATAATTTCCCTCAGCCGGAGTTCGCACGTGATCGCCCCTGCCACCTCGCCAGCGTCGCTATATCCTGACGGCCGGATTATGCCGCCTCAGGAGATTCCCACCGTGCCCTCGCCCCGCGTCGCCCCCAAGCGTTCCCATGCCGTCCGCGAAACCCTCGAGGAACGGATCGTCGACGGCACCTATGCGCCCGGCACGCGGCTCGACGAGGTGGCGCTGGCGAAGGAGTTTGGCGTGTCGCGGACGCCGATCCGAGAGACGCTCATCCAGCTCAGCTCGTCGGGCATGATCGACCTGCGGCCGCGGCGCGGGGCCATCGTGGCTGAGATGAGCCCGCACCGCCTGTGCGAGATGTTCGAGGTGATGGCGGAACTCGAGGCGATGTGCGGTCGATTGGCGGCCCGCCGCATGACCGACGACGAGCACCGCACGCTCGCGGCCATCCACGAGCGGTGCGAGCAGGCTCGCGACGGAGGGAGCATCGACGACTACTTCGCCCACAACGAGGACTTCCACCGGCTGATCTATGCGGCGAGCCACAACGGCTTCCTCGTCGAGCAGGCCTCGTCGCTCCAGCGGCGCCTGCGGCCGTATCGCCGGCTGCAGCTTCGACTACGAAACCGCCTCAAGAACTCCTATTCCGAGCACCAGGGCATCGTCGATGCCCTGGCCGACGGAGACGGTGAACTCGCAGCCCAGCGACTGCGCAGCCATGTGATCGTGCAGGGAGAGCGGTACGGCGATCTCGTGGCGTCGCTCGCCATGATGCACGAGGCCAATGCGCCGGCTGTGCCCGCACCGGCGAAGCGGCGGGCTTCCAAGCGGGCCCGCCGGTAGCCCGTGCCGGCGAAGGATGCGCCCGTGACGCCACGCTTTGCGATCCTCCGCCATGCCACCCGCAGCCTGATGGTCGTGCTGCTCGTCCTCGGCGCCATGCACGGTCTGGTGCGGGCATCCGAGGCGGTCGAGGCGGCGACGAAGCCGGGCAAGCCGTTTGTCGCCAAAGCCACGCGCACGCTCGCCGACCTGCCGACGCTTCCAGTGGACGGGCCGCTCGACCGGTTCGGTGGCCTGGAGTCGAAGCAGGAAAAGGCGACGGGGTTCTTCCGCACCGAGAAGCTCGACGGCCGCTGGTGGCTCATCGATCCAGGCGGCGGGCGGTTCATCAGCCGGGGGATGAACTCGGTCGCACCCGTGCCGACCAAGGGGGGCCGCGAAGCCTTGAAGAAGGGATTTTTCGACGAGCCCGGGTGGGCCGCAAAAACGACGGCATCGCTGCGGGCCGCCGGGTTCAACGGCGCGGGCGCCTGGTCTGATCACGACCTGCTCCGCAAGGTCGATCCGCCGCTCACGGAATGCCGGCTCTGGAGTTTCATGTCGAGCTACGGGAAGAAGCGCGGCGGCACGTTCATGAAGCCCGGCCACGTCGGCTACCCCAACGACTGCCCGTTCATCTTCGATCCGGAGTTCGTCGCGTTTTGCGAGGAGCATGCGGCCCAGCTCGACGCCGGCAAGGATGATCCCTGGCTGCTCGGGCATTTCTGCGACAACGAGATGCCCTGGAGCCATAAACTCCTGGAAAACTACCTGGAACTGCCCGACTCGGACCCTGGCCATCGCGCCGCCAAGGCGTGGCTCACCGAGCGACGCACAGGCAAGACGGGCGGAAAGGTCCGCGATACGGACCGGAGCGCGTTCCTCGAGTACGCGATGGATACGTATTTGCGGATCGTGGCCGCCGCGATCCGCAAGCACGATCCCAACCATCTCTTTCTGGGCGTGCGGCTTCACGAGCCGGTGTTCGACCTGCCCGAGGTCTATCGGGCGGCGGGGCGCCACTGCGACATCGTCTCGGTCAACTACTACCGGGCTTGGACGCCGGACCCCGACCAGATGGCGATGTGGGCCCGCGAGGCGAAGAAGCCGTTCATGGTCACCGAGCACTACGCCAAGGGCGCCGACAGCGGCATGGGCAACACGGGCGGGGCTGGCTGGCTCGTGAAGACGCAGCAGGATCGGGGCCGCTTCTATCAGAACTTCGCCCTCGGGCTGCTCGAATCACGGAACTGTGTCGGCTGGCACTGGCACCGCTACGCCGACAACGATCCCGACGACAAGAAGGTCGATCCCTCAAACCGCGACTCGAACAAGGGCATCGTCTCGTCCCGCTATGAACCGTGGACGCCGCTCATCGCGGAGATGACGGCGTTCAACGAGCGTGTGTACGGCATCGTCGACGTGCTCGATGCCGAGTCCACATCCCCCGCCCCGCAGGAGTCCCGTCGATGACCGCCTTCTCGATGACGCGCGTCGGTGCCCCTGCGCTCGTCCTGGCAGCCGTGCTCGTCGGGGGCATCGCATTCGCGGCCGACAAGAAGGAACGCACCGTCGTGTTCCCGGAAGACATCCGCGTGGAGCGCGACGTCGCCTATCTGGCCCCCGATCGCAAACAGAAGGCCGACCTCTACTTCCCCAAGGAGATGCCGGCGGGCAAAAAACTGCCGGCCGTCGTCATCATCCATGGTGGCGGGTTCAACGACGGCGACAAGGACCGCCGACGCGAGATCAACATCGGCGCGAACCTCGCCCGCCATGGGTATGTCGGCATGAGCATCGACTACAAGCTCTGGAACAAATACGTGAAGTCTCCCACGTGGCCGCAGAGCCTTCACGACGCAAAGACGGCGGTCCGCTGGCTCCGGCAGAACGCCGACCGGTTGGGCATCGATCCCGACCGGATCGGCGCCATCGGTTGCTCGGCGGGCGGCAACCTCGTGTCGATGCTCGCCGTCACGGGTCCCGAGGACGGCCTCGAGCCCCCGGGCGGCGATGCGACGGTGTCGACGCGGGTGCAGTGTGCGGTGGACCTCTACGGAGCCGTCGACCTCCTGAACTACCACGATATGAAGATGTTTCTGAAGACCCGCGAAGAGGATCCCGAGAGCTACAAGCGGGCCTCGCCGATCAGCTATTGCGGCACGGGGGATTCGCCGGTCCTCCTGATCCACGGCACCGGGGATGAGACGGTGAACGTCAGCCAGAGTGAGACGTTCGCCAAGGCCCTCGAGGCCGGTGGTGTCGAGCACGAGCTGATCGTGATCCCCGACGCACCGCACACGTTCGATCTCGATTACGAGCCGTTCGACGTAAAGACGCCGGTCCTCTCGTTTTTCAACAAGCACCTCAACCAGCCCTGACGAAACACCGAAAGCGAATGCCCGCCATGTCGACCAAACCCCTCCACGGCATCAAGGTGCTCGATCTCACCCGCGTGCTCGCCGGCCCGTTCTGCACGATGGTGCTGGCCGATCTGGGGGCCGACGTCGTCAAGGTGGAGCGGCCCGACGGCGGCGATGACGGCCGGCACTTCGGGCCGTTTCTGCCCAGCGGCGAGAGCGGCTACTTCGCGAGCGTGAACCGTGGTAAGCGGAGCATCGCCCTCGATCTGAAGGACGCCACCGACCGCGACACGTTTCTGGCGCTCGCCGACAAGTCCGACGTGCTCGTGGAAAACTTCCGCCCTGGCACCATGGAACGGCTGGGTTTCGGAAGTGCCGCCCTGCGATCGCGAAACCCTGGCCTCATCTACACCTCCGTGACCGGCTTCGGCCGCACCGGGCCCGATGCCGATCAGGCCGCCTACGACGTGATCGTGCAGGCCCGCAGCGGCCTCATGAGCGTGACGGGCCACGATCCGGACGAGCCCGTGCGGGTGGGTTCGTCGATCAGCGACATCCTGGCGGGCCTGTATGCCGCGATCGGCGTGTGCGCGAGCCTGCGCGAGCGCGATGCGACGGGCCGCGGGGCCGACCTTGATCTGGCGATGCTCGACTGCTCGGTGAGCATTCTCGAGAATGCAATCGCCCGGTTCGTGGTGTCGGGCCTCGTGCCGGAGCCGCTCGGCACCCGGCACCCGTCGATCGCGCCGTTTGCGGCGTTCCGGGCCCAGGACGGCTCGCTCGTGATCGCCGCCGGCAACGACCCGCTCTGGCAGACACTCTGCCGGGCGATCGGGGCGCCTGAACTCCTGGCTGACCCCCTCCTGTCGAGCAACCGCGACCGGGCCGAACACGCAAAGCACCTCGAGCAGGCGATCAACGCCCGGCTGGCCGCAAAGACGGTCGCAGAGTGGCTCACGATTCTCGGGGCGGCCGGTGTTCCCTGCGGGCCGATCAACGACCTCTCACACGTGCTCACCGACCCGCAACTCGAGCAGCGGGGCATGTGGCACACGCTGCGTGACGCCGACGGCTATGAACTCGTCACGGCCGGCACGCCCTTCACGATCGATGGCGCGAAGCCGCCCTTGGCCCCGGCCTGGCCCACTCTCGGGGCCGATCGGGAGACCGTGCTAGGAGACTGGGGAATCGGCCGGACCGCCGAAGCACCCTCGCCTGCCCCCGCCCTGTCCGCTATCCGTTCCGCCGGCTGAATAACCGGCGATTCCGCAGTTTTCCGCCAGAGAATTTTTTGTATACTTATAAGCGAGCTTGTGGATACATTCGGATTGTCGATCCGCGCTGATCCATTGTCTCGAATCTGGCGGAGGGAACTCATGACTCTTGGAATTGACGCATCGGCGTCGCGGCGCGGCTTTACGTTGGTGGAACTCCTCGTGGTGATCGCCATCATCGGCGTGCTCGTGGGGTTGCTCCTGCCGGCGGTGCAATCGGCCCGCGAATCGGCCCGCCGCAGTTCCTGCACGAACAACCTCAAGCAGGTCGGGGTCGCATTTCACAACCACGAAAGCGCGAAGAAGCGTCTGCCGGCAGGCCACCAGCACGTCAGCGGTAACGAACCCGGATGGGGCTGGGGCGTGTTTCTCCTGCCGTATGCCGATCGCACCGACATGTACAACGAACTGTTCAAGGCGACGACATCTGGTTCGTTCGTCACGCTCAGCAGCGCGATCTACACGCTCAAAAATGTCCCCGATTCGCTGATGGCGCAGACGTTGCTCGCGCCGATCTCGACGTATCGCTGTGCATCAGACGTGACCAAGACACTCAATGATCTGGCCAACTTCGGCAATACCGTCGTGCACATGGACGTGACTCTGGGCCAGTATCTGCCCACATCAAACTACATTGGCAGCACCGGTACCGCGGCACCCCAAAATCAGACCGATCCGGGTGGGGTGCTATACGGCCGTCCTTATTACTCTGGCACCGCGACCGGGGCCCCGGCAACCTCGGATCGTGGCATGCTCGGAATCCAATTCCGGCAAATCACTGACGGCCTCAGCAAGACATTTCTCGTTGGCGAACGCTCCGGTGCCACGAGTCAGGCCGAGGCTCAAAGCCCAGGCGACCGGAAGGCGAGTTTTGCAGCTGTCTGGGTCGGTGACGGAGCCTCCGTGGATGGTTCGAGCGTCGCTGGCGGCGGACGGTGCTACGGCCGCGTGAGCACGAACGTCGCCCTGAATGTGTTCAACAACTCCGGGTACAACGGAAAATTCTTCAACAGCCTCCATTCCAATGGCTGCAACTTCCTGATGTGCGACGGATCCGTGTCTTTCTACACCGATGACACCACGCCGGCGGTGCTGGTAAACCTGGGACTACGTGCCGACGGCTACTGACCGGACTCACAGCACGGCCCAGCAAACCACGGCCCCGACGACGGTCATCGCCAGTCCCCAGAGCAGCCCCTGCCGGTAGAGCGTGCGTCGGGTCTGCTCGTCGGGCACCGCCGCCACGCACAGGGCACCGATCGTCGAGACGCTCGACACGTCGACGATGTTGCTGCCGACGTTGATCGCCGTCGCCGCGGCGAGCATGCGTTCTGGCGTCGCCCCGCCCCCCATGTGGGAGAGCACGTCGGGCACCGCGGGCAGGAACGTCGGCAGCACGACGCCTGACGTGCTCGAAAATACCGACACGAGGCCCGTGAGGCCTGCCAGCCAGGCCGTGAGCGTGCCGGGCGTCGCACAGGCGGCGATCCAGCGGCTGAAGATGTCGAGGCCGCCGGTCTTCTCGCAGAGCGTCACGAGCACGCTCATCCCGCACACCATCAGGATCACGCTCCAGGGCATCTCCTTGAACGCAGCCCTTTCGTCGCCCGCCCCGGTGAGGAGCAGGAGTGTCGCCGCCGCCAGCGAGGCGAGGCCGATGTGGATCCCGAGGAATACCGCCCCGACGATCACGCAGCCGAGCAGGCCGAGCGTGAGCAGGTGCCGCCAGTCGAGTTGCCCGCCGGTTCCCGCCCCCACCGCGACCGCGGACGCCTGCCCCGCGTGCTCTCCCTGTCGGTCGATCCGCCAGCCCCGCAGGAGCACGTATCCGACCGCCACCACGATCGCATTGACGAGCAGGTTCATGCTAAACGTATAGGCCTCGTGGCCGGGCAGCCCCATGGCGGAGAGTTTTTCATCGGCGATCACGCCCATCGGGCTCACGGGCGAAAGAGTGCCCGCGATCGCCCCATGCCCCACCATCAGCATCATGACGAGCGCTGAAAGCCCGAGCCGCGAGGCGGCGAGCATCGCGGGCGCTGCCAGGAGCGCAGCGGTCGGGACGTTTCCCGCTCCCGCTGCCGAGACAGTCGCCGCCAGGAGGAAAAACAGCGGCGGCAGCGCCCGGGGCTGCGACCGGCACAGTCGTTCGGCGGCCTGCGTCACGAGGCCGAGCGTGCCGTTGGTGCGGGCGATCGAGAAGAGCAGCGTGACCCCGGCGAGCGTCACGAAGAGATCCACGGGAAACCAGCTCGCCACCGTCTTGGCCGTGAACTCGTGGCCAAACGCCGGAGCGACATACGCCCCGATCAGCCAGGCCAGCGACATCGCCATTAGCCCGACATTCGCATTCGTGACGCAGCTGACCGCCACGACGGCCACGAGGGCACTGACGGAAACAGTCGCTACATCCATCGACTATCGTCCCCACCGAGGAGCCTCGATTGTAGCCACCTCGGCGGACGAACGGTGCCCTTCGTGCGGCCGCAAATCAATGGCGGCGACGGATGCGGCGCTGGGCGGCGATAAGACCCGCGGCACCCAGGCCGAGCAGGACGATCGACGTCGGCTCCGGCACCACCACGACGTTCAAGTTGCTGCCGTCGATGCTGAACGTGGCCGTGTTGCCGTTGGCCAGGCCGGTGTAACTGAAGTCGCTGGCCGTGAACGTCGTACTACCGCCCCAGCTGAGGAGCGTATACGTTCCCTGCTGGCTGCTGCCGCCGAAGTCGAACCGGAACACGCTGCCGTTGGTCGTGCTCTTGAGGAAATCACTGGCGACTCCGGTGATCGCGAGCAAATCACTCGTGCCAGAGGTGCCAAGTTCGAAGAGCCAGTCGGTGCTCGACCCGGCGGACGCCGCCCCGCTCCACGTGACGTCGTTGCCGATGGTGAGCGTGCCGATGCTGTTGCCCGGGGCCAGGATGCCGGCCACGGTGGTGACGCCCCCCACGACTCCCGAGCCACCGAGCGTCGCGCCAGCGAGCACCGTGACGGCGCTGGCCGCATCGAGCGATCCATTCACGGCAAGCCGGCCAGCCGACACGGTCGTGACCCCGGTGTAGGTATTCGAACCCGTGAGAATCAAGTCGCCGAGCCCAAGCTTGTTGAGTAGGCCGCCGTTCGCATTCCCCGCCTTGTTCGTGATGGCCGACGAGATCGTGAGCGAGTTGCCATTGGTGTCGATGTTGGCCGCATAGCCGTTGCCGGTCGTACTGCCGATCGTGAAGGGGTTGGCGAGCGTGAGGTTCGTGCCGGTGCCGCCCACGACGAGGAAACTCGCCGTGCCGGTGCCGAAGTTGATGCCGCCGCCGCCGCTCCCCAGGCTGCCTGTCGAGCTGACGATCACGCTGCCGGTGCCGATTTCGAGGCCGCCTGTATACGTGGACGAGGCCGGCGTTTGCGACGAGAGGTCGATCGATGCTCCACCGCTGACCTTGAGCTGTCCGCTTCCCGAGATGGCGCCTGTCAGCGTCCAGGTCTTGCCGGTGCCGGCGAAGGCCAGGACGGAGGTCGTCGTGCCGCCCGTGGAGAGATTGTTGGCAAGGCTCACGCCGCTGGCGGTGCCGTCCCAGAAGAGCCTGGCTCCGGCGCCCGTCGAGGTGACGGTGCCCGTGCCGATCGCCGAGGCGTTCGTGATACCAACGTCGCCGGCAACGAGCGTCGTGCCGGAGTAGCCCGTGTTCGTGCCGGTAAGCACAGGCCTGTTGGTGCCGGCAGCGATCGAGAGGTTTCCTGAGCCGGAGATAACGGCGGCGAGCGTGCCGGTGGTCGTGTTGGCGATCTGGAGGCTCGGGCTCGAGAGACGGCTGGCGTTGTAGCCCACCACGATCGACGACGCGTCCCCCACCGCCTGCGTGGTGATCTCGGTATAGCCGCTTCCACCGCTGCTGGCCACCGTGAGCGGGCCGGAGAATCCGCCGCTCGTGGTGCTCGAAAGCGTGACCTTACCGGCTCCACCCACGGTAAGGGAACCGCTTCCCGACAGAAGGCCAGTCAATTCGATGTTCTTGCTGGAAGACGAGTTCAGTGTGAACGTACCGCTCACGTCCAACGCATTCGAGATCGTGCTGCTGCCGCCGCTGGCGCTGCTCCGCCGCGTGATCGAAGACGTGCCGATCGCATAAATCTTGCCGGTACCCTGGAGAATGCTGTTTTGGGCGAGATATACCGTGGCGCTGTCGAGCGTCAGATCGCCATTAAGGGTACTCGTGCCGCCGAATTCCTTATTGCTGCCGCCCGTGACGGTGAGCGATCCTGCATTCACGTTGATGGTCACACCGGCTGCGGTCGCGCCCATCGCGCCGGAGATCGTCAGACTGCCCGTGCCCGTCTTGGTGAGCACGTTGGACGACCCGGTGATTGCACCACTGAGCGTGAAGGCGGCGTCGTTATTCACCATGGCACCCGAGGCTCCCACTGCAATCGGAGCGGCGACGCTGATGCCGGCCGTAGTCGCGGCGAGCGTACCGCCGTTGATCGTGGCCGTACCCGTTCCGATCGCACCGCTGGCGCCCACAGACAGCACGCCGCCGGCCACCGACGTGACACCCGAAACCGTGTTCGCGGCGTTGAGGGCAAGCCCGCCGCCCGACACCGTGATGCCGCCGGTGATCGTGCTGGCGTTATTCAGCGTCGCCGAGCCGCTCGACACGGTAAGGCCACCGGCGGAAATCACCGTTGCGGCATTCGCCGTGTAGGTGCCGCCGGCCACTGAGAGGCCACCGGCAGTGACCGTGGTCGTCGAGCCGGAGGTGAGCGACCCGCCGTTGACGGTGATGCCGCCGGCCGTCACACCGAGCGTGCCGTTCACGGTGAGCGATCCCGCGCTCACCGTCACTCCGTTGGCGATGGTGGCATTGTTGCCAATCGTCGCCGACCCGGCACCCGACTTCGTGAGCGATGAGGCGGTGATTCCACCAGCCCCGGAGAGCGCGACGGCGCCCGACGCGTTGGTGATTGCCATGGTGCCGGCGGCGACATTCGCCGGCGTGGCCACGGTCGCCGCCGAGCCGAACGTCACGTTGTCGTTGTTCACGAAGGCGATCGGGCTCCCGGTGCCGCTCTGCAGCCAGACGGCCGAGGTATCGTTCCAGGTGCCGCTCGAGATCGTGTTGTCCCACGTCAGATTGAAGATCGTCCCCGTGACCGCCAACTGGAGTGCCGTGGCGGTCGAGTTGAACTGGTACGTGTTGCGGCCGAAGCTCGATGAGCTGCCAAGTGCGAGCGTGCCGCTGCCGATAGCGCCGCCGGTCAGGGACAGGCCCGAGGTGCCGGAGAGGCTCGAACCTTGAATCAGGGTATACGTGCCTGGGCTCACCGCGGCGCCCGTGAGCGTGAGCAGGTTGCTCGATCCCGTGAAATTGACTGCGCCTGACGAGTTCAGGAGGCTGCCGGGGGCGAGCGAGATGTTCGTGTAGCCGGTGGCGGCCAGCGAGCCGATGGCAAGCGACCCAGAGCCGAGCGTACTCGTGAAGGTGGCCGTCGTGCCGGAGACA
Source organism: Planctomycetia bacterium (assembly GCA_037129475.1). Classification (GTDB taxonomy): domain Bacteria; phylum Planctomycetota; class Planctomycetia; order Pirellulales; family UBA1268; genus RGVT01. The sequence goes on along the minus strand of JBAXUY010000016.1, from coordinate 7,270 downwards.
CCGCCAAGAGCGAGCGCCCCGCCGAGTGAACTGGCCGACAAGTTGCCGCCGGCACCGATGCTGACCGTGCCGCTATTCGAGATGTTCTTCGTGATGGCAGCCAAGACATTGAGTGTCGCCGTGCTGCTTATGGTCACACTGCCGCCCCCCAGGGCATTTGCCGAGGTAGCCGCGAGAGTGCCTTGGGAGACCGTCAGTCCGCCGCTGAAGGTGTTGTTACCACCGAGCGAAACGAGCCCCACTCCCGTCTTATTTATGGCGTTCGCTCCAGAAATAGACGGGTTGATGGTAAGCGAACTGCTGTTGCTGTTGTTTGTGAGGCTGGTTGTCGATCCGCCGGAGCCGCTCAACGCAATTTCCAGTCGTGTGGAGTCGAACGTCGTGCTCATGGCACCCGACACCATCGTGATGCCACTCGCACCGATGGTGAGCGTCGATGTTCCACTCGTCGACGATCCGGTGAACGAGTAGGCGCTTCCCGTAGTTGGGCCGATCGTGATGCCGAGAGCGGCCGGACTGTTGGCTCCCGATGAACTGCCAATGTTGATCACTCCGCCAGTACCACTGGCGCCAAACGTGACGGTGTTTTGCAGGCCGGTAGCGGTGTTGAACCACTTCACATCCGTCCCAGTCGTTGGGACGACTCCCGGCGTGGTTTCGATAAGAAATCGCAGTGTTGTAAGGTTACTGTTTTGCCAGCTGCCAGATCCGTCCTGGACTCCATTGTCAGCCGTGTTGTTCGTGTCCCAGTAGTAGTTGGCCGCGGTGGCCGATGGCATCATGGCGATCAATGCGACCGCAAACACAGCGCCCCATTGCCAACGATTCGCGAGATATGCGAACACCGCGGAACGAATCGATGACGGATTCATGGCAGCCCCCTCACGAAACCCACAGCCACAGACAAACCGTGAACGAATATCCGACGACCACTGTTGTATACAAGACCCGTTCCGAAGTATAGATCCCGGCGCAGCCGCCCGCAACACTTCGGGCAAAATTTTTTCGCCTTCAAAAACCCTGTTTTTGCCCGAAGAATGTCCCAGTAGGGCCCCGCCGCCGACCCTTCCTTGGGAGGGCCCCCAGGCCGGCTGCCGCCGTGAGTAGGAGCAGGGTCCCCGGCTCCGGCACGGCCAGCACCGTGAGCGTGGGGGCGAACGTGCCGCTCGAGTATTCGGAGCTCCGCATCACGAGCGAGTGAGAGGAGTCGATGTCGCCGTCGAACCGAAAGTCGCGCGTGATCATGAACGTCACGTTCGTGGCCCCCGCGGCGATCCGCTGTCGCACCCAGTCGCTGACGTCAAGCGAGATCAGTTTCTCCGTGCCCGTCGCCGTGATCTGGCCGATGATGTCGGCCGACGTCCCCACACCCGTCTCGTAGTTGTCGTCGATCAGCCCGGTGATCCCCGAGAAGGACGAGTTGTCGATGTTCGGTGCGTTCGACCACGTGACGGTCGCTTCATTGATCGTGCCGCTCGCGAGGCCGTACACATGGCAGATGATCCCCGCCGCGGCATCGCCCGTGGCGCCGGGATCACGGCCGTAGACGCCAAGCAGGGCCTCGGTGAGGTTTTGCGTGTCGACCCCCGTGAGGGGAAACTGCAGATACGACACGTACCGGCTGCCAGAGCCGCTTCCACTTTGCACGATGAGGTCGGTCGTGGAGCCGTAGTTTGTCGTGCGGTTCGCATGCCGCACGTGGGCGTCCTGGCTCACGGGTATCACGGTCTTCGTCGCCCCGTGATTGACCGGCACCGTCACGAGCACCACACCGCCGGCGTCGGTGTTCACCGTGATCGTTCGATTGAGGCCGACGTCGATCACCTGGCTGACGTTGCCCGCAAACCGGTCACTCACCTGCTCCACCGTCACCCGCGTGCCCGCGGCCACGCCCCAGGGGGTCAGGTCGAGCGAGAGCGTCTGGGCGTTGGCGGTGTCGGCGTTGGTGGCCATCAAATAGCGGGTGCCGGTGACGGCATCTCGCGATGCTGCCAGCGAGAGCGTCGTGCCCGAGACGGTCGGAGCGGTGAGCAGGTCCTTCCCCGTGAAACCCTCCGTGAACAGCCGGTAGACGTTGGCGGACTTTGTCGCCCCGCCGACGTTGCCACTCGCGCTTTGCCAGTGGACGCCGTTGTTGGCGCCGCCCGCATCGGAAAACTTGAACAGGTAGAGTTCTTCGGGCTTGTTGTTGGCGAGGTTGACGCAGATCTCGCCGAGCTTGCTCGACATCGCGAGGCTGTCGGGTGTGTAACCGTTGGGATTGTTGACCGCGTCGGTCGGATCGTATTTGGCGCTTGTACGGGTGTTGAACTCCGAGATCGTGACGGGATAGCTCGCCCCCTGGCCGCTGGTGAGCGTGTTCACGTCGGCGATCGCGCCGGCGAGTTTCGTCCCGAACGTCGTCGGACTGCTGCCGTAGTTGTGGTAGTCGAAGTTGTCAAAGAGCTGGTAGCCGGGCACGGCCGAGCCGCTCAACACGGGCGTGTTGCGGTTCTGGAGCAGCGTGGTACCCCAGTCGTCGCCAACGTCCGTCGTGAGCGAAGGCCCGTTCGTGACCGGCCCGTAGACATGGGCCGTGAGGGTCTTGCCGTACAGCCGGTTCACGTCGGCAATCGCCGACTCGACCGCATTGGCTCCGTATTTCATCATCTCGATCCACTGCGATTGGCTCAGATTGCTGCCGTAGAGGTCCGGCTCGTTGAACAACTGGTAGTTCTCGACGCCCTCGTCGCGGGCCCGCACGAACGCCTGGGCATACCACTGCTGCCAGCCCAGCCAGCGGTTCTGCCAGTCGGTGGCCGCGTTGTCGGTGGGGTTCGTCGGCCAGGCATAGTTCCCTGGCGTCCGCTGCATCACGACGAGCGTTTTGCCACCGGCCGCCTTCACCGTGGCATCGGCGAATTGGGCGTCGATCGTGTTGCTTCCATAGTTGATCGACGACGTGTAGTTGGAGGTGATGCCCGCCCAATTGATGTAGGTCGAGGCCGTGCCGCTGTTGCGAAGCGCCGTCTGCTGCGACAGAAACTGCGCCTGGGTCGAGGCGTTGAGCGACGCATTCGTGCTCGACCTGAAGAGCGTGGTCCCCGTCAGCGTGGTCGGCGACGTGAACATGCGGGCGCCGTTGACGCCCGCATACTCCCACCACGACGCCGTCTGGGTGTTGTGGAAGTGGCCGACGTTGTAGCCGAGCGTGCTCGGCGTCGAACCCACGACGGATCCGGACAGCACGACGGTCTGCGCGTCGGCGCGGCCCGCGCAGGCAGCCACGGCGATCAGCAAGGCAGTCGCGATCCGCCGCACGGCCATGGATTCCCCCGCCACTTGGCACAGTGTATGCAAAGTGAATGCATCCTGTATTCCCAAAAGTTGTAGTTTCAGCCGGCGACGGTCGCAAGGGTTTGGTCGCCCCGCTCCGGATCGCGGCCGCCCGGCCCCCCCGGGGGCATCAGTCGATCCACCCGCGGCGCACGAGCCACGTCTTCACGAGGTGCGTGACGGTGGCGTAGGCGACCACCGTGGCGAGCAGGACCGGCCAATAGGCGGCCGGCAGCGGGACGAATCCGAACCGGCGGCCGAGCGGCGAGCCGACGAGCCAGACTCCGGCGGCGATCACGGCCACCGTCGTCGCAGTGAGCGCCGCGCTCGCCCGGCTTTGAAGAAACGGAATCCGATCGGTGCGGATCACGTGGATGATGAACGTCTGCGTGACGAGCGACTCGACGAACCAGCCCGTGTGGAAGAGCGGCGCCCGCCCCGGATCGACGCAGCCGAAGAGAAACAGGAGCGCAGCGAACGTCGTGATGTCGAAGAGCGAGCTCACCGGGCCCACGAGGAGAATGAACCGCGAGATCTGCCCGATCGACCAGGGCCGCGGCCGGGCAATGAGCTCCGGATCGACGTCGTCAGTCGGAATCGGCACCTGCGAGCAGTCGTAAAGCAGGTTGTTGGTCAGGATCTGCAGCGGCGTCATCGGCACGAACGGCAGGAACACGCTCGCCCCGAGCACGCTCAGCATGTTGCCGAAGTTCGAGCTCGCCCCCATGCGGACATACTTGAGGATGTTGACGAACACCTTCCGCCCCACCCGCACGCCCGCCTCGAGCACCTCGAGGTCCTTCTCCAGGAGCACGCAGTCGGCGCTCGCCCGGGCGATATCGACCGCCGAATCGACCGAGATCCCGACGTCGGCGGCCCGGAGCGCCGGCGCATCGTTGATGCCGTCTCCGAGGAACCCGACCACGTGGCCGGCCCGCCTCAGTGCATGCACGACCCGTTCCTTCTGCTGGGGCGAGAGCCGGGCCATGAGCGTGGCCCGCGCGGCCGCGGCGGCGAGCGCCGCGTCGTCGAGGGCGTCCACCTCGTGGCCGAGGAGCACCGCAGCGGCATCGATCCCCACGGCCTCGCACACCTTGCGGCTCACGAGCTCGTTATCGCCGGTGAGCACCTTCACGGCGACGCCTCCCGACACGAGCGACCGGATCGCCGCGGCCGCCGAATCCTTGGGCGGATCGAGGAAGGCCACGTAGCCGCGGAGTACGAGGTCATGCTCGTCGTCGCGGCCGTACGCCGGCTGCGCCGCGACGTCGCGGGTGGCCACGGCGAGCACGCGGAAGCCGTCGGCACTCAAGCGCTCGAATGCGTGCGTCAGGTCGCCCGTCTTTCCGGCCGACAGCAGTTCGACACGATCGTCGAGGGAGAACGCCGAGCAGCGGGCGTAGACCGCCTCGGGGGCCCCTTTGCAGACGAGCACCCGGCCCCCGTCCGGCGTCGAGACGACCACCGACATCACCCGGCGCTCGAAGTCGAACGGGATCTCGTCCACCTTCTCCCAGCCCGCCTTCGCCACGTGCTCGCGCAACTCCTCGTGGTCGAGGATCGCCCGGTCGAGCAGGTTTTTGAGGCCGGTCTGGAAGTGGCTGTTGAGCCAGGCGTAGCGGAGCACGTCGGGATCGTCGCGCAGCAGCACGTCGCAGTGACGCTCGAGGATGATGCGGTCGAGCGTGAGCGTGCCCGTCTTGTCGGTGCAGAGCACGTCCATGCCGCCCAGGTTCTGGATCGCGTCGAGATGCTTCACGATCACCCGCTCGCGCGCGAGCATGAGCGCGCCACGCGACAGGCACACCGTCACGATCATCGGCAGCATCTCCGGCGTGATCCCCACGCCCACGGCGAGCGCGAACAGAAATGCCTCGCCCCAGTTTCCCTTCGTGAGGCCGTTGATGAGGAACACGAGCGGCACCATCACCGCCACGATGCCCACCATGAGCCAGGTGAACCGCTCCAGCCCGACGTCGAACGCCGTGGGTGGCTCGGGCGCCTCGAGCGACCGCGACATGCCCCCCAGGAGCGTGCGCCGGCCCGTGGCGACGACGAGTGCCGCGGCCGTGCCGCTCGCCACGCTCGTGCCGAGCCAGCAGAGGTTTTGCAGCTCGAGCGGTGGGTGCGACTGCGCTGTCTCGCGATCCACGTGCTTCTCGACGGGAAACGATTCACCCGTGAGGGCCGCCTGGGCCACGAACAGATCCTTCGCAGCGAGGAGCCTGACGTCGGCCGGGATCATGTCGCCGGCCGAGAGCCTGACGACGTCGCCGGGCACGAGTTCCACGAGCGGCACCTCGACGGGCGTGCCGTCACGCAGCGCCGTCGCCCGCACGCCGATCAGTTGTCGGAGGCCGGCGACGGCCGCGTGCGCACGCCACTCCTGGGCGAACCGCAGCCCCACGCCGAGCGAGAGCATCGCCGCCATGATCGCGGCCGACACGGCGTCTCCAGTGGCGAGCGACGAACCGCCGAGGATGGCCAGCAGCAGCACGAGCGGATTGAGGGCCGCCTTGAAGAGGAGCTCGAGCGGCGATTCCCCTTCCGGCTCGGCGATGGTGTTGGGCCCGTGCGTGTCGAGCCGCCGCCGTGCCTCGTCGGCCGTGAGGCCCTGCAACGAGGTCCCCAGCCGGTCGCAGGCCGAGGCCGCGTCGGACTGAGACGCTTCGACGACCGTCTCATCGGCCTGGGCGGTCGAGGCCCGCCGGGCGGTCCCGGAAAACGGCAGCGCGGCGGGAAACGGCATGGCAACGCCCGACCTTGGAAGCACGAGGCGGAAGCTACTGTACGGCCCCGCCGGGAGCCCGCACGACGCCGCGATTGGAACCTGGCCTTCGTTCCGGTGACACTTGTGGCATGCGCTCGAGCCTTCGCAACGATTCGCTCACGGCCCGGCTGGTTCTGCCCGTCGTGGGGCTCGTCCTCGCAGGCGTGCTCGTGAACGTGGCATTTTCCGCGTGGCTGGCGACGCGCCGTGCGGCGGCGGCCGCCCGCGAACGGCAGGAGCGCGTGGCCGCCGCCCTCGCCGAATCGCGCGTGGTCCTGTCGCCCGCGGTGCTCGACGCGCTGCACGCGCTGACGGGCAGCCAGTTCGTGATCTGGGATCCGGCATCGCGGCAGCCCGGCGCGGCGTCGTTGCCCCCCGAGCAACTCGCCGCCACGAGCGGCGCACAGTTCGCCGCGGCAATCGAGGCCGGCCGGATCGAACTCGACGGCAACCGGTATCGGATCGGTGTCATCCGGGCGGCGGGCGTGCGTCCGGAGCGCGTGCTCGTGCTCACGCCCGAAAAGCCCCCCCTCTCGGCGGCGCTGGAAACGGTGTGGCCTGTGCTCGCGGTGGCGGCGGGAACGCTCGCGGTGTTCGTGCCCTTGGCGCTCCGCACCACGCGCTTGCTCGCGGCACGCATCACGGCGGTCGAGCGGCATGTCGACCGGATCGCAGCGGGTGAGTTCGGAGAACTCATCACCGCCGGCGACGGAAGGGACGAAGTCGACCGGCTCAGCGCCGGCGTCAATCGCATGAGCACGACACTCGCGGCGCTCCGCACGTCGCTCGTCACCGGCGAACGACAGCGGCTGCTCGGCCAGTTGGCCGCCGGCTTCGCCCACGAACTGCGCAACGCCATCACTGGCGCGCGGCTGGCCATCGACGTGCACGCCCGTCGTTGCGCACAGGGTGCCGGGGCGGCTGACGAGGGCCTCGCCATCGCGACCAGGCAGTTGGCGATCGTCGAGGAGGAGGTCCGCGGCCTGCTGGCGCTCGGCAGGCCCACGGAGGCGGCCCGCGGCCCGGTGGCCGTCGACGACCTGGTCATGGCGGTCCGCGACCTGACCTCCCCGCGCTGCGACCATGCCGGCGTGCGGCTCGAGTGCGAACTGCCCACCGGGATCACGCTCGTGGGACGGCCCGATTCGCTCCGCGCGGCGTTGGTCAACCTCGCGCTCAACGGCA
>JBAXUY010000159.1:0-6246 GCA_037129475.1 Planctomycetia bacterium | reverse complement strand
TGAGCATCCGGGTCACTTCGTCGTCGATGATCTGCGCGGTGTGTTCGCTGAACTCCCGCTGCTCGTAGACGTCGCGGCCGAGAAAGGGGTGCTCGTTCGTCACGTGGCAGGCCACCGGGCCCACCTTTTCGCTCATGCCCCAGTGGGCCACCATCCGCCGGGCCAGCCGCGTGGCCTGCACGAGGTCGTTCTCGGCGCCCGCGGAGTATTCGCCGAACACGAGCTTCTCGGCCGCCCGGCCGGCGAGGATGAAGACGAGGCGGTTGTTCAAATCCGACTCGCCGATGTTCATCCGGTCTTCCTCGGGCACGAGCTGCGTCACGCCGAGGGCTCGGCCGCGCGGGATGATCGTCACCTTGTGCAGCTTGTCGACGCCCGGCAGGAGCCAGGCGCCGAGCGCATGGCCCGCCTCGTGGTAGGCCGTCATCTTCTTTTCGCGGCCGACGAGCACCTCCTCGCGCTTCGGTCCCATCAGCACCTTGTCGCGGGCGTAGTCGAAGTCGGAGGAGTCGACGGCGTCCTTGTTTTGACGGGTGGCCCAGAGAGCGGCCTCGTTCACCAGGTTGCGGATGTCGGCGCCGGTGAGGCCGACGGTGCCGCTGGCCTGACGGTCGAGATCGACGTCGGCCGCGAGGGGCACGTTGCGCGTGTGCACCTTGAAGAGCGCGAGCCGGGCTTTCTGGTTGGGGCGATCCACGGTCACGTGGCGGTCGAACCGGCCGGGGCGGAGCAGGGCCGGGTCGAGCACGTCGGGCCGGTTCGTGGCTGCGAGCACGATCACCGATTCCGACGGGCTGAAGCCGTCCATCTCGGAGAGGATCTGGTTGAGCGTCTGTTCACGCTCGTCGTGGCCACCGCCGAGGCCCGCACCGCGGTGCCGGCCGACGGCGTCGATCTCGTCGATGAACAGGATCGAAGGCGATGCGTCCTTGGCGGTCTTGAAGAGGTCGCGCACCCGCGAGGCGCCGACGCCCACGAACATCTGGATGAACTCGCTGCCCGAGATCGAGAAGAAGGGCACGCCCGCCTCTCCGGCCACGGCCCGCGCCAGGAGCGTCTTGCCGGTGCCCGGCGGCCCCATCAGGAGCACGCCCTTCGGCACGCGGCCGCCGAGCCGCTGAAACTTCTTCGGGTCTTTGAGGAACTCGACGATCTCCTTGAGGTCTTCCTTCACGCCTTCGAGGCCGGCGACGTCGGCGAACGTCACCTGCTTGTCGTTGGCGCCGTAGCGCTTCGCCGGCGACTTGGAGAACGAGCCGAGAAAGCCCCCGCCGCCGAGCGGGTCGCGGGCACGGCGGAGCGTCATCCAGAAGCCGGCCATGAGCAAGAGGGGCACGAGCATGTAGAGGCCGAGCAGGAAGCCGGTGCCGTCGCTCGGCTGGCGGACGGTCGTTTTCACGGAGTGGTCGAGGAGCAGCTTGTCGAGGCCCTCGCCGAGGTAGCTCGAGAGCTCGAGCCGGAAGGCCTTGGCGCCGGCCGTGCCCCCCATCCGCTCGGCCGCCGGGGCCGCGCGAAACTCACCCTGCAGCGAGTTGCCCACGATCTCCACGGCCGACACGTTGCCCGCCTGCACCTGGCGTACGAACTCGTCGTAGCTGATCGCCGCCGGCAGGCTCGCCTGCTCCCTGGCGAACATCGTCACGAGGGCGAGGCCGGCCAGGATCAGCATCACGATCACCGGCATCCCGAGTGGGCGGCCGAGCATCGGGTTGAATTTGGAGGGGCCCTTGGGGGGCGGGACGGTGTCCATCGATGTGCGGGCTCGCGGGGAGTGGGCGGATCGGCGGCGGGATGCCACAGTGTAGTGTATGAGTCAGGATGAAAAACGTCCGCCGGAGGGCGTGTTACCGCAGCGGATCGTGAAGCGTGGCGTGGTGGCGATCGCGCGGCGGGAAGGACGGTTTCTCGCGATCCGCCGGGGACGCACGGTGGCCGCCGGCGGCCGAGTCTGCTTTCCGGGCGGCCACATCGAGCCGGGCGAGGAGGAGCATGCGGCCGTGGTTCGCGAGTGCCGGGAGGAGCTCGCCGCGGCCGTCACCGCCGAGGCCTGCGTGTGGCGGAGCGTCACCTCCTGGGGCACGTCGCTCGCCTGGTGGACGGTGACGCTGCCGGAGGCGGCCGTGCTCGTGCCGCATCCGGTGGAGGTGGAGGAGATCTTCTGGCTCACCGAGGCCGATTTGCTCGCGGAGCCCACGCTCCTCGAGGGCAATCGCGAGTTTTTGCTGGCCGTGCAGAGTGGCACGGTGCGGTTGTAAATTTGCACTGGCCTTCGGCCCCGACCGACGGCTAAGTACACTCGATCGGCCGGTCACCGCACACATTTCTCCCACCTTCCGAGAGCCACTTCCCATGGAGCAGACGTTCGTGATGTTCAAGCCCGACTGCCTCGAGCGTTGCCTGCTCGGCAGGATCCTCGCCCGTTTCGAGGAGAAGGGGCTCCGGCTCGTGGCGCTGAAGATGCTCCGCGTCACGCCCGCCCTGGCGAAGCAGCATTACGCCGAGCATGTCGCGAAACCGTTCTATCCCGGGCTCGAGGAGTTCATCACCGCATCGCCCGTGGTGGCCACGATCTTCGAGGGGCCGGAGGTGATCCGCGTCGTCCGCGAGATGCTCGGAGCCACGAGCGGCCTGAAGGCGGCCGCCGGCACGATTCGCGGCGATTACTCGGCGAGCCGGCAGATGAACCTCGTGCACGCGTCCGACTCGCCCGAGTCGGCGACCCGCGAGATCGGTATCTACTTCAAGGCCGACGAGATCCAGGCGTGGGATCCCTCGCTCGCCTGCTGGCTCCAGGCCCCGGGCGAAACGTGATCCACCGATGAGTCTGCTCGTCTTCGGGCATCGCAATCCCGATACCGACGCGATCTGTTCGGCGCTCGCCTACGCCGACCTCCTGCAGCGCACGACGCGGCCCGATGCCGTCGCAGCCTGCTGCGGCCCGCCGAACGAGCGCACCGAGTTCGTCTTGCGTCGGGCCGGCCTGGCGGCGCCGAAGCTCGTGATGGACGTGCGGCCGCAGGTGGAGGACGTGTGCCGCCGCGAGCTCGTGACAGCGTCGTTCGGCGACGCCTTCCACGAGGCGTACGAGCGGATGCGCAAGGGCGACCTGCGGGCGATCCCGGTGGTGGAGGGGCGGCGGGTCGTGGGCGTGCTTTCGATCCTCACGATGATGGAGCTCTTCTTCACCGACGCGGCCGACTCGACGAAGGCCCGCGCCGTGACCACGAGCCTGCAGAAGATCTGCGACGTGCTCGGCGGGGAGTTTCGCAATCGCGTAGAGCCGGATCGCTCCGACGAGTTGCTCGTGATGGTGGGCGCGATGAGCGCCGAGGGGTTCACGGAGCGGATGCAGCGGTATCCGCGGGAGCGGCTCGTCGTCGTGTGCGGCGACCGGCCGTCGATCCAGCTGCCGGCGATCGACGCGGGCGTGCGGGCGGTGGTGATCACAGGCGGCTTTCCGCTGGCGTCGGAGGTGGTGGAGATCGCGAAGGCGAAGAAGGTGTCTGTGATCTCGAGCCCGTTCGACACGGTGAACACCACGCTGCGGATCAAGTCGGCCCAGTTCATCGATCCGGTGGTCGATCGCGACATCGTCACGGTGCCCGGCAAGTGGACCGTGGCCGAGGCCCGGGGCGTGGTCGAGCGGTCGGCCCAGCCGGTGTTTCCGGTGGTCGGCGACGATGGCGGGCTCGTGGGCCTGGCCTTCAAGTCCGACATCATCAATCCCCCGCGCCCCCAGCTCGTGCTCGTGGATCACAACGAGCTCGGCCAGGCCGTGCACGGGGCCGAGGAGGCCGAGATCGTGGAGGTGCTCGATCATCACCGCCTCGGTGGCGGTCTCAAGAGCACGCAGCCGATCCGGTTCGTGAACGAGCCGGTGGGCTCGACGTGCACGCTCGTGGCCCGGCAGTTTCGCGCGGCGGGTCTCGTGCCGACGCCGGCGATCGCGCTCTGCATGGCGTCGGGGATCATTTCCGACACGCTGCACCTGCGGTCGCCCACGACGACCGACGTCGATCGCGAGGTGCTGGGCTGGCTGAAGGGGCTGTGTGGCGTCGATCTCGATCGGTACACACGGGAGTTTTTCGAGATCGGGTCGGCCCTGCGCTCGAAGACACCGGCCGACGTGATTCGCGAAGACTGCAAGGAGTTCACGGAGCACGGCGTGCGGTTCTCGATTTCGCAGATCGAGGAGACGGGGTTCGATCTCTTCTGGGAGCGAAAGGACGATCTGCGGGCGGCGCTCGAGACGTTCGCCGAGAAGCAGCGGCTCGGCTTCGCGGCGCTGCTCGTGACCGACGTGGTGAGCAACGGCTCGCTGCTCTTACTCTCGAAGGAGTCGGAAGCCTTCGAAGACATCAACTACCCGCGGCTCGACCGCAGCCTCTACGCGCTCGAAAACATCGTGAGCCGGAAGAAGCAGCTCCTGCCGCTGATCAGCCAGCTGCTCGCCACGTAGCGACAGGGCTCCAGCCCTGTGCAGTCGTAGCGACGGGGTTCCAGCCCTGTCGAAACGTAGGGACGGGGCTCCAGCCCTGTCCACACGTAGGGACGGGGCTCCAGCCCTGTCCATCCGACAGGCCTGGAGGCCTGTCGCTACATGCCTGTCGCTACATGCCTGGCCTACGAGAGTTTCCCTGCCGGCGTGTCGGCTGCGAGCCGCTCGATCATGTCGCGGCAGGCCCGCTCGACGGCGGTCTGCCACTGGCCGTCGGCGAGCCCGGCGTTCATCTCGGGTCGCGCGTGGGCGAAGATCACGTCGCGGGCGCTCACGACGAGCGCCCCGAGTCCATCTGCATGAAACGCCCCGCGCACGTCGGCTGCGCGGCCGCCCTGCTTACCGAAGCCGGGTACCAGAATCCACGCGTGCGGCATCGCGGCTCGCATCGCGTCGAGTTGCCGCGGCCACGTGGCGCCCACGACGGCCCCGACCGCGCCATACGTGCCTCCATCGGCAGTCTGAGCGGCGAGCGCTTCCACGCCGGCGGCCACATGCTCGTAGATCGTCCGGCCGTCGACCGTGAGGTCTTGAAAGTCTTTGCTGCCGGGGTTCGACGTCTTCACGAGGATGAAGATGCCGGCGCCGCGACGGTGGGCCGTGGTCACGAACGGTTCGACGGAGTCGAGGCCGAGGTAGGGGTTCACCGTGAGCGCGTCGGCCGCCCACGGGCCGGCAAGCCAGCCGTCGGCGTAGGCCTCGGCGGTGGAGCCGATGTCGCCGCGCTTGCCGTCGGCGAGCACGAGGAGGTGTTTTTCGTGGGCGTAGGTGATGACCTCGGCAAGCGCCGTCATCCCGTGGGGCCCGAGGGCTTCGAAGCAGGCGAGCTGCGGCTTCACGATCGGCACGAGCGGCGCCACGACGTCGATCACCTCGCGGCAGAACCTTGCGTACACCCCGGCGAGGTCCTTGTGCCCGAGCTGCGTGGCAGCGCCGAGGGCCGGTGGCAGCGATTCGCGCCGCGGGTCGAGCCCGACGCAGGCGGGCGTCTTGCGGGCCTTGATGGCGGCGGTGAGTCGGGTGGAAAAGGTTTTGGGTGTCATTGACGTAGGGCAGGCGTCAGCCCGCCGCCCGTGCAAACGATCTTTCCGCAAGTGTGTCGCCCACGGCGTCGCTTGGCGAGGGGCCGGTGTGATCGGCTGGTTTTTCACCGCTTCACCGCCGTAGGGTTGATTGGGTCGCCGGCATCGTGTCGGCCGGCCTGCTCCCGGCCCGGATGCCGTTCCTTCGAGTGGTGGAGGTCATCATGGGACACGTCGATCCGAATCGTCTGGGTATCGTGCTGGCGGTGGTGCTCTCGGGCTGGCATGCGGTGTGGGAAGGGCTCGTGGCCGCGGGCGTGGCGCAGCGGGTGGTCGATTTCGTCTACCGGCTGCACAGTGTGAAGTCGGAAATGGCGATCGAGCCGTTCGATGCGGGCCGCGCGGGGCTGTTGCTGCTGCTGACGGCAGGGCTTGGCTACGCGGCGGGAGCAGTCGCTGCGCTCCTCTGGAACTGCCTCGGGGCGGTGTGCGAGCGCGGCAAACCGACCTCGGCCGTGCGGTTATGAGGCAGAGCAGAGCCCGGCACACCCTGCGGGCCGGCTTATGAACCCGTGTTGAAGGCCGGGCAGTGTTCTGCGATAGTGTGTCGGTCTGAGGTGCCGGCGTGATTCACGTGGGCACCTCCGACGGTTTCGGGGCGTGGCGCAGTCTGGCTAGCGCGCTTGACTGGGGGTCAAGAGGTCGCAGGTTCAAGTCCTGTCGCCC
>JBAXUY010000158.1:0-6280 GCA_037129475.1 Planctomycetia bacterium | reverse complement strand
GGTGGTTGAAGAGATACTGCTCGGGGTCGCTGATCTCATATTGCACCACCCACTCCACGTGCGCGGCGTTGAGATCGCCCGTCACCATGTCTCGCTCCCGCTCCTGCTCGTGCGACACCTGGTCGGGATTCGTCGTATGCCCCGACCCGAAGCCAAACTCCATCTTGAGCTGCCGCTTCACGGGCAGGATCGTGACGGTGTCGATCCCGAACGGCAGCTTGAATCGCAGGCCGGGGCCGGTCGTGCCGATGAACCGGCCGAACCGCTGCACCACGCCCACGCTCTCGGGTCCGACGGTGTAGACGCCGCGGGCCAGGCCCGCGAGCAGCAACAGCGCGAGCGCGGCCGTGAGGAGCACCGGCAGCGGGAGGCCGCCGCCGGAGGGAAGCCGGGGAAACTGCGACGGGTTCGGAAAGCGGGGAAAGTCGGCCATACGAATTGTTCGACGATACCCTCGTGAAGAGGCGCGTGCCAGCTGACAGAAACCCGTCGGCGGTATGATGGCAGATGCCAAGCAAATCGAGGTTTTTTCGAACCACGCGCGCGACTATCGTGCCGGGCATGACACACCACTCCGACACCGAGCGGCAGATCGAGTTCGACTTCCTGCGGGCCACGGAGATCGCCGCGCTCAACACGCTCCAGTGGCTCGGCAAGGGGCAGAAGGAGCTCGCCGACGCGGCGGCCTGCGACGCCATCCGCGGGATGTTCGATCTTGTGGAGATGTGCGGCGAGATCGCGATCGGTGAGGGGATCAAGGACGAGGCCCCCGGGCTCTTCAAGGGAGAGAAGGTCGGTACGTGGCGAAACGGTGCGCCGCGGTTCGAGATCGCCCTCGATCCGATCGACGGCACGACGAACGTCGCCAAGGGAATGCCCAACTCGCTCTCCTGCATCGCGGCCGGCCTCGTGACCGACGGCGCGTCCTGCCTGCTCGATGTTCCCGCCTTCTACATGCAGAAGCTCGCCTACCCGCTCGAGGTGCGCAAAGCATGGGTCGCCGACCCGAAGCTGCCGATCGACATCGACGCCCCGGTGGCCGAGGTGATCGACGTGACGGCGAAGATCCTCGGCAAGGAGGTGCGCGACGTGGTGGTGTCGATCCTCGACCGGCCGCGGAACGAGTCCTTCATCGACGAGGTGCGTCGCAAGGGGGCGGCGCTGCGGCTCATCCAGGACGGCGACATCGCCGCGGCGCTCGCGCCGGCGATGCGCACGAGCTCGATCGATCTCTACGTGGGCATCGGCGGGGCGCCCGAGGCCGTGCTCTCGGCCGCGGGGCTTCGCTGCTTGGGTGGCGGTATGCGGGCCAAGATCTGGCCGCGCGACGAGGCGGAGCGGGAACACCTCGTGGCGACCGGGTGGGGCGACCGGCTGTCCACGCAGTTCATGTCGCGGGATCTCGCCCGTGGTGACCACATCGTGTTCGCGGCCACCGGCATCAGCACGGGGCCGCTCCTCGAGGGTGTCGAGGTCCGGGGTACGATCGCCACGACGCATTCGCTCGTGATGCGGGCCCGGAGCGGCACGGTGCGGTTCGTCGAGGCGCATCACGACCTCGATCGCAAGACGATCCACCTGCGGAGCACGCAGGCCGAACGGCGCGTCTGACCCGGGCATCACGCCGGCAGCACCCGCGCGCCGGCGGCGGCCCTCGTCGCGAACATTTCGGCGTCGATGCCGGTGGCCGAGCGATAGCCCTCATGCAGCGCGGCCATGACCGACCCGGTCGCGTGGGCGGCCACGAGTGCGATCGCACAGCCACCGAATCCACCGCCCGTCATCCGGCAGCCAAACACCCCCGGCACGCCCGCGGCGATCTCGCACAGCGCGTCGAGTTCATGGCACGAGACCTCGTACGAGTCGCGGAGCGACGCGTGGCTTTCCCGCATGAGCCGCCCGGCGGCGGGCCAGTCGCCGTGGGAGAGTGCGGCCACGAACGCGAGCGTGCGGTCGTTCTCGGCGACGACGTGGCCGGCCCGGCGGCGCTCGACGTCGGGCAACCCGTCGCGGCCGGCGGCCCATGTTTCCGGCGTCACGTCGCGGAGCGACCGGCAGCCGAGCCGCGCCGCAGCCGATTCGCACTCGGCCCGCCGACGGGCATATTCGCCGTCGGCCAGGCTGTGCCGGACGCCGCTGTTGACGACGACGACCGCCACGTCGTCGCCGCCGAACGGCACGGGGCGGATCTCGCGGCACTGGCAGTCGATGAACAGGGCATGGCCTGCGCGGCCAAGCGTCACCGCGCACTGATCCATGATGCCGCAGGGCACGCCGGCAAACTCGTGCTCGGCCCGCTGGCAGAGGATCGCCCTCGCGAGCGGATCGAGCGACCGGCCGCAGAGCACCTCGACCGCGGTGGCGGTGGCCACTTCGAGCGCGGCGCTGCTGCTCAGGCCGCCCCCGGCGGGGAGGTCGGCTGTCACGACCGCATCGAATCCGGGGATGACCCAGCCCAGCCGTTGGTATCCCGCCAGCACGCCGGCCGGATAGCGGGCCCAGTCGCGCCGGCCGGGCTCGAGCGGGGCGCTGAGTTCGAGCGTGGCCGGCACCGTCTCGCGATCGGATCGAAAGATCGCGGTGCCGTCGTCACGGCGGCGGATGGCGATCGTGACGCCCCGTTCGATCGCCATCGGCAGGACGAAGCCGTCGTTGTAGTCGGTGTGTTCTCCGATCAGGTTCACGCGGCCGGGCGCGTGCACCGTGAAGACATCGGGTGCGACGTGACGTGGGTGATTCATGGCGGCTGCCTGCACGATTTCATGCAGGGGTGCGTGGTGGGATCCGGCGTCATTCTAGTGCCTCCCGGTGGCTGACCGGTGGCGATGCTGGTACGCTCATGGCGATGTTGGCTGCCGTATTGTCTCGACCTGAGGAGACGTTGCCATGATGGCCTCTCGCAAGAAATTGTCCCGGCGCCGTGCCCTCCAGGCGGGGCTGTCCGCCGGTGCCGCCGTCGCCGCGCCGACGATCATTCCGTCGTCGGCTCTGGGCCTCGATGGCGCGGTGCCGCCGAGCGAACGAATCATCGTCGGTGGCATCGGCATCGGCCGCCGCGGCGAATACGACCTCGGCTGCTTTCTCGAGCAACCCGACGTGACCTTCGCGGCGATCGCCGACGTGAAGCAGGGCCGCCGCGAGGCGGTGAAGAAGATCGCCGACGGGAAGTATGGCACGCAGAGTTGCACGATGCACCGCGACTTTCGCGAGGTGCTCGACCGCAAGGACATCGACGCGGTGCTGATCGCCACCGGGCCCAACTGGCACGGCCTGATGGCGATGCTCGCCGCCAAGGCGGGCAAGGACATCTACTGCGAAAAGCCCTGCACGAAGAACATCGCGGAGACGCTCGTCCATCGCGACACGATGCGGCGCTGCGGCACCGTGTTTCAGGCGGGCACCCAGCGGCGCAACCTGCCGCACTTCGCGTTTGCGTGCGAGCTGGCTCGGACCGGTCGCCTGGGGAAGATCAAGAAGGTGTACGCCCATCCGCGCGGGCTGACGGCGACGATGAGTGGCTGGCTTCCTGCGGCGCCCGCCCCCGATCCGTCCGTGGACGACTGGGACATGTATCTGGGTCCAGCGGCCTGGCGGCCGTTCAACGCGGACACGCTCAAGGACGGGTTCAACTTCGAAAAGGGGGGCGGCCTCGTCGGTGGCGGCGTCCTCGAGTGGGGTTCGCACTGCGTCGATCTCTGCCAGTGGGCGGTGAACGACTGCCTGCCGCCGGTCGAGTATCACCCGCCCAAGGACGACTATCTGGTGTGCCGGTATGCCGATGGCGCGGAACTCATCTTCCGCGAGAAGGATTGGATCCCGCTCGGCTCTTGCCCTGTGCGTTTCGAGGGGGAAACCGGCTGGGTGGAAGCCGGCGACTCGGGCAAGCTCGTGCTCAGTTCGCCGGAGTTGTTGGCGGGGCGGAAGATCGAGGAGATCGGCGGCTATCCCGCCACGTTCCACGTTCGAGACTTCCTCGATTGCGTGAAGACCCGCGGCAAGCCGAAGGGCAACGCCGACGCGGCGTGCAACGCCCACATCGCCTGCCACGCGGCGAACGTCGCGATCTTCCTCGGCCGGACGGTGAAGTTCGACAACGCCACGAACATGTTCGTCGGCGACGACGAGGCGAACCGGCTGCGGTCGGAGGCGCTCAGGGAGCCATGGAGAGCATGAACGGAGCTTTTTCGATGCACCTGAAACCATTCCTCGCCGTCGTCATCGCGGTTGCCTTCTCGGTGATCGGGCCCCACCCTGCGTTCGCGGCTGAGCCGCTTCCCGCGGAGGCGGAACTGATCGCCGTGCTCCGATCCGGCGCGAACGAGGCCGACAAGGCGATCGTCTGCAAGAAGCTCGCGATCAAGGGGTCGGCCGCCGCGGTCGGCGACCTGGCGCAACTGCTCGCGAACGAGCGGCTCGCATCGTGGGCACGGATTCCGCTCGAGGTGATTCCAGGCCCCGAGGCCGATGCGGCCCTGCGCACGGCCGCCGGCTCGCTCTCGGGCCGGTTGCTCGTGGGCGTGATCAACTCGATCGGCGTGCGTCGCGATGCGGCGGCCGCGAGCCTGCTCGAAGCGCGGCTTGGCGATCCAGATGCGGAGGTGGCGGCTGCCGCCGCTGCCGCACTCGGCAAGATCGGCACGCCCGCAGCGGCAACGATTCTCGCGAAGCGACTCCCCGCCGCCGGGCCGCGGCTCGACGACGTGGCCCAGGCCTCCGTCGTGTGTGCCGAGCGGCTGCTCGCCGCCGGCCAGGCCACCGAGTCGGCGAAACTGTACGACGCCGTGCGCACGGCCAGCGTGTCGGAGCAGCGAAAGGCCGAGGCCACCCGCGGCCTGATTCTGGCGCGAGGCAAGGACGGCATCCCGCTCCTCCTCGAGACGCTGCGTTCGCCGTCGCGGTGCACGGCGAATATCGGACTGTTCACCGCCCGCGAGCTTCTCGACGGACCCACGGCCGGCGACGTCGACGTGGCGATCGTGGAGGAGATCACGCGCATGGCCGGCGGCGGGGCGGCTGCGCAGGCGGCGCTGCTCGTGGAGGTGTTGGCCGATCGAAACGCCGATGGCGGCGCGCCGGCTGGCCTGCAGGCGACGGTGCTCCGTTGGGCGGCGGCCGGTCCCCAGGTGGTGCGGCTGGCGGCGCTCGAGGCGATCGGCCGGATCGGCGACGCATCGGCCGTCGATCCGCTCGTGGCGCTCGCTGCCGATCCGGCCGTCGCGGATGCCGCCCGGATGGCGCTGGTGTCGCTGCCGGGCGAGGCCGTGAATCGGGTGGTGATCGGGCGGCTGTCGGGCGCTGATCCGAAGCTGCAGCCGATTCTCGCGCAGGTGGTCGGCGCCCGGCGGATTCCAGCCATCGCGCAGCTTCAGCCCCTCGTGGCGAGCGGCGATGCCACGGTGCGCGCGGCGGCGCTCGAAGCCCTGGGCAACGTCGTCGATCTCGCCAACCTCGGCCTGCTCGTCGACGTGGTCGTCAAGCCGCGGGATGCGGTCGAAGGCGAGGCGGCACACAAGGCGCTCCTCACCGCCTGCGTGCGGATGCCCGATCGAGACGCCTGTGCCGAGAAACTCGCCACCGCCCTCACTGCCGCCTCGGGCACCACCAAGACCAAGCTGCTCGACATCGTGGGCGACGTCGGCGGCGCGAAGGCCCTCGCCACCGTGAAGGTCGCGGCGCTGTCGGGCGAGGAATCGCTCGCCGATGCCGCCACGCGGTTGCTCGGCAAGTGGATGACGGCCGACGCGGCTCCCGTGTTGCTCGACCTGGCAGCCGCACCGATCGGCGAGAAGTATCAGACGCGGGCGATCCGCGGCTACATCCGCATCGCCCGGCAGTTCGCGCTCGCCGATGCGGAGCGGGCGGAGATGTGCAAGAAGGCGCTCGAGGCATCGAAGGATGCGGCGGACCGCAAGAGTGTGCTCGAGATTCTGCCACGGTATCCGAGCCCGGCCATGCTCGCAGTCGCCGAGCAGGCCACGAAACTCCCCGGCCTCGAGGCCGAGGCGAAGGCCGCCGCCGATGCGATCCGGGCCAAGCTCCCCAAGTAGCCGTAGCGACGGAGCTCCAGCTCTGTCGGGAGGCCGGAACGATGTCGGACCTCGATGATGGAAAGCACCCGAGCGTCATTGACCAACGGAGGAATCTGATGCGCGCCGTCTCGTTGGCTGTCGCTGTCTTGCTCGTAACAGCCCCGGCCCTGGCCGACGTGACGTTCAAGAAGCAGGTCCTCAGCGAACGCTTCGTCGCCGAGGGCTGCGACATGGCCGACTTCGACAAGGAC
>JBAXUY010000157.1:0-6285 GCA_037129475.1 Planctomycetia bacterium | reverse complement strand
TCGCCGCGGTAGTTGAAGTCCCAGGCGAGGCCGTGCTCGGGAAACACCGCCGCATCGGTGAGCGGCGAGCCCGGGGCGTCCTTGCCGAGGCCCGTGGCGTTGGCCACGAGCGAATGTGGCGCGAGCTGCGCGAGCACTCGGTCGTTGTCTTCGGGCCGGGGCGTGTGGATGTATTCCACCGGGATGGTCACGCCGAGCTTCTTGTGAATCGCCTCGATCTCGTGGAGCCGCCCCGGGCTGCGATTGGTGACGAATAGCCGCCGCGGGATGTTGTCGCCATGCTTCTGGTCGAGCATGGCGCAGGAGAGCGCGATCGACGAGCCGCCGGCACCGAGGATGAGCGCATCGGCACCGGTCTTCCTCCAGTGGTCTTCTGGAAGAAACGCCTCCAGCGAGAGGCCGCTCGTGATCGGGTCTTTCGCATAGCCGCAGAGGAGCGACTGGGCCCGCGAGGCGCCAGACAGGCTCCGCTTGGCGATCCCGCTCACCTCGCCGAGCAGTTCGGCATAGGGGTCGAGTTCGTCGAAGAGATCGCGGCAGGCGGTGAGCAGGTCGATCTTGTGCGTCGTGACGAGGGCCCCGAGCGACTGCGGATCGTCTTTGATGAATTTCACCACGCGGCGATAGACGGCCGGGTCGTCGTGCCACTTGCAATCGATGCCGCGGATCGCAACCGCTCCCAGCCCCAGGTGGGCGGCCCACTTGGGAAACACCTGCATGATCGAGCTCTTGCCGGTCGTCACCCCGATGAAATACATGGTGGGCCGCGTGGCAGGCTCGAACACCGCGTCGGCCGTGGCCGCCACGGCGGGCAGCACGATCGCAGCGTCGGCGGACGGCGTGGAACGCGGCGCTGCGGTGCTCATAGAAGGTCGTCTCCGATGTCGTTGAAAGGGCGATTCCTGCCCGGCGCAGCCGTCGCTGCCGGGTCGAGCGCCCGCAGGAGCGTGCGGTAGCGGTCGAGCCGACGGGCGGCTAGGGCGGCCTGCGACCGTGCGGGCTTCACCGCAGCGGCCGTTTCCACCCACTGCCGCGCGGCTGCGTCGGGTGATTTGAAGATGCCCGCGCCCCAGCCGGCGACGATCGCGGTGCCGGCGGGCGCCCCTTGGCTCTTCACCACGGGCCGCACCGGAAGCTGGAGTGTGTCGGCCTTGATGCGATTCCAGACGCCGCTGGCCGCCCCACCGCCGGTCGCGCGGAGTTCGTCGAGCCTCGCCGCTGGCAGCAGCCGGCGGATTGCGGCCACATACACCGCATACTCGAGGGCCACTCCTTCGAGCACCGCCCGATAGAGTTCGCCGACGCCGTGGGCGTGCGTGAGGCCGGTCCACGCGCCGCGGAGATGCGGCTGCGGCGGAGACACGCGGCCCGCGAGGTGTGGTACGAACAGCGGCAAGTCGTCCGCCGGTTCGACCGCCGCGGCGAGCCGATCGAGCGCGGCGGTGTCGGCGAGCGCTGCATCAGGCGTTCGGCGGCCGCCGCCCTCGGCCAAGAGCCCTCGGAACCATTCGATGTTCATGCCGCCGCCGTTGACATAGGCATAGGGATGCCAGAGCCCCGGCGTCGCCGACCGCGCACACGAGAGCAGGCCCTGATCCACGTCCGGGGTGAACCGGCTGCACGTCGCGGCGAACACGCTCGCCGTGCCGGCCACGTCGACACAGATGCCCGGCTTCGTCGCTCCGCAGGCGAGCAAGCTCGCCGCCGTGTCGCCACAGCCGGCAACCACGGGCGCGCCGGCTGTCAGTCCGCACGCCCGGGCCGCGGCGGCCGAGAGCGTGCCGACCACGTCCTGCGGCGCCACGATCCGCGGGAGCTTTGCGCGATCAAACCGAAACGTGCGGCAGAGGTCATCATCCCACACGCCGCGGGCCGTGTCGGCAAACCCCGAGAAGTGCAGGTAGGTGTGGTCGATGAAGGCGTCGGCGCCGACAAGGCCGCAGAGCCGCATCGCGGCATACGCCCCGGGCTGCACGAACGCGGCGATCCGCTTGAAGTCGGCCGCTCGCTCCCGCTGCCACCAGAGTTTCTTCGGGCCGTGGTTGAAGCTCGGCGGACCGCCCGTCTTGCGGATGATCTCCGGGCCGGCCTCGGCGAGCATCCGATCGATCATTGCGCCGCAGCGGGTGTCGAGCCACGAGTCGTAAGGCGTGACGTGCTTCCCTTCGGCGGCCACACCGATCACGCCGGCCATCTGGCCATCGATGCCGATCGCGGCGACGGCGGAAGGTTTGATGCGGCCCGCTTCGACGCACTCCCTGATCGTGCGGCAGACGCTCGCGTATTGCCGCCCCGGATCCTCCTCCACGACGCCCGGCTTCGGCCGGCTCAGCCGCGAGGCCTCGAACGCGGAGGCCAGGAGCGTGCCATCGGCGTCGAAGGCGGCCGCCTTCGTGCCCTGCGTGCCGATGTCGATGCCCAAGAGAACCGCCACCACGTCCCTCCCTAGAGCGGCCCGGCCCGTCAGGGCTGCGCCGCGATCACCACCTTGAGCGCCTGCCCGCTGGACGCCGTTTCATAGGCCTTCGCGAGATCGGCGAACGAGTAGACGTGCGACACGACCCGCCGCACGTCCACGCGACCCGAGCCGATGAGCTTCAGGCTTGCCACGTAGTCTCGCGGCGCGCCCCCCGTGGTGCCAGTCACGAGCAGGCTCTTGTAATGGATGGCGTTCGTGTCGAGCGCGACGCCCGCCGTGCCCCGCGGCCAGCCGGCAAAGAGGCAGAGCCGGCCGAGCGGCGCGAGAATCTCAAGGGCCTCGGCCTGGATCTCCGGCACGGGCACCGCGATGATTACCACGTCGACGCCGCCAGGGGCGCGTTCCCGCGCCCAGTCGCGCACAGGCCGCTCGGCCACGTTCACCGTGTCGGCCGCGCCGAGTTCGCGGGCGAGCGCGAGCCGCGCAGGGTTACGATCTACCACGATGATCCGGCCGGCACCGCTCGTCGCGGCGAGCATCACGTGCAGCAGGCCCATCGGGCCCGCACCGTAGATCACGACCGTGTCGCCGGGCTCGATCCGGGTGGCCCGCTGCGCCGCCACGACGCAGGAGAGCGGCTCAGCGAGCGTGGCGGCCTGTGGATCAGTGGCCTCGGGCAGCGGGATCACGAGTGCCTGCTCGATCGCAGCCCGCGGGATCGCGACCAGCGGCGCATGGGCGCCGTCGCGGTCGATGCCGAAGGCGGAGTACGACGGGCACATGTTGCCCATCCCCTGCATGCACATCCCGCAGTGGCCGCAGCCGATGTTGGGGGCCACGCCCACCTTCTGGCCGACAGCGAAGCCGTTCGACGAGCCGTTCAGCTCGACGATCGTGCCCACGAACTCGTGGCCGAGCGTGATCGTCTGGCCGTCGCGCAGCTTGCGGTGGCCGTGGTTCAGAATCTTGATGTCGGTGCCGCAGATGCTGGCCGCGTCGATGCGGACGACGAGGCCGCCCGGCTCGGCCTGCGGCTCTGGCGCGTCGGTGACGGCGAAGCCGCCCCCTTGCGTGTAGCGGGCTGCAATCATGCGGTCACCCCCGCGCCGTTCACGGGAACCGGCTGACCGGTCCGCAGGCTCTCATTGATCGCCACGACCGCCTCGACGGCCCAGCGGCCATCGGCGCCGGTCACGTCGGTGGGCCGATCGGTGAGCACGGCGTCCACGAAACTTTCCATCTCGGCGAGGTAGGCGTCACGGAACAGCGTCCGCCAGCTGGCCACGGCCTCGCCGTGGAGCCCCGACTCGACCGTGATCCACTCGCAGCCGTGTTTGCGGGCGCTGCCTACGAAGAGCACGCCTTTTTCGCAGAGGATCTCCACGCGGGCGTCGTAGCCGTAGTGGGCCGGGCAGGTGCCGTCGACCACGGCGATCGTGTCGTCGTCCAGCCGCAGGGTGGCCACGACGTTGTCGTAGAAATCAGGAAACCGCTCGCGGGCCTCGGGCATCTTGAAGTTGTGGGCCTCGGCGTAGACATGCCGCACACCCGCGCCTGTGAACCAGTGGATGCTGTCGAGGTCGTGGCTGTTCACCTCAGCGACGATGCCGTTGCTCTTCTTGAGATCCCACATCCAGGGGCCCGGGCCGCCGGGGCCACGGCCGGTGCTCTTGATGATCATCACGCGGCCGAGCGTGCCCGAGTCGAGCACCGCCTTCGCCCGCCGGAACCCCTCATCGAACCGCCGCATGAAGCCGATCTGCAGCTTCACTCCGGCCGTTTCGCAGGCGTCCTCGATCGCTCGGCACTCGTCGGCCGTGACGGCCATCGGCTTTTCGAGAAACACGTGCTTGCCCGCCGCCGCCGCGGCGCAAGCGATCTCGGCATGAAGGAACGTGGGCGTGACGATCACGACCGCGTCGATCGCCGGATCAGCACACACGGCGCGGTAGTTGGCAAAAGTTCGCGGGCAGCCGAGATCGGCCGCCGCGGCCCGAAGGTTGTCGGGGTTGGCATCACAGACGACAGCCAACTCGGCTCGCTCGATCCGCCGGGCGATATTCGCCCCGTGGATCAGCCCAGCCCGTCCGCTGCCGATCAGACCAAGTCGCAAGCGTTTCATGCCCGGATCATATTTTGTCCGGTCAAAGCCTGCAAGGGTGCCGCAGCGGTCAGTCGGTGGCGTGGATCGGTTGTGAATCCAGAATCGCCGGGTCGCACGGATTCCTCGGCAGCTGGAAGACCGTATTGATGACGTCGAGATAGCGGGCGCCGTCTCGAACGTTGGGCTCGATGATGCCTCCTTCATGCCATTCATTCCATGCGTAGATGGAAAGGATGCGGCTCTCCTCCCGAGGCTGCTCGTCCATCCAGGCTTTCAACTGGGCGAGATCCTGTTGGAAGTTTTTCCGGAAGCTGTCCGTGGAGTCGTACAGGCAGGGCGGGTTTTTGATGCACCCGTAGCGAGGCCGTTCATCGAAGTTCTGGGTGAATCCCGGCATGACCGGCAGGCCAAACTTCTGCTCGTCTTCGCGGAGTGCGTCGGTGCCGCGTTTGGGGGCCACTCGGGTGACAGCATCGGCAAACGCCGCCGCCAACACCGTGCCCATGCTGCCGTCGGGTTTCTGGTAGGGATATTCCCGGTCGTTCGCCCCGACGACGATCAGCGGAGCGTGCCCGGTCGCCTTCTGGACTTCGGCTCGCAGCATGCCGATGAATTTTTCGATCGTGTTGCCTTGTGGTTCATAGAGTCCGACGACCTGGCCCGCGGTGTCGGTCTTTTCATTCACGATCCCTTCGGCAGCCATCAGGTAGATGATCGGACGGCCGTCGGAGGTCCGCAGATAATTGTCGCGCTGCACATAGCCGACGAGCTTCCCGATGGCGACGTCGAAATACGAAGTTCCCGCTCCGCGCCGGGCGGCGGTCTCCTCGTTTCCCCACAACACGAAGGGACCGCCGTGCTGGCAGATCGAGATGGCGAATTTCATCGGATTGCCATCGACGCCGAGAAACTGCTCCAAGCCGGTGTTCAGTTCTTCCTTGTGGGTGAAGCTGTTCCAATACCAGTAGAAGTTGAAGAACTCGAGCCCGAAGGCCCGCGCTTGGGCGATGTGGTGGCGGATCGTCTCGGGCTTCGCGAGGTCGTAATACCCGATCACCGGCCGAAGGTGGGAGAAGTCTCCCGTGCGCAAGCTCAGGTAGGCCTCGGAGGCGTCGGCTGGATCGGCGGGCCAGCAGCGTTCCTTGTCCCACAGATCCTTCACGCCCACCCACCAATCCCCGTGGGCGACGAACCCCTGCGAAACATAGCCCGTGATCCGCGTGCCGTCGGAGGAATACACCGGCTGAACCGGGGTTTCCGCACGCGCATAAAAATCGGGCCGCGCGAAGGGGAACCCCTCGATCACTTGAAACGCCGCCGGCGACCACATCCCGAAATAGTAGGCTCCCACGCGACACGGCTCCCCACCATGGGCCGCGATGGAACCGTGGTCTGTCTGGCCGAGGCCGTCGGCGGCGTGCACCGCGGCCAGTGACGCGAGCAGCAGGGCGATCAAGGTGCCGAGGGCGAAGGGAATTTTCATCGACAACGGAATCCTGAAATCAAGTGGACCCTACTTTGTCCGGTCAAGGCGGGCAAGGGCTGGCCAAGGCTCCGGCGCCCGCCTACCGCTTGAGCCGCATCGAGAACGTGTAGTGCTCGGGGCGGTAGATTGCCTTCACGTATTCGAGCGGGCGGTCGCTCTTGGTGAACGTGATCCGCTCCATGCCGAGGATCGTGTCGCCCGGCTTGATTCGCAGGAGCTTCGCCTCGGCGGCCGTCGCCTGGCCGGCCCAGATCTTCTGGTCGGCCCACTCGATCG
>JBAXUY010000156.1:0-6383 GCA_037129475.1 Planctomycetia bacterium | reverse complement strand
GCCTCGGCGGCCGTCGCCTGGCCGGCCCAGATCTTCTGGTCGGCCCACTCGATCGGGATCCGATACTTCGTCTCGATGATGTCGTAGAGCGAGGCATGAAAATCCTCATCGGGATCGATCCCGAAGGCCTCGGGAATCTCCGACTGGAGCAGCACGACGGGAAACGCCTCGCTCGTGCCGCGGAGACGGCGGATGCAGAGCGTCTTGGCCGTCTTCGAGAGCTGCAAGGCCGCGGCCACGGCGGCATCGGGAAGGTGCACGGCGACGCCGAGAATCTCCGTGGAGGCCTGCAGGTTGCGGCTCTGCATCTGCTCGCTGAAGCTCGTCAGCCGACCGAGATCCTCGGACACGTTCAGCCGCACGATCCGCGTGCCTGCCGACCGGCGTCGTTCGATCAGGCCCTTGGCGGCGAGCGAATCGGTCGCCTTCTTCACCGTCGCCCGGCTGACGTTAAAGATCTTGATCAGGTCCATCTCCCGGGGGACCTTGAGGCCGATCTCTCCCGCCTTGGCGATCCGGTCGAGGATGATCTGCTCCACCTGATGGTAGAGCGGAACGGGCGACCGCTCGTCGAGGGAAAACCGCTCCGAGGCCCGGAACAGCGGATCGGCGCGGCCATCTCGGCGGGCCGACGCGTCGCGGGAGGGCGCGCTGCCGCGCTTGGCTTTCTTCATAGCGTGCATCATACCGACCGCCCGTCCCTGGAAAAACGCGGGATCATCGGGCGTTCCCAACTTGTTGCGACAGACGCCGCGGCGTATGCTTTGTACGGTCAAACTGTGCGAGATAGACGCTCGTGCAGACAAAAGCATGGTGTCACCGCCGGCAGAGCGGGGGTTGTGTATGACAAAGTTGCGACGCGCCGGGCACCATCGCGCAGCGGCCTTTACGCTGGTCGAACTCTTGGTCGTGATCGCGATCATCGGCCTGCTCGTGGGGCTGCTCCTGCCGGCCGTGCAGTCGGCCCGAGAGTCGGCCCGGCGATCACACTGCACGAATCAGCTCAAGCAGATCACCCTCGCGCTGCACACGTTCGCCGACGCACGGGGCCGGCTGCCGCCCGGCATGGCCACTGACGCGCCCCCCTTCGGCTCGGGCGTCGCGCCCGGTTCGCCGGGCAACCGCGGTTCGACCTGGCTCGCCTACATCCTGCCGGGGATCGAAATGGGGCCGCTCTTCGACAGATTGCAGTTTCGCGACAACTCCGGATACGGCAACGCGAACAATGCCGACGTGATCGCCGGCGTCGAAATCCCCGCCCTTCGCTGTCCATCATCCACGATTCCGAAGATGGCGCCCAACCCGCTGTCGAACAACCGATACGCGATGAACCCCAACTATCACGGCATCTCCGGCTCGGCCGACACGCCCTCCAACGACATGATCCCGGGCTACGTGGAGACGCGTTTCAACGAGGGGATCGGAGGCAGTGGCGGCATTCTCGGCGGCAGCGGCGTGCTCTTTGCAAACAGTCAGATCCGCTGGAAAGACATCACCGACGGCACGAGCAAGTGCCTCATGATCGGCGAGCAGAGCGACTTCATCACCACGCTCGACGGCACGAAAAACGCCTGGACCTGTGCGAATTGGGGCTGGATGCTCGGCGCTTGCACTCCACAGCCACCGCCCAACTATCTCTGCAATTCGGCGGGGTTCGCGATCACGACGGTGCGCTATGCGGTCAATCAGAAGACGGGCTGGCCCAACGGTGGCAACTGCGCCGGCACGGGCGTCTGCGGCGGCAACGCGAACCATGTGCCGCTCAATTCGGCTCATGGCGGCGGTGCGAGCGTGGCCTTCTGCGATGGATCCGTGCGCTT
Source organism: Planctomycetia bacterium (assembly GCA_037129475.1). Lineage (GTDB taxonomy): Bacteria > Planctomycetota > Planctomycetia > Pirellulales > UBA1268 > RGVT01. The sequence continues at coordinate 4,563 of JBAXUY010000156.1, read as the reverse complement.
CCTGAGCGATGCCACCGAGGTCGCGGTGTTGGGCAGGCTCGCCACCCGCGACGACGGTCAGACCGTTTCCGAACCCTGAATCCACTCCACTTCGCAGGCTGCGAAAAGGTGCACTCCTCGTTGGCAAATCGGATCGCCATCCGCAGTGTGATCGTGATGCTCCTGCTCGCCGGATGCTCCGGCTCCATGGGGCCGACGAAGCATCGCGTCAGCGGCACCGTGTCGCTCGGCGGCAAGCCGATGCCTGATGGCGAGGTGTATTTCCGACTGCCAGCCACCGGCGCGATCGAGGTCTTTTCAGTGAAGGCCGGTGCCTTCGGGGGCGCCGCGGCGGCGGGCCGGCATCGCATCGAGATCTACAGGTTCGAGCAGCCCAAGCCCACTGCGGCGGAGCTCGAGAAGATGGACCCGATGGCCCGGGTGCTGGCCACGGAAAAGAAAAACCTGATTCCCGCGGGATACAACACCCGTTCCACGCTCGAGGCCGACGTCCAGCCGGGCGAGCCCAACCGGTTCGAGTTTGCGGTCGGCGGCCCGCCCTGAAGCCGGTCCGGAAGAACCGGACCCAGCGGGCAGAAACAGGCTTTTTCCTGCTTTCTGCCAGGAAAACAGCCAATCCGCGGCTGCCCAAAATCCAACCTACAATTTGTTTGACCGGACAAATGTGTTTTGGTACTTTCAAAGGGCATTCGGGGAGAGTCGAACACCGCTCGAGCGAAGAGTTTAAGACGCGGGGTGATCTCATGATCAAGTACGCCACCAGAAACATTGCGGCGCGGATCGCAGCCGCGCTTGCGTTCCTGCTCGTCGCCGACGTGGCCCTCGCCCAGTCGTACTACACCCTCAGCACCGGATCGTCCGTGCCGTGGAACACAACGCTCTGGACGGGAGGCGCGGGCGGTGTGCCGCCGCAGACGTCCACACAGGTCGGCTTGTTCAACGGCGGCGGCACCGTGACCATCAGCGACACGAGCACCAACACGACGCCCGGCGGCCTGCTCGTCGGCTGGAACACCGGCAACTTCACGATGAATGTCACGTCCGGCACGCTCACCGTCGGCAGCACGGCTGGCGACGCGGGTGGTACGTTCGGTCTCGTGCTCGGCGAAACCGGCGGACGGACCGGCACATTGAATCAGTCGGGCGGCACCGTGATCTCGCCGATCGTGCAGGCCCGCAACGGAACCGGCGTCTACAACCTCAACAGCGGCACACTACAGGCACAGCGGATTACCCGGGCCAATGCCGGCGGTTCGATGACCTTGAACTTCGGCGGCGGTACGCTTCTGGCGACGGGCACGAGCAGCACGGGCTTGACCGGCACCAGTGGCGTCTCCATGGTCGTCAATGCCGGCGGCGGCACGGTCGACAACGGCGGCTTCGCCACGCTCATGAACGCCCCGATCAGCGGCACCGGCAACCTCACGCTCGCCGGATCGGGCACCACGACGTACACGGCCAACAACACCCACTCCGGCACGACGACGCTCTCGGCCGGCACGCTGCGGATCGGGAATAGCGGCACGACTGGCAACCTCACCGGCCCGCTCGTGAACAATGCTGCGGTGATCTTCGACCGGTCCGACAATGCCAGCTACACCGGCGTGATCAGCGGCTCCGGCACGCTGACGAAACAGGGCGCCGGCACCACGCTCGTGCTCGGCCCTTCCAACACCTATACCGGCCTCACCACCGTCGCCGCCGGGGTTCTGCAGAGCGGCAGCAACTCGGTCGCCGGGATGACCGGTGGAAGCTTCGACGTAGCCGCCAGCGCCAAGCTCGTGTTTTCGAGGAATGCAGACAATGTGATTTTCACGTCGCAGTCGATCTCGGGCTCCGGCGACGTCGAGTTCCAAGGGCAGTCCGGCGGTTATTACACATTCCGCGCTGCAACGTACTCCGGCACGCTGTCGTACACCGGCCAGACGATCGTGAACCTGACGACGAGCACGTCGGCGCAGTGGTACCAAAACGCGCTCTGGCTCGAGAAAGACAACGTGCTGCCAAACACCACGGTGCTGAACATGCAGTCCGGCAAGGTCTACATGCGGGCCCAGACGGGTACGGGCATTAGCATCGCGGGCATCACCGGTTCGGCCGGCACGTTCATCACGACCGACCAGTCCGGCCAGAAGTTGACCGCGACCGTCGCGTCGGGGTCATCGTTCACCTACGCCGGCAAGATCGGTGCCGACGGCACCGGCACGGGCAACAACAACATCTTGTTCACGAAGGCCGGGCCCGGCACGCAAATCCTCACCGGCTCCAATTCCTACACGGACGGCACCGTGATCTCGGGGGGCACGCTCCAGATCGGCGCTGGCGGCACGGCGGGCCAGATCGTCGGCAACGTCACGGCGAATGCGGCGCTCGTGTTCGACCGATCCGACAACATCTCCTTCGCCGGCTTATTTTCCGGCAGCACCGGAACGGTGACGAAGCGGAATGCCACCACGCTCACGCTCTCGGCGGAATCGATGCCCTTCACCGGCTCGTTCGCCGTGGCATCCGGCTCGCTGCGGTTTACGGGAACGGGAAGCTCTGTGCCCATCAACGCGCTGATCACGGGCTCTGGCGCTCTCGTGCGCGACGCCGCCGCGAATGCAGCCAGCTCGTTCCTCATCTTGAACGGGTCGAATAACTACTCGGGCGGCACGACGATCAATGCAGGATTCGTGCAGCTCGGAGCGAACAACGCGATCGGCACCGGGCCGCTCGTGTTCACCGCCACCACGGATCGCGGCAGCCTCAATCTCTCGGGCTTCAACCAAACGGTCGCGGGCCTCACCGCTTCGAACACATCGCAATACCGCGGCGACATCTACAACATTAATTCCAACGCCCTCTCCACGCTCACGATCGACACGCCGACCGGCCAGACCTTCACCTACGCCAACCAGATCGGTGCCCTCGGGAGCTTTGTCAATATCGCCTTGGTCAAGGCCGGCGCCGGCACGCAGATCTTGAGCGGCAGCAATCTCTTCACCGGCAACACCACGATCACCGGCGGCACGCTCCAGATCGGCGCTGGCGGCGCGGCGGGCTCGATCCCGGGCAACGCGGCGGTGTCGGCGGGTGCCACGCTCGCGTTCAACCGCTCCGACGCCGTCACGTTCTACGGAACGGTTAGTGGATCAGGGGCACTTCGGCAGATCGGCTCCGGCACGATGATTTTCACGGGCTACAACTCGTACACGGGTGGCACCGTGATCTCCGCGGGCTCGCTCCAGTTTGGCGACAACACGGCGACGCAGACGTTGCTCCTGCCCGGCAACGCGACGGTGGCCTCCGGCGCGCAACTCGTATTCTCTCAATCCTCCGATACCACCCGATTCACCACGCAGTCGATCGCCGGGGCCGGCGACGTGGTGTTCCGGGGGCAGGCAACGGGGTTCTACACGTTCGTAAACGCGTCGTACTCGGGCACGCTCTCATACACGGGCCAGACGATCGTCGACCTCAGTGCCGGTAACCTTTGGTATCGGGGTGCGCTCTGGCTCGAAAAGGACAACGTCCTGCCGAACGCCACGGTGCTGAACGTGCAGTCCGGCAAGGTCTTCCTGCGAAACCAGACAGGCACCGGTATCAGCGTCGCCGGCATCACCGGCTCAGCCGGCACGTTCATCACGACGGACCAGACCGGGCAAAAGTTGACCGCAACCGTCGCCTCGGGCACGTCATACACGTATGCCGGGTCGATCGGCTCCGAAGGGTCGGGCTCCAGCACCAACGGCATCGCCTTCACGAAAGCGGGCGCAGGCACGCAGATCCTCACGGGCTCTAGCAGCTACACGGGCTCCACCACCGTGAGCGGCGGCAGGCTCATCGTCGACGGCGACAACTCCCTGGCCACCGGTGCTGTGACGGTCGCCGCGGGAGCCGTCTTGGGTGGCTCGGGCAAGATCGGCGGCGCCACGACCGTGACCGGCACGCTCTCGCCGGGGAACAGCCCGGGTGTGCTCTCGATCGCGTCGCTCGTGCTCGACGGGCCGAGCACGTCGCTCTTCGAAATCAACGGCACGGGCCGCGGCACCGGCTACGACGGCGTCACCATCACACAGTCGGCCGGGCTCACCTACGGAGGCGTGCTCTCGCTCGTGTTCTCCAACACGTTCGCCGACAACACCACGTTTGACCTCTTCAACTTCTCCGGAAGTCCACTGGGCAGTTTCTCGAGTGTGACCGCCTCGGGCCCCTACGGCGCACTCACGTTCACGAACGATGGCTTCGGGGTGTGGACGAGCGGCTCGACGAGCGTGGCTGGCCAGACGATGACGTTCACGCAATCCACCGGCGACCTCGTGATCGTGCCGGAGCCGGGCGCGCTGGCCCTCGCCGGCCTGGGCATCGCCGCCGCCGCGTGGATCCGCCGCCGCCGCACGTAGGCAGTCGAGTTGCCGCGATAGCAGCCCAGTTGCCTCGCTCACATGCAGTAATTCCGTAATACTGCATTTATGAGAAGTCTCGTCACCGTCACGAATCGCGGGGTCGTCACGCTCCCCGCTGGCCTCCGCCGCGCCCTCGGAATCAAGGCCGACGACACGCTCATCGCGGAAACCACTC
>JBAXUY010000155.1:0-6404 GCA_037129475.1 Planctomycetia bacterium | reverse complement strand
GCCCTCTCCCAAAGGGCGAGGGTGTGAGCACGTACCGTGCCGAACAGGATTGCCACATTGGCGACCGGGACGGTCGCCCCACGTCACTTTCGGCGTTCGAGCTTGATCCGCGGGTCGGCTTCGAGTCCGCGCATCTCTTCCTTGTATTCCTCGGGCGTCATCCGCAGGCGGCGTTCGAAGGCAAGCCGGGCCAGGCCCCACTGCGCCGCCGCCACCGCCGCCGCCGCGAGGAGCACGGGCAGGAGCACGGCCCGGATCGCAGTGAGCGGACGCTCCGCCTCGATGACCGGCGCGGATGACTGCAACAGCCCCACGAGCGGCCCGGCTGCGAAGGCCGCGGCACAGACGATGACTGCGAGACACGCACCGTTCCACAGCACCGCACGGAGCGTGGCGACCGACAGCACCCGAGCGATGCCGGCCAAGGGGTCGATCCGCCGCCAGCGCGGGGCCGCCCGCGACAGCCGCCACGCGGATCCGTCGAACAGGAAGCGGATGCAGAGCCCCGCACCGGCCGTCGCGAGCACGAGCGCGGCGGTCGGCAGGAGCACCTGCGCGGGGACGAGCTTCGAGGCGTCGATCGCATCGTGGCCATGGCGGGTGAAGGCTGCGGCGAGCGACTCACGCATGAACGTGCCTGCCGCGGGGACCGCCGTGCGTGACCAGCCGGGCAAGAGGAGCACGGCCGCCGCCACCATCGCCACGAACGCGGGGAGCGCGGCGTTCGGAGCGGCGCCCTGGTCGCGGGCCGCCTCACGTCGGCGCGGCGTGGCCGGCAGCGAGCGGTCGGCGTCGTCGCTCATGGCTCACCTCGCGGTAAAAATCTGCTCGATCGGTCCCTGCACGAGCGTCGGGAACCCCTGGGCCCATGCATCGGCGCCGACGTAGATTGCCCCCAGGAGCACGACGGCCGCGAGGGCCTGCAGGAACCCGGCACCCGCCACGAACGGCACGGTTCGCAGGGCGATCGCCGTCACGAGATGAAACCCCACGACCGCCAGGAGCGCGGGCACCGCCACGGCGAGCGCGAGCGAAAATGCGACTGCCGGAAGGTCGGCCGCGATGCCTTCAAGGCCGGGCCTCGGCATCCCGGCCACGGGCAGGATCGTGCCGATGGGGAGCACCCGCACGCTGTCGACGACTCCCGCAACGAGCGTTTCGAGGCCTCCCGCCGCGAGGAACACGCCGGCGCTCACCCACCAGGCGAACCGTGCCATGCCGGCCGACTGGGCATCCCCCTCGGGGTCGAAGTCATCGGCCCACGAGAGGCCCGCCACACTGCCGAGCACGCCGCCCGCCCAGGCGCCGGCCGAAGCGACCGCCGCGACCGCCGCGCCGAGCGCGAGGCCCACGAGCGCTTCGCCGCCGCACATGAGCAGCAGGCCGCCGGTGCCGATGCCTGGCACGACCGCTTCCAGCCGCTGCGTCGCCACGGCGAGCGGCAACGCGACGCCCGTGACCGCCACCGCGAGCGCCAGGCGGATGCGCACCGACACTTCCGGCAGGGCGACGCCGGCGCCCGTGACGATGCCGAGCACGCGGGCCAGGATGCCGACGGCCAGGACGAGCGGCAGGGGAATCCCCGCTGCGGCGACTGCTTCCGGCATCGCTCAGGGCCCTCCGGCGGCCGACGCGCGCACGAGGTCGGCCATGCGTTCGAGCATCCATGGGGCGAGCATCACGAGCGCCGCGGCGATCGCCACGAGCCGGGGCACGAGCCCCACGATCTGCTCGTGGATGCCGGTCGCAGCCTGCACGAGGCCCATCAGGGTTCCCACGACGAAGCCGACGAGCAGCACCGGCGCGATCACCATCAATCCTGCGAGCAGGGCCTGCCGCACGAGTTCCACGAGGTCGGTTTCGGCCATCGGCGACGACTCCACGGTGCCACGAGGCGTGCGGTCACGACGAGCCGACGACGCGCACGCTGTCGAGCAGCGACTGCACGACCAACGACCAGCCGTCGGCCATCACGAACACGAGCAGTTTGAGCGGCAGCGAGACGACCGTCGGCGGGAGCATTACGAGGCCCGTCGACACCACGAGCGTCGCCACCACGATGTCGAGCACGAGGAACGGCAGCAGCAGCCGGAAGCCGATCGCGAACGCCGTTTCCAGTTCGCTGACGAGGAAGGCCGGGAGGAGCGATTCGACCGGCACATCGTCGTAGGTCTTCACCTCGCGCGGCGCGTCGGGATGCCGCTTGAGGAACAGGAGCATGGTGTCGCGGTTGCCGGCCTGCTCGATCTGGCCGGCCATCCAGCGGCGCACCGGAAGCGTGCCCTGCTCGTAGGCCTCGCTGAGCCCGATTCGCCCCTGCTGGTAGGGCTCCACACCGGCCCGCCACGCCTGCGTCCAGACCGGCCACATCACGAGTGCCGACAAAAAAAGCGCGAGCGACGTCACGATCTGGTTTGACGGCAGGTGCTGTGTGCCGAGCCCCTGCCTGAGGAGCGACAGCACCACCGACATCCGCACGAACGACGTGGTCATGAGCAGCACGGCCGGCGCGAGGCTCGCCACGCCGAACATGACCGCGGCCGAGAGCGTGGCGTCGAGCGAGCGGGCACCGAGCAGCCGCGCCGCCATGTCGGCCCACGGCGAGGCGGGTGCCTCGGCTGCGGGGGCCGGCGCCGGCGCGACGACCGGGTCGGCCGGGTCGGCGGCAGTCGCGGCGGAGAGGCCCGCCGAGGAGAGAATTGCCGCGAGCGCGAGGGCTGCCGCGCGGGTCGCAGGCGGCGTCGCGCGAGGCTTGTGGGGAGGATGCGCGCCGCGGCAGGCGGCCACGATGCAGGCGGTCGCCTCCGGGTCGCTCACTTCGGCGAGCGTGCGACAGCCACCGGACGACACGCTCACGAGGAGCGTCTTCGGTCCGAACCGGACGATTCGCACCCCATGCTGGCCGGCGAGTGCTGCCTCGCCGAGCACGTCGAACACGTCGGGCGGCAGGGGCGCGCACCGGCGTCTGCCTGAAACGCGAAGGACGACGAGCGCCACGCAGGCGGCGGCCAGCACGGCGAGCGTGCCGGAGGAGATGAGGCTGGTCTGGGCCGGCTTGGCGGCCGGCGGCTCGGCGGTCGCGGCGGCATCGAGCGCGACCGGTGGCGGAAGGGTCGCCGGCGCGGCAGCGGGAGCAGCATGTGCGGGCTTCGGATCGACCGCGTCGACGGCGTTCGGGGTCGGGCTCGGCGCGATCGGCGCGTCGACGGCCGCAGCGTCGGCCGCGAGGCCGGCCCGCGGCGCAGCGGCCAGCCACGCAAGACCGAGGACGGCCGCCACGACGAGGGGCGCCGACCGCAGCGAGGACAGGGAGCGGTTCATGCGGCGGACCTGAATTCGTGCGGCGGCGTGACGAGTGCCGCGGTCGCGTCATCGCGTGGTGCTGCGACCCGCGACCAGTCGATCTCAGGATGGCGTCCGCCACCGTGGCGCGGCAGGGGCTGGGCCGGCCGCCGACGCGACCCGGCGAGCCACAGGAGCGCGGCGAGCAGGCCGGCGATCACGCTGCCAACCGCCACCAGCATCTCCCGCGGCACGGCCTCGGGATCGAAACGCAGGTTGCCCCCCACGAGTTGCGTCAGCACCTCCTGGAGCGACACAGGGTGGCTCGCGGCGGCTGCCGCGGGATCGTCGGATGCCGCAGACGGTGTCTTCGTCGTGGCCGTCTCGCGGCGTGGCGCCTGGCCCGGTGCGGGAAACCCCGTGACGACGACGCGACACCCGTCGGGCGCGGTGGTGGCCGGCAGGGCACGGAGGGCGAGGTCACGAATCCGCTCGATCTCGCCGGCCTCAGCGACCGCTGCCGCCCCGGCGTCGAGCACGCGGTCGGCGTGCGTGGCCCGCAGGTACGATTCAGGGATGGCGATCGACACATGGAGCGTGTGCAACGTGTCGCCCCGGGCCAGGCGTGGCGGCTCGGCGACCTGCACGGGGGCCGCCGTCGGCAGTTCGGCGGGGGCATTTGCATCGGCGGGCTTCTGAGGCTGCTGTTCGCCGGTCTGAGCCGCCGGCGGTGGAGTCGGCTCTGGAGGGGCGAACTCCGCGGTCACGTCGACCACCGCCCCCTTCACGTAGGCGATGGCCTGCCGCAGCTTCGTGGACAGGGCGCGCTCGTAGGCGAGTTTGCGGGAGAGTGCGTGGTCGGTCGCCTCGTCGGCGTAGGCTTCGAGCGGGCCGGCGAACACGCGGCCGTTGCGCAGATCGGTGACGGCGACACGGTCGGGGGAGAGCCCGGCGATGGAGGCGGCCACGAGTATGCGAATCGCCTGCACGCGGGTCGCGTCGAGCTCGGCATCGGGATGTGTGCGGATGCTGACGCTCGCCGTCTTCACGGTGCCGCCGGTCAGGCCCGACTGCTCCTCCACGTCGTAGAGCACGGCGGCCCGCTCGATGCCCGGCATCGAGCAGAGGACGAGCGACAGCTCGTCCTGCGTGGCGACGCGGAGCAGCTCCGTCTGCACGGACTTGCTCTGCCACGGGCTGTTGTTCGCCAGCGCCCGGCGCAGACTGCCGCCGAACTCCCGCGGCAGCGCCTCGGCGTCGACGAGCGCCCGCATGTAGGCGCTCTGCCGGCTGCGGGGCACGTACACGCGGCCCCCTTCGGTGCGATAGTCGGTGAGTTGGGCGCGGTCGAACGCCGCCTCCATGAGCGCGAGCTCCGACGACGGCAGCACGCTGCCGGCGAGCAGTTCGGTCTCCTCGCGGATCGGCTGGTCGCGCAGCAGCCAGGCAGCCCAGCCGAGCGACGCCGCCACCAGCCCCAGCGCGATCACCTGCGCGGGGGAGAGGAGCGACGGCCGCTCACGAGTCGGGGGAAGGAGGTGTGCATCCATGCACAGCGAGTCCCGGCGGGTGTGGACGGTGGATCAATCGACTACGCAGCCCGCTTTCGCAGCCGGCGGTGAGGCAGTCGCAGCGTCACGGCCTGGCCACCCTCCGGACAGGCTGTGACGGAGAGCCCGCCACCGACGGACGCGACGAGCGGTGCGAGCGCGCCATCGGAGGCCACGTCGAGCGGCGGCCCCGAATCAGCCACCTCGATCTCGATCGCGTCGGCATGCTCGATGCTCGTGACGACGATCTCGCGCACGTGGGGCGTGTCGCTCGAGCCGGACGGCCGGGCGGCGTTTTCGAAGGCGCGCAGCACGAGGCCGGCCAGAATGTCGCGAAGCGTCGCCGGATCGACCTGGAGCACGTGGCGATCGGCCACGTCGAGCGTCACGGCGCAGTCGGCGATCCCGCGCTCGGCACAGACCTTCCGCACCTCCTCGAGGATCGCCTCGAGCAGGCCGCGGGGCGGCACCATCGGCAGGATCATGGGGTCGCGCGGATCGGTGGGTGTCATGGTGTGGCCGTGGAGGGAACGGGAGCCGACGTACCGCAGACCTCGTCCATCAGCCAGCGGTTGACGTCGGCGAGAATCGCCTTGGAGAGACTCTTGGAACCCGGATAGATCCGCATGGCCAGCATGGCACCGGCCGCGTGGAACACCCGCAGCGTCCGGTCGGTGTGGCGGGTGGCGTCGGGGCAGACGGTGCGATGGCAGCAGAGCAGCATCGGCAGCCGGCGCACGTCGGCGAGCCGGGCGAAGAGTCCTTCATCGAGCGGGAACGGTCCGCCGAGCGACGCGATCCCCGCGAACGCGTCGGGATGCCGGCACGCGATCCGGAACGCCTCGGTGCCACCGCTCCCCTGCCCCACCAGGTAGATGCGTTGCGGATGGATGCTGGCGCGGTCGCAGACGCGATCGATCGCCTCCCAGAGCGGCTCGTCGCCCTCACGGGGGTCGAAGTCGGGCACGACCGCGACGAAGTTCCTCAGGCTCAGCCGCTTCATCGCCCGGCCGAGGTCGAACGGACGCGACCGGTCTGGCAGCCAGACCACGAGCGGATAGTCGTAGCCGGGCTCGTAGCCCTGCGGCGTGAACAGCCCGTCGCTCCCCATCCAGTCGAGCGGATGCGCGGCGTCTGCGGCTCGGATGCGTTTCGAAAGCCGGTTGCTCATCGGGGCTGCCTCGCCGGGTGCGATCACGGCGCGGCGCACGGCGCCGCACATCGCATGATCGCTCGGGTTTGTAATGGAACACCCCCACCCCGGCAACGGCAGGATCGCCCTGGAAACACACGACGTGGCAAGGCTGGCAAGCCGGGCTGGCAGGGGTGCTCGCGGCTCGCGGGTGCCCATACTCCGTCGCCGGACGGCAGGGCAGCAGATAACTGCCCGCATTCGGAGCCGGCGGGAGGCATGCTCGAGGGATGCTTCACGGAACGGCACGGCATCCTGCCGTCCGTTCCTTGGCCGACCTCCGTCGGCTGGTGCTGACCCGGCCCTCCAGGCCTGGCGCTGTTTCCGTCCTCAACGACTCCCTTCGTCTGCGCGTGCCCACCCTCCCGACTCCGCCGAAA
>JBAXUY010000154.1:0-6482 GCA_037129475.1 Planctomycetia bacterium | reverse complement strand
AGCCGACGGAGGTCGGCCAAGGAACGGACGGCAGGATGCCGTGCCGTTCCGTGAAGCATCCCTCGAGCATGCCTCCCTTCGGCTCCGATTGCGGTTCATCGTCGAATTCCCTGTCTTTTGGGCGAGTCGCCTGCCAAGCGGGACGCATGCGCCACGGGCAGAGACAGGCTGAAGCCTGTCCTACGCTTTTGCCCAGCGGGCGAGTTTGCGATCGAGCGTCGAGCGCTCGATGCCGAGCATCGTCGCGGCCTTCGTCTTGTTGCCGCCGACGGCCGCGAGCGTCGCCTGGACGTGCTTCTGCTCGAGTTCGTCGAGCGTGAGTGGCACGAACGGCAGGGATCGCTCGCCGGACTTCCGGCCCGTCTCGCCCGCCGACGAGAGTTGGCTGAGGGCAAGTTCATGGGCGTCGATCATCTCGTCGGTGGAGAGCACGACGGCCCGCTCGACCACGTTGCGGAGTTCGCGGATGTTGCCGGGCCAGTGGTAGCCGCGGAGGGCCTCGAGGGCGGTGGGCGTGAAGTCGTGGACCCGTCGGCCGGCTTCGGTGGCGAATCGCCGGAGATAGTGGCGGGCGAGCGGTTCGATGTCCTCCGGCCGTTTCCGCAGCGGCGGCACGATAATCTCGACGACCTTGAGCCGGAAGTAGAGGTCGCGGCGAAACTCACCCGCCGCGACGGCCTGCTCCAGGTCGCGGTTCGTCGCCGCCACGACGCGCACGTCCACCTGCACGCGGTTGCTGCCGCCCACCCGCTCGAACGGATGTCCCTCGAGCACGCGGAGAAACTTGGCCTGGATGGCGGGGCTCATCTCGCCGATCTCGTCGAGCATGAGCGTGCCCTTGTGGGCGGTTTCGAACTTGCCGGCCTTGCGTTCCGTGGCGCCGGTGAAGGCGCCCTTCTCGTGGCCGAAGAGTTCGCTTTCGAGGAGTGTCTCGGACAGGGCGGCACAGTTCATGCACACGAACGGGCCGTTGCGCCGGTCGCTCGCGTCGTGGATCGCCCGGGCCGCCAATTCCTTGCCGACGCCGCTCTCGCCGCGCACGAGAATGGTGGCCCGCGTGCCGGCGACGCGGGCGATCTGTCCCTTGATCGCCTCGAGCACGGGGCTCGCGCCCACCATCCGCGATTCTTCGCCGAGGCGGCGCTTGAGCCGTTCGTTTTCGTCGGCGGTGCTCGCCAGTCGGCTCGAGAGGATCTCGCGGGCCGACAGGTTTTCCAGCGCGACCCCCAGGGCGTCGCACACGGCCATCATGAATTCGAGGTCGTCGGGCGTGGCCTCCCGAGCGGTTGCGGGCAGTTCCACGTGCATGACACCGATGGCCCGGCCTGCCGCACGGATCGGGGCCGACAGGCTCGTCGAGCCGTCGGCGGGGTGGGCGTCGCAGGCCAGCAGCGCTTCGTCGGTATGCATGACGGTGGTAATCACGCCATCGAGACGCCCAGATACGTCGGTCCAATCAGGCGGTGTCGTCGCGAGGGGTTCGAGCGTGGCGGCAGCGGAGCCGGGCTGCCCGCCCGCGATGCCCGCCGGCAGAAACACCGCGCCGCGAGCCGCTTCGACGCCCTGCATGGCGGAGTCGAGGGCGAGCCGGGCGATCGCGCTCGCATCAGCGGCTCTTCCCAGGGCGAAGGCGAGCCGACAGAGTTCGGCGGCCGCGCGGCCGACTCGGGGCACGATCTCGTCCGCTCCGTCGATGACGTCGAGCAGCCGGCTGCGGGTGCGACGGTGGGTGATCGTGGCCTGCCAGCGTTCGAACCCGGCGGATGCAGCGGCTGGCGAGGTGCCTTCGAGCTCGGCCGTGCCGCCGAGAGTCGATGGCGGATCGCCGTGGCAGAACATGATTTCCAGCCGGCCGATGGAAAACACGTCGCCGGGCGTGAGCAGGCGCTCGGCATCGAGCGGCGACTGACCGAAGAACGTGCCGTTGCGACTGGCGAGGTCACGAACCGACCACCCGGCTGCGGTCGGAATGATCTCGGCGTGCAACCGGCTTGCCCGCTCGTCGTGGATCACGACGTGATTCGTGGGGGCACGGCCGAGCGTCAGGCGCTGGCCGGCGACCAGCCGCGTGGCCGTTTCGCCGCCCAGCGGATCCCGAATCAGCAGGTAGGAAGATGCTTTCACGCCGGAGAACCCTCATCGTGCATCATGCATCAGGCGAGGCCATTTGGGGAGGGCGGGCAAAATCGCCGTTTTTCCCGGTTGGAACCGGGTTTGCCGCGGAAGCCGGGCTGCCACTACCATCCCTCGCGCGGAACGGGTGCCGTTTCGCGACTTCACGTCGAGCCCCCGAGGTCTCCGATGACGATCGCCATTCCGTCCTTCCAAGGCGGCGTACGCACTTTCCGTGTGACGTGTCGCCGACCCCTCACGGTTCCTGCGATTGCATGCGCCGTGGTGGTCGCAGTCGTTTCGGCCGCTCCTGCGGTCGCCCAGATGGGCATGGGCTTCGGCGGTCAGGCAGTCGGCGGTATTTCCGTCGATGCACACGGCATCGTGCGCACACTCGAGCCCGAAGCATCGCAGGAGCTGGCAAAGCGGCGTCGCGAACTGCTCGCGCAGGGCGCCGGCGTCGACGGCAAGCCCGCCGCCTTGCGAAAAGTGTCGCTCGCGCGACTGTGCAAGGCGGTCGACGAATTCGGCTCCACGGGCAAGCCGTTGTCGATGGACGTGATCTTCCTGGGCGGCCTCGAGCGCATCACGCACGTGTTCGTCGATCCGGACGGGCACGACGTGATTCTGGCCGGGCCAGCCGACGCGGCCGTCGTCGATGCATCCGGCAACATCGTCTCCGCAGTGAACGGCCGGCCGCTCCTCCAGCTTGAAGACCTGATCACGGCCTTGCGGGCGATCGACGGGGCCCGCGCGGGTGGCATCCGCTGCTCGATCGACCCGTCACCCGAAGGCGTGACGAAATTGCAGCGCTACCTCGGCAGCCTCACGAGCATCGGCACGAATCCCGAGGCCACGCTCCGCACGATGGAGAACGTGCTCGGTCCACAGAAGGTGACCGTGGGGGGTGTGCCGGCCGACAGCCGTATCGCCCGGGTGCTGGTCGCTGCCGATTACCGCATGAAGCGGATCGGCATGGGCCTCGAGCCGTCGGGGGTCGCCCCGCTGCCGAGTTACCTCTCGATGGTGCCTGCGGGCGGCACGAGCGGTGCCACGCTGCCGCGTTTCTGGCTGGAGGCGGAATACGATCCGATTACCCGCGATCCCGACGAACTTGCCTGGCGGATCTCGGGCCGCCGCATGAAGTGCCTCACCGAGAGCGACATCTTCGCCGCCGGGGGCCCGGCCCGCGGCAAGGCACCGGCCGACAGGGTCGCCCAGGCGTGGTGTGCCGCCATGACCGAGCACTACGACGAGTTGGCCCGCCGGCAGCCGGTGTTCGCGGAGCTCACGAATTGCGTCGACCTGTGTGTCGTGGCCGCGTTGATCCATGGACGCCAACTCGACAGGCGGGCAGGTCTCGACCTCGCGCCCCTCGTCGACGCGACGCGGCTCACGCTCCCCACGTACGATGCCCCGGCCACGCTCTCGACCGTCGCGACAGGGTTCAAGAAGGGCGGCCGCTGGATCGTGAGCGCCTCGGGCGGCGTGCAGTTTCAGCCCTGGGCGTTCGCCACGAACACGGCCGAGTCCGATGCCTCAGCGGCCGAACGCATCGCCGCGATCGACGGCAGGCCCGCCGACGCATGGTATTGGGACTAGGACCGGGGCCGTCCACGCGATCCCCGTGAGCGGGGCGGCGGCCTTCGCAAAGGAGCCGTCGACCCACCCGCTGCATGCGAGGGCTTCGAGGAGATCGTCGCCCGACGCGCCGGGGGGCGGCACCCGTTTCGCCAGGAGCAGGTCGCCGCAGGTGGCCGCCGCCACGTCCGCCGCGATCGAGTCGCTGGTCACGCTCCAGTCAGCCGGCAGCCGGTGCGCACGATTGCCGAAGGCGAGCCACCGCGGTACGTCGAGCACAGCCGCCGACACTCGAGGGCACTCGACGACGAGCGGCACCGCGAGTGCCGCAGCCACGAGCCGTGCCGTGGTGCCCATCAACTCGATCGCGAGGTCGTGGATCATCGCCGCGTCCCGTGGAGCGGCACGGTCGATCGCCCGCAGGCCATCCACGATCGCACCACCCCCCACCACGATGAGCACCGGACGGCGTGCGGCACGATCCCGCACGAGTTCGGTCACGTGCACCGGCCAGTTCGGGATGCCGAGCAGACTGCCTCCGAGTTTCACCACTTCGTGGGCGGATGGTGATCCGGTGGACTGCAGCATGCCGAACATCCACGGGGCGGTCACGAGAGCAGCCCCCGGTCGATGAGGGCGAGTGCATGGGCGCACGCGGCCCGCGACACGTCCTGCCCGAGGCGGTCGGGCAGGACGATCGTTTCGACGGGCCAGCCGAGTTGCTCGAGCGATCGTCGCGCGAGACAGATTCCATGGCCCGACAGCACGACGCGTGCCGGCCGCCAGCCGACGGCGCGCCCGACACGGTCGAGCGCCCGGGCCACCGTGCGGGCCTGCGCCCGGGCACACCATTCGGCAGCTCCACGGGCGTCGGCTGCGGACACCGTGTCGGGATCGGCCAGGACCATCCGGGCCAGTCGGGCACGGGCGGCAGCCTGCGTGGCCGGCCGGCCGTCGGCGGTGTCGCGTGTGGTTTCGTCCTCGGGAATGCCGCCGAGCAGAATCCACACGTCGCGAGAATCGGCGTAGCGTTCACTTGCGACCGGCCGGCGGCCCGGCCCCAGGCCGGGCCATGGCAGCGAGCGGACGAGCGCCGCGACGGGGGTGCGCTCGACGCCCGTATAGACGAGTTCGCCCGTCGCCAACCGGCCGACGTCGTCGCGGGCCAGCGGAGCCGGCACCCGGCCCACGACGGGCACGATGTCGGTCGTGGTCGATCCCACGTCGACCGCGAAGGTCCGTTCCGCCGTGGTGTGCGCGGCCGCGAGCCGGGCCATCGCGTGCCAGTTGGCGGCCGCCGCCAGGAGAGGGCGGTCGCGGACCGCGGCAGGTGGCACGATCGTGCCGTCAACGCGATAGATGCCGACGGTCGCCCGGGGGCAGCCGGCCTCGGCTGCCGCCTCGATCGCCGTCACGATGTGCTGCACGCCGATTTCCCGAGACGAAAAACAGTCGGCGATCTCGCCGGTCATCGTGGCCACGATCCGGCGCGGACGTCGCTCGGCCACGATCCGGGCGAGCGTATCGGCCAGGATTTCAGGCTGCCGCCAGAGTGGGAACGATTCGGACGCGGCCCACCCGAGGCCGTCCGCCGCCTTGATGTTCGCGCCGCCGACGTCGAAGGCGAGCACGGCCGATCGGTCTTCATGTCGCTCCATCGTGCACCCGCGTACCCGCTGCCACGTCGAGCATCGTCCGCACGAGGCTCCGCGGCGAGGCTGCGGCAAGCCGGACGAACGACGTCGTGAGCCGCGGGTTCACCTCGAGCACCCGATCGGCCCGACCATCGTCACGCGCTCCGAGGATCATGTCGACTCCGACCCATCCCGCGGGGGCGTCATCGCCTGCCGCATGAGCGACGGCATCCACCGCCCGCCGGGCGAGGGCCATGGCGCGGTCCGCCTCCAGGCCCGGAGCGAGCGGCTCGCCGCCGAGATACCGCCGTGGTCCGGAGTCCGTGAAGTGCTGCCGCATGGGCGGCAACACTTCGATGACTCCCGGGCCGCAGAGACACGAGACGCCGACAGGCATGCCGGCAGCGAACGTCTCCAGTCGGGTGGTGGTCCGTGCGGGCACGACGTCGTGCGCCGAGTCGAGCACCTCGAAGCCATCGCAGCCGACGCCGTCACGAAGCTTGCGGACGGCAGGCATGTGAAAATCGATCGGCACGGACTCTTCGGCCGCAAGCGTCCGGCCGGCCGGCACGGGCACACCTGTGGCCGCAAGCGCCGTGATGGTCGCTTGTTTGTCGGCGGCGATCGCGATGAAGGCGTCGGACGAGCAGAGCACCTTGCCGCCTGCGGTCCGCACGGCGGCGACGCGCGACCGCAGGATGCCGTCGGTCTCGGGCGCCACGATCACCGTCCAGTCGGCGGCGCTCGCCGCGGCGACGAGCGATTCGATCTCACCGCCCGCTGGCACCGAACGGACGCGTACTCCATCGGGCAGTGTCAGCGACCCCACGGCATCGAAGAGCACGGTCACGTCGAGCGCTCCATCACGCACGGCATCCGCCGCGAGCGCCTCGAGCATCGCCCGCCCCTCGGCGACGATACCGGCACACCCACTCCCTGCATCTCCACCCGCCAGCCCGCCCGAGCAGCACCATTCGTAGAGAAGGAGTTTCATGACTGCTTCACGGCTCACGCGCCGACTGCGGCCTCCCAAATGGAAAGGGGAGGCGAGGGGTTGTCCCTACCATTGAGCCGGCGTATGTGACCAGCGCAGGCAGGATGCCGGAGCGCAGGCACATCCGAGCGAGCGGAGGCCAGGATGGCCGCAGCGAGCGT
>JBAXUY010000153.1:0-6499 GCA_037129475.1 Planctomycetia bacterium | reverse complement strand
TAGACGAGCACCTGGCCGTCGCAGTGCGGCCCCGCGCCGATACCGATCGTGGGCACGGCGAGGGCCGCCGTGATCGTGCGGGCGGCTTCGGCCGGGATGCACTCGAGCACCACGGCGAACGCCCCGGCCTCCGCGGCGGCACGGGCGTCCTCGAGCAGGTGGTCGACGTCGCGCTGCACGCGATACCCGCCAAGCTGGTGCACGGCCTGGGGCCGCAGGCCGACGTGGCCCATCACGGGGATGCCGGCGGCGACGATCGCCGCGATCACGTCGGCCTGCCCGGCCGTGCCCTCGAGTTTCACGGCCTGGCAGCCCGTTTCCTTGAGGATCCGGGCGCAGGCCTCGACGGCCGTGCGCGGCCCGAGGTGCTGGAGCGGAAACGGGAGGTCGACGACGACGAGCGCCCGCGACACCGCGCGAGCCACGATCTCACCGTGGTAGATCATCTGGTCGAGCGTGGCAGGGAGCGTCGATTCGCGGCCCGCGACCACCATCGCCACACTGTCGCCCACGAGCACGCAGTCGACTCCAGCGGCGTCGACGAGCCGGCCGCTTGGCCAGTCGTAGGCGGTGACCATCGTGAGTGGCCGCCGGTCGTGCTTGGCGGCGGCGAGGTCGAGGATCGTAACGCGGCGGGGCGAGGCGGGCATGGGGATCGTGGGCGGTGCGTGGGATCGGCCGCGGTCCGAAAAGACGAACCGATCGTTATAGTGTGGCGTACCGGAAAACAGTCTGCTTCGAATTCACAGGAAACGCCAGATGCAAAGCCCCCGCTGTTCGCCAGGGAAGCCGGTCAGCCGCCAGGCGATCGCGTTGGCGCTCGCAGGGAGCCTCGGGCTCGGACTGCAGGCTGTCAGTCTCGCCCAGCCCCCCGGCCCGCTGAAGTCACTCGAGAAGGACGACCAGAACGGACAGGTCATCGAGGTCGGTCCCGGGATGCTGAAGCTGCGGCTCCCGCATGGGGGCGCCGAATGGCAGGCCATGCCGGCCCCGAACGCGAAGATCGAGGTGACTGGCAAGGCGAGTCGCGAAATGCTCCAGCCGAAGCAGTTCGTGAACTGTGCCGTCACGCTCGACGAGTTCGGCAAGGTGACCGAGCCGGCACTCCAGGTGGCGTTCACCGACGGCGGCACACCTGGCGTCATGGCTGGCGGACTGGGCATCGCCGATGCGGGCGCCAAGCGATTCTCCGGCAAGCGGCCAGCCGGAACCTATCTCCTGGCGGGTACGATCAAGCAGGTCGAGGGGGATGTCGTCACGATCATCGCGGGACGGGAGAAGTTCGACGTCACCGTGCCCGCCGAGGCCGAGCTCGTGGTGCGGTCGGCGAACGTGAGCCTCGCCGCACCCGGTGACCACGTCGAGGCGGAGGGTCAGTATTACCAGCGCGGGAAGCTGTTGGTGACGAGCCTGAAGATCACGCTCACCAACCCAGTGACGCCACCGCCTCCGAAGAACAAAGCCCGCCGGCCGGCGCAGTAGTGCGCTGTCGGCTGCGGTGAATCACTTCAGACCTTTGAGGAAGTCACCGAGTTGGTCGTCGTCGCCTGCGGGCTTGGCGTCGTCGGCGCCGGCGAGAAACCCGAACGCCTCGTCGGCCGGCGGAGGCTCGGGCTCGTCGCTCGCCTCACTCTCCGCAGGCGGCGCGGCATCACCGGCCACTTCCACGTTCGGCAACTCGTCCGCCTGCACCGGTCGCTCCGCCGTGAGGACGGGCGGCGGCTCGGGGCTCGGCTCATCGGCCGTGTGTTCGACCTGTAGCCGCTCTGAATCGGCAGCCTGTGCCACACCCACGGTCAGATCGCTGACCACGTCGACGTCCGCCGCCAAGCGACGTGACGTCGTGGCCGTCGAGGTGTCGAATTCGACCCGAAACTCGAGGCTGCCCACCCGCACGATCGCGCCCGACTCCAGTGGAATCTTGATGCTCGTCTCGACGAGTTCTCCCTCCAGGAGCGTGCCGTTTGTGGAGCCGAGGTCGCGGAGATAGACGCGGCCGTCCTGCTCGAAGAATTCACAGTGCTTCCGGCTTACCCGATCCTGTTGGATGCGAAACTTCGCCTCCTCGCTCCGGCCCACGAGGATCGGGAGACGCACGGGAAATGTCTTCGCCTTGGCTGCTGGCTTGGTAACGACGAATCGCACGTTCACCGGGCGTCTCCTCCGGCGGGGAAGCCTGTCCACCAACGAGTGTAACCCGCTCGGTCGGCCTTCAAGCGGCCCACTCCAGATTGCTCAAAAAACCCGGCTTGCCCAAAGGGTGATCTTGCGGCCACCCCCTGCGCCCCTATAATCGCGGGGCTTCGTGCGGGTGGTGACGCTTTGCACGGCCAGCGCGGGTGTAGCTCAGTTGGTAGAGCACCACGTTGCCAACGTGGTTGTCGTGGGTTCGAATCCCATCACCCGCTTCCCTGTCTTGGGCATGATTGTTTCGTGCATCGCGTGCATGCGCAGTTCGGTCCCCCCTCCCCGGCGCCCGCCCCCGCGGTCCACGCCTTCCTTTGATGAGTCCCGCTGTTTCCGCCGGGAATGAACCATGTCTGACTCCGCCACTGCGATCGCTCCTTCCGCCGGCGACGGCACCGAACAACCGCTCAAGCTCGACGTGGCCGTCGAGAGCGTCTCCACCTGCCAGCGCAGGGTGAAGGTTTCGATTCCCCGTGAGGACATCGACCGGCACTTCGACGAGGCCGTGGCCGAACTGATGCCGACCGCCCTGCTACCAGGGTTTCGCCCGGGCCGTGCCCCGCGCCGGCTCGTCAGCAACCGCTTCAAGTCGGAACTCGCCGACCAGATCCGGTCCCGGTTGCTCGCCGCGGCCATGACGCAGGTGACCGAGCAGGAAAAGCTCTCGCCGATCAGCGAGCCCGAACTCGACGTGGACGCCGTCGTGCTGCCCGACGAAGGGCCGATGACGTTCGAATTTTCGATCGAGGTCCGGCCAGAGTTCGAGATGCCGAAGTGGAAGGGGCTGGCGATCAATCGGCCCACGCGGGCGATCGGCGACACCGACGTCGACGAGGCCTTGGGCAGCATCCTCCGAGAACGCAGCCGCCTCGTCCCGCACGACGGCGCCCCGGCGGCGGGCGACATGATCGTGGCGAACCTGCGGTTCCTCGACGGCGACACGGTGCTCTCCGAGGCCACGGAACTCGAGATCGTCGTCCGGCCAAAGCTCTCCTTCGCCGACGCGTCGCTCACCGGGTTCGACGCCCTCGTCAAGAAGGCCAAGCCGGGCACCACGGTCACGGCCGAGGTCAAGATTTCCGACGAGGCCGCCGTCGAGGCCCTGCGTGGCAAGACGGTCACCCTGGAACTGACGGTGCTCGAGGTGAAGAAGCTCGAATTGCCGGAGCTTACGGCGGCCGTGCTCGAGGAACTCGGCGGCTTCGAATCGCCCGAGGCGCTCCGCGAGGCGGTGAAGAAGCAGCTCGAAGGCCAACTCGAATGGCACCGGCGCCGCCAGGTTCGGCAGCAGGTGGCCAGCGCCCTCACGGCCTCGGCCACGTGGGAACTGCCGCCGGAACTGCTCAAGCGGCAGAGCCTGCGCGAGCTCGAGCGATCGATCCTCGAACTGCGGCGCAGCGGCTTCGATGACGACTCGATCCGCCGGCACGTCAACGAACTGCGGCAGTCTGCCCTGGCGAGCACAGCCCGGGCCCTCAAGGAGCACTTCATCCTCGAGAAGATCGCCGAGGCTGAGGGGATCGCCGACTCCGCAGCCGACTACGACGAGGAGATTCGCGCCATCGCGGCCCAATCGGGCGAGCCGCCGAGGCGGGTCCGGGCGAGCCTCGAGAAGCGCGGCCTCATGGACGTGCTCCGCAACCAGATCATCGAGCGGAAGACGCTCGAGGTCATCGAGCACAACGCGAAGTTCAACGATACGCCCTTCGAATTCCCGCGGCCGGATGCCGACGCCGTCGACCATGCCGTCTGCGGCAGTGTCGTGGGCGAGGAGGAGATTCCGACGGCGAAGCACGCCGAGGCGGCCGAAGCCCGACCAGGAGCCCGCCGCTAGGCCGGTCCTCCATCCCCCCGAGACACGCCATGCACGAGCCCCGCTTCTCTCCGTCGGCTTCCAGCGCCCACCGCGACTACCAGCGGCAGCGCCAGATGACGCTCGGTGACCTGCTCCTTGAAAACCGGATCATTCTCCTGCAGGGAGAGATCTACGACGGCAACGCCAACGAACTCGTGATGAAGCTGCTCTACCTGCAGAGCGAAAATCGCCGCAAGGACATTCATTTCTACATCAATTCACCGGGTGGCAGTGTCACCGCCACGATGGCGATCTACGACACGATGCAGATCCTGTCGTGCCCGGTGGCCACCTACTGCGTGGGCTTGGCCGCCAGCGGCGGCGCGGTGCTGCTTGCCGGCGGGGCCAAGGGGAAGCGGTTCGTGCTGCCCCACGCCAAGGTGATGATCCACCAGCCCTACGGTCAGGTCGGGGGCCAGGTGAGCGACATCGAAATCCAGGCCGACGAGATCATCAAGACGCGGGCGGTGCTCAACGAGATCCTCGCCACCCACACCGGGCAGCCGCTCGAGCGGATTGCGAAGGACACCGACCGTGACCGCTACCTCACGGCCACCGAGGCGAAGGAGTACGGCCTCGTCGACGAGATCCTCGCGAAGCCGCCCGTCGCCGAGGACGAGAAGGAGAAGGACTGACCCATGCCGCTGATCCCGTACGTCATCGAGAAGAGCGGCCGCGAAGAGCGGGCGATGGACATCTACAGTCGCCTCCTCAAGGATCGGATCGTCTTTCTCGGGTCGCAGGTGAACGACGAGGTGGCCAACGCCATCGTCGCCCAGATGCTCTTCCTGCAGTCGGACGACCCGAAGGCCGACATCCACCTCTACATCAACTCCCCTGGCGGGAGCGTGACCGCGGGGCTCGCGATCTACGACACGATGCAGTTCGTCACCTGCGACGTGGCCACCTACTGCATCGGCCAGGCCGCCTCGATGGGGGCGGTGCTCCTCACGGCCGGCGCCAAGGGAAAGCGCCGGGCCCTGCCGAACGCCCGGATCATGATCCACCAGCCGCTCGCCGGCATGGAGGGCACCGCGGAGGAGATCATGATCCACGCCAAGGAATTCAAGAACATCAAGCACAAGCTCAATGGCATCCTGCTCAAGCACACCGGCCACCCGCTGGAAAAAATCGAGCAGGACACGGACCGCGACCGGTTCATGTCGGCGCAGGAGGCGCTCGACTACCGGCTGATCGACGAAGTCATCGACCGCATGCCGAGTTCACCGCGCACGGCGGCGGCCGGCTGACCGCAGCACGACAATCCGACTGTCTGACGCGCAGGAGGCGCCTCATGAACAGATTCGCATGGATCGCGATCCTGGGCGGCGGCCTCGTGGCTGCCGGCTGCAAGTCCGACATCAGCCAGCAGCTGCTCGAGCGAGAGCTGCGGATGCAGGAGGACCAGATCTATCTCCTGCAGGACGAAATCCAGGAGAAGTGTTCCCGCCTCGATCGGGTCGCGGCCGAGAACCGCAGCCTCAAGAAGCAGCTCGGCATCGTCGATCCCGACGCCTCGCTCCCGAGCCGCATCAACGTGCCGCCGGCGGTCGCCGCGCCGGCCCGCGGCCCCACGCCCGCCGCTCCGCCGACACTCATGCCCCCCGCCATTTCCGTGCCGTCGATCATGCCGCCACCCATGACGCTCCCGGAGCCCTCGGGCGGGCCTCCGGTCGGCGGCGAACCGGCGGGCGACGGACCCCGCTTCGGGCCGCCGGCCGGCGGCACCGCCCCACCCGCCACGATCGCGCCACCCACGCTCGACGGCGTGCCGCCGCTGCCCGACGAGCCGGGCGCCCGTGGCGCGGCCGCTTCGTCGAAAGGCGGGTCGGAGATCAAGCGGCTCTCGCACGAAGAGAGCCTTTCGGCCGAAGGCCAGATCACGCACCTCGTCATCAATCCAGCCCGCACCAGTTGCTTCGACGGCGACGGCGACGGCACGAGCGACGGCCTGGCCATCGTATTCGAGCCGCGCGATGCCGACGAACGGCTCGTGACGGCCGGCGGCGACGTCTCGATCGTGGCCTACGATCCCGCGACCCCCGGGGGCCCGGAGGGTGCGCCACTCGCCAAGTGGGACGTCCCGTCAGCCGAGGCGCTCGCGCATTTTCGCCGCACATCGCGGGCCCGCGGCCTGCACTTCACGCTCCCCTGGCAGGGACGCCCGCCGGCCGGCGACCACGTGCGCCTCTTCGTGAAGCTCACGAGCTTCGACGGCCAGTCATTCGAAACCGACGCCACGGTGCCTGCGAAGTAAGACGGGCTGTCAGCCTGTCATGCCCGATGCGCTCAACCCGGCTTCGGGCTCCCCATACCCCGTCGCCGGACGTTCGCTGCGGGCCTCCAGCCCTCCGCTCACTCGGATCTGCCTGCGCTGCGCCATCCATGGCTGCGCTGGTCAGATACGCCGGCTCCCGGGGTACGGGGAGCCCGAAGCCTCCTCCGTAGCGACAGAGC
>JBAXUY010000152.1:0-6629 GCA_037129475.1 Planctomycetia bacterium | reverse complement strand
CTCGCATGTCAGACGTCGCGTCAGCCGCCGTGCCCGATCTTGCCGGGAAGTCGGTGTGGGTGATCGACACGCTGTCGCGGGTCTACCAACTGTTTCACGCGCTGCCGGAGATGACGTCGCCGCAGGGCACGCCCGTGGCGGCGGTCTATGGCTTCACGCGCGACCTGCTCGACATCATCGAGAAGAAGAAGGCCGACTACCTGCTGTGCGCGCTCGACGCCCCCGGGCCGACGTTCCGGCATGAGCGGTTCGAGGCCTACAAGGCGAACCGGGCCGAGATGCCGGCCGACCTCGTGCCGCAGATTCCGCTCGTGCGGCAGCTGCTCGACGTGATGGGGATTCCGTGCCTCGAGATGCCGGGGTACGAGGCCGACGACATTCTGGCCACGCTCGCCCGGCAGGTGACGGGGCAGGGGGGCGCGTGCGTGCTCGCGACGTCCGACAAGGATGCCCGGCAACTGCTCTCCGAGCGGGTGCGGCTGCTCAATCTGCGCACGAATGCATTCTTGGGGTCCGACGAACTCCGGGCCGAGTGGGGCATCCGTCCGGACCAGGTCGTCGACTATCTCACGCTCGTGGGCGACTCCGCCGACAACGTGCCGGGGGTGCCGCTGATCGGCCCCAAGATCGCCTCCGAACTGCTGCAGGCACACGGGTCGCTCGACCACGTACTCGCCCATCCCGACGTGGTTTCCGGCAAGAAGCGCCAGGAAAACCTGCGCACGTATGCCGAGGCGGCCCGGGCCAGCCGCGAGCTGGTGCGGCTCGACGCCGACGTGCCACTGACCGTGCCCTGGGACGCGGCCCGACTGCACGCGCCCGACGGAGAACGGCTGGGCACATTTCTCAAGGAGCTCGGCTTCCAAAGCCTCGTCACGAAGGCGCGGCAGTCCGCGACCCGGGCCCGGCCGCAGGCCGCCGCGGCGCAACGGACGATGTTCGACCTCACCGCCGAGCCTCCCGCAGCGCTCCCAGCCGCTCCGCCGCCGGTGACGGCGCACGTCGCCGACGACGCGGCGCTCGTGGCGGTCGTGCCGCTGCTGCGGTGCGGTGGTCCGCTCGCCATCTGCGTCGCCGGTGCGTCGCACGCACGCTTGCTCGCACCGCCCGCCGGCCTCGCGATCACGACGCTCGAAGCGTCGGTCTGGGTGGCGCCCGAGGTGCTCGCGCATCGTGACGCCCCAGGAGCCCGGATGCTCGCCGAGGTGCTGGGCGATCCGACGGTCTCCAAGATCGGGCACGATCTCAAGCGGCAGACCGTGACCCTGCGGGCGGCGGGGCACGCGTTGGCGGGGGGCACGTTCGACACGCTTCTCGCC
Source organism: Planctomycetia bacterium (assembly GCA_037129475.1). Lineage (GTDB taxonomy): Bacteria > Planctomycetota > Planctomycetia > Pirellulales > UBA1268 > RGVT01. Next base: position 5,310 of record JBAXUY010000152.1, on the reverse strand, counting down.
GCCTACCTGCTCGATGCCGGTGAGCGCAACCATGGGCTGGCCGAGGTCGCACGCCGCGCCGGCATCGACGTCGCGCCGGAAGAAGACGACGCCCTCGAGCGGCCGGCGGATGCCGCCCATGCCACGCGCGCGTGCAGCATCGTGCGGCAGGTCTCGGAGCGGCTCGGAGAGGCGCTCCGCACGACCGGGCTCCACGGCCTCTACGCCGACGTCGAGTTGCCACTGGCGTCGGTTCTCGCCGACATGGAATTTCGTGGTGTGCGGATCGACTGCGGGGTGCTCGCGGCGCTCTCGAGCGACTATACCGCGAGGCTGGAGGCCCTCGAGGCGGACATCCACGACCTCGCGGGCCACGCGTTTTCGATCGCTTCGCCGCTCCAGGTGCGGGCCGTGCTGTTCGACGAACTCGGGCTGCCCGTCGTGAAGCGGACGAAGACGGGCCCGAGCACTGATGCCGAGGTGCTCGAGGAACTCGCCCCGCTCCACCCGCTCCCGGCGAAGCTTCTCGAGCATCGCAAGTATGCGAAGCTCAAGAGCACCTACGTCGACGCGCTGCCGGCGCTCGTCGACCCGGCGACGGGCCGGATCCACACCACGTTCAACCAAACCGTCACCGCCACCGGCCGCCTGAGTTCGAGCGATCCCAATCTGCAAAACATTCCGATCCGCACGGCCGAGGGGCAGCAGATCCGGGCGGCGTTCCTGCCCCGGGAGCCCGGCTGGCGTTTCGTCGCGGCCGACTACTCGCAGATCGAGCTTCGCATCCTCGCGCATCTCTCCGGCGACGCGGCGATGCGGGCGGCCTTCGCGTCGGGCACCGACATCCACACGCGCACCGCTGCCGCGGTCTTCGGCGTCGAGGAGGCGGCTGTGACCGCCGAGATGCGGCGCGCGGCCAAGGCGGTGAACTTCGGCATCCTCTACGGCCAGAGTGCCTTCGGCCTTGCCAAATCCCTGTCCATTCCTCAGGCGGAGGCGGCGGAGTTCATCGCCGCCTATCTCCGCACCTTTGCCGGGGCGGCCGAGTTCATGGACGAGATCCTCGATCGCTGCCGCCGCGACGGCCACGTGACCACGATGCTCGGCCGCCGGAGGACGATCGCCGGCGTCCGTGACCGACCGGGCCGCCGCAACGCCGCGGGCGTCCTCGCGCTCGCCCTGCCGGAGCGCACGGCCATCAATACCGTCGTGCAGGGCTCGGCCGCCGACCTGATCAAGCTGGCGATGCTGCGGGTGTCGCGCCGGCTCTCCACGGAACGGCTGGCGGCCGCGCTCGTGCTGCAGATCCACGACGAACTGGTGTTGGAGGCCCCCGCGACGGAGACGCCGGCCGTGCGCGACCTCGTGCTCGACGAGATGCGGGGGGCGCTGCCGCTCGACGTTCCGCTCGAAGTGTCGGTGCATGACGGCGTCACGTGGGCGGAGTGCGAGAAGTAGGTGGCCCATGATCACGATCGGCATCATCGGCAGGATCGGCGCCGGCAAATCGACCGTGGCGCGAAGGTTCGCCGAACGCGGCGCCCGCATCGTCGATGCCGATGCGATCGCCCATGAGGTGCTCGAGGAGCCCGATGTGCAGGCGGAACTCGTCGCACGTTTCGGCTCCGACGTGCTGACCGGGGAGGGCCACGTCGATCGGGGCTGGCTGGCCACGCGCGTGTTCGGGCCCTCGCCCGTCCATGCCGCCGCGCTCGCGGATCTCGAGGCGATCGTGCATCCCCGCGTGCATCGGCGGATCGAACGGACGCTCGCCGCCGTGCGGCAGGCGGAGCAGCGCTCTGGCGGGTCTGACACGCTCGTCGTGCTCGACGTACCCCTCCTGGAGCGGGCGGGGTGGGACGCGGCATGCGATCACGTGGTGAAGGTCGATTGTGAGGATACCGTCAGGCGGGAGCGTCTCGCCCGCCGCGGCATCAGTCCCGCCCAGCAGGCGGCGCGCGAGGCTGCCTGGGAATCCACCCGGCGTGGTCGATTGCCCGGACGTTCCGCGGCAGCTGGTCCGGAAAACACGTTCGCCGTGGATACCTCGGGCGACCTGACCTATACTGAGCTCCAAGTCGATCGCATCGTGGATGCGCTGCTCGGGCCCCGACGGACAGCGGGACGTGCGGTCGACTTCGGCCCGCCGTGACGGTCCGCCCATCCGGTTTTCTCCTCCCCGTTGATCGTTCGCCCGTTCCTGCCGTGGGCGTTCCCGAGGTTCTCCATGCCCCCCACCGACCCCGACCACCCTGACGACGTGCTCGAGCGCGAGCCGATGTCGATCGCCGAGGAGATCGCCGAGGAGGTGAAACTCGACGACCAGGAGGCCGCCGACCGCTACGAGTCGCTCAAGAAGGGCGACACGCACATCTCCGCCCTGCAGAAGCTCTCGATGGCGGAACTCATCGAGCTCGCCCGCAAGGAGGAGATCGGCGACATCACCGGCACCAAACGGCAGGATCTGGTGTTCCGGATCCTCAAGGAGCGGGTGAAGCTCAACGGGCTGATGTTCGGCGAAGGGACGCTGGAGATTCTGCCGGACGGCTTCGGATTCCTGCGGAGTCCCGATTACCACTACCTCTCGTGCCCCGACGACATCTACGTCTCGCCGAGCCAGATCCGCCGGTTCGGCCTGCGCAACGGGATGAGCGTGGCCGGTCAGATCCGTCCGCCGAAGGAGAGCGAGCGCTACTTCGCACTGCTGCGCGTGGAGGCGATCAACGGCGAGGATCCCGCCAAGCTCTCGTCGCGGGTGTTCTTCGACGAGCTCACGCCGTTGCATCCCGACGAACGCATCGTGATGGAGACCACGGCCGAAGAGCTCTCCACGCGGGTGATCGATCTCGTCGTGCCGATCGGCTTCGGCCAGCGCGGGCTGATCGTGAGTCCGCCCCGGGCCGGCAAGACGATCCTCATGCAGAAGATGGCCCGGGCCGTGCTCGAGAACTATCCGGAGGCCTACGTCTTCATGCTGCTCATCGACGAGCGGCCCGAGGAGGTCACCGACATGGAGCGGCAGGTGAAGGGGCCGAGCTGCGAGGTGATCAGCTCCACGTTCGACGAGAACGCCAGCCGCCATGTCCAGGTGGCGGAGATGGTGATCGAGAAGGCCAAGCGGCTCGTCGAATACGGCCGCGATGTCGTCATCTTCCTCGATTCGATCACGCGGCTGGCCCGGGCCTGGAATTCGGAAGTGCCCAACTCCGGCAAGATCCTCTCCGGCGGCGTCGATTCCAACGCCCTGCAACGGCCGAAGCGGTTCTTCGGCAGCGCCCGCAAGGTCGAGGAGGGCGGGTCGCTGACGATCATCGCCACGGCGCTCGTCGATACCGGCAGCAAGATGGACGACGTGATCTTCGAGGAGTTCAAGGGCACGGGCAACCTCGAGATCGTGCTCGACCGGAGGCTGGTCGACAAGCGGATCTATCCGGCCATGGACATCAACCGCTCCGGCACACGCCGCGAGGAGATGCTGCTCGAGCCCGACGAATATCGGCGCATCTGCGTGCTGCGGCGTGTTCTCGGCGAGATGAATCCGACCGACGCCATGGAGCTGCTCGTCAACCGGCTCGGAAAGACGAAGTCGAATGCCGAGTTCCTGGCGAGCCTCAAGTCGTAGGGCCGCCATGGAGACGCTTCCGGTGGGCAGGACATGGCGGGGCACTGCCGACGTGCGGGCCGCCCTCGGGACTCGGCGCGTGGCCGTCGTCGTGTCGCGCTACAACGAAACCGTGACGGGCCGCCTGCTCGACGGCGCGCTGTTCGCGCTCGCGGCCGGCGGCGTACCGCGCGATCGGATCGACGTCGCATGGGTGCCCGGCGCGTTCGAGTTGCCGCTCGCGGCCGATCGGCTCGCGGCAGGCGGCGGCCAGGCCGCCGTCATCTGCCTGGGAGCGATCATCCGGGGCGAAACGTCGCACGACCGGCACATCGCCACCGCCGTGGGGCAGGGGATCGAACAGACGGCCCGCCGCCATGGCCTGCCCATACCGTTCGGCGTGCTCACCTGTGACACGCTCGCCCAGGCCCTCGCCCGAGCAGCCGGCGGACCGACCGACGGGTTTGCAGGAAACAAAGGGGCGGAGTGTGCGACGGCGGCGCTCGAAATGATCTCGCTCCTCGCCGCGCTGACACCCTGAACGTCCATCGACCCGAGACACCGTGAAGACACCCCGCCGCAGCCGCGCCCGTGAGATCGCGATCCAGGCGCTCTATCGCCTCGACATGAATCCGGCGACGGTCGTCGGCGACGTCGAACGGTTCATCGAGGCTCGGCTCGGGCACCCGGGCCTGGCGGGGTTTGCCAAGGGCCTCGTGGCCGGTGTCCGGGAGCGTCGGGGCGAACTCGACGCGCTGCTCGACGGTCGCGCCGACAACTGGCGCGTGGCCCGGATGCCCGCCACCGACCGCGCGATCCTCCGCATGGCGACGTTCGAACTGTTCCACGGCGACGTTCCCGGTCCGGTGGCGGTCGACGAGGCGATCGAACTGGCCAAACGCTACGGCACCGCCGACTCCGCCCGGTTCGTGGCGGGCGTCCTCGGGCGGCTGCTCGCCGACCGCGGCGTGACGACACCGGCGCACTGACGGAGACACGCTCGATGGCCATCTTCGGATTCGGTCGCAAGGCGGACGAGACGGAGCCCACGGTACCGCCGCCCGAGCGCCGCGGGCTGCTCGACCGGCTGCGGGCCGGACTCTCCAAAACCGCGCAGGTGCTCGGCACCGACGTGCGCGACCTCTTCAAGCGGGAAGGGCGGCTGGTCGACGATGCCTTTCTCGAGGAGTTGCGGGGGGCGCTGGTCCGCACCGACATGGGGCCCGGAGCCGCCGAGGCGATCGTGGCCGACGTGCGGGAGCGGCAGCGGGCCCGCGTCGTGGACCCCGACGCAGTCGTCGACTCGATCCGGCGTCAGCTGCTCGAGCGGCTGCGGGCCAACGGCACGGGTCTCGCCGTCGTCGGCACCGGCCCGACGGTGATCCTCGTCACCGGCGTGAACGGTTCCGGCAAGACCACGTCGATCGCGAAACTCGCCAACCGCTTCGTGAAGGAGGGCCGGCGGGTGGTGCTCGGGGCCGGCGACACGTTTCGAGCCGCCGCGGTCGAGCAACTGGCGATGTGGGCCGAACGCCTCGGGGCGGAACTGGTTCGCGGCGAGGCCGGCAGCGATCCGGCGAGCGTCGCCCACCGGGCCGTCGCCCGTGCCCTGGAAGGAGGCTTCGACGTGTGCATCATCGACACCGCCGGCCGTCTGCAGACGCAGGCCAATCTGATGCAGGAGCTCGCGAAGATCCGCCGGGTGATCGCCAAGCAGATCCCCGACGCAC
>JBAXUY010000151.1:0-6705 GCA_037129475.1 Planctomycetia bacterium | reverse complement strand
ACGGAGGTCGGCCAAGGAACGGACGGCAGGATGCCGTGCCGTTCCGTGAAGCTGGCAGCCCAAAGCCGGTGCGATCGCGTTGATCAACGCTTCGTCTGGGAAGTCGCGGCGCGTTCCAGCTGCGCTGCCTTGAGGCGGCTGCCGAAGCGTTGTGGCGACGGATCGGCGCGGAGCAGGGCGATGGCCTTGTCGGTGTGCCCGAGAGCCTGCTCGGCGACGGCGAGGTTCGTGCGGGCCGCGTCGGCCCAGCGGCTGTCGGGCGCGGCATCCAGGATCATCCGGCCCAGGTAGTCGGCCGCCGTCGCATACTCTCCCTCGGCGAGCGTCAGCACGCCGAGCCAGTACGTGGCGTCTTCCTTCATCGCGTCGTACAGCCGGCGCAGGCCGTCGGCCTGATCGGGCGGCACCATCCGCACGGCCTCCGCGATCACCGCCGCCGAGGGCCGGGCCCGCAGATACGTCATCTTCGCCCCGTCGGGTCCGTCGAGGTCGCCGCGAAATTCTCGCAGCCGGGCGGCGTAGAGCGGGCGCACGGTCCGTCGAGCACCCCGGCCGTCCGGCGCGACCTCCTCGAGCGCGACAAGCAGCGGCGCGAGTTCGCGGGCGGCCGCGGCTGAGACGGCTGCGGCCGAGTCGCGACGCCGGCGCAACGTTTCCCAAGGGAATTCCCAGATCCGCACCCGGCCTGCGTCGGCGGTGCCCGGCAGCGTTGCCAGGGCCGCGGTGCCGAGGTCGGTCGCCGCGATCGCGAGATCGATCCGGGCGCTGCCGGCGAGCTGACCGTCGAGCATGTGCATGCGTCGGGCGAGATTGAGTGGCGCGGCCGGCACGAGCACCGACAGCGTGGCCATGTCGACTGCCTGCACCGGATACGGCCGATCGGGCACCGACAACGACCGCAGGATCGCGGGGTCTGCGGCCGCCTGTCGAACGGTGGCCACGCCGGCGCCGTCGGGCCCGGGCACCGGCAGGCCGTACGTCGGCTCGAAGAGGTGGCACTCGCCGCCGGAAACGAGGGCGGGCAGCCACGGTCTGAGACCACCCGCGGCCGCATCGCCCGTGGCGAGCATCACGCCGTCGAGGCCGGCATGCCGGAGCAACTCGAGAAAAATCCAGGCCCGCTGCGCACCGCTGGCCCGCCCGGAGAGCAGCACCTCTCCGATGGAAAACCAGCGCGTGCCCGGCGTGGCGTCGGTTGGCACGGGGGGCGGATCACTGACGATCGCGAGGGACCTCACGGTCCAGCCAAACAGATTGCGGGCCACGGACAGGTCGTCGACCGCGTCGCCGCGAGCGGTGGCGGCGATGTCGGCGAGCCAGCGCTGGTCGCGCAGTGCCGCCACGTCGTCATTCGCGTCGAAGACTCCGCTGCCGAGCGCTTCGGGGGTCGCACACGCAGCGAGGGGCGGGGGCAGGGTGGCGTAGAGTGGATCGAGTTTCCAGGCGGTGCCGGCATCGCCCCCCGCCACGACGATGCCGTGGCTCCATTGATTGAGCCGATCGAAGACCTGGGCAAACGCGGATGCCTCGTCGTAGCCGTCGAGCCGGCCGAGCACCGTCATCGCGCCGTCGAGCAACTGCTGTCGCACGCCCTGCGGCATCGCCTGGACCGACCGCGGGCCTTCGGCCCCGTTCCTGTCGAATCGCGCCGGCCGCGGCGTCGCGTCCCTGCCGCTGCAGCCTGCCGTCAATGCCAGGGCCACGCCGGCCGTCGCTGCCCATGACGCGCGGCGATTTCCTGTGGAGCGCCTCATTTGCCGGGCCCCGTCGCCGTGTCACAGGCACGCCGTGCATCGTGCATCCGCAACACCCGCTCGATGACGCCCTGCAGCCTGTCGAGCGGCACCATGTTCGGGCCATCGCTCGGGCTCGTGTCGGGGTCGGGATGCGTTTCGAAGAACACGCCGTCGATGCCCACTGCGGCTGCCGCCCGCGCCAGGGGCTCGACGAGTTCACGATCGCCGCCGGTCGCTCCGCCCATGCTCGCCGGCTGCTGCACGGAGTGGGTTGCGTCGAAGATCACCGGCACGCCGAACGACCGCATCGTGATCAGTCCGGCAAAATCGTTCACGAGCCGGCCGTAGCCGAAAAAGGTTCCCCGCTCGCAGAGGCAGATGTCCTGGCACCCGCCGGCGAGGAGTTTGGCGATCGGGTGCTTCATGTCGGCGGGCGCGAGGAACTGGCCCTTCTTCACGTTGACCGCCCGGCCGGTCGCCGCGGCCGCGAGCAGGAGGTCGGTCTGACGGCAGAGAAACGCGGGGATCTGAAGCAGGTCGCAGACACGGCTGACCGGAGCCGCCTGCTCTGGAAGATGAACGTCGGTGGTCACCGGCAATCCGGTGGCCCGCCGCACCTTGTCGAGCACGGCGAGGCCCTCCTCCAGGCCGACGCCCCGAAAGGCACCCGCGCTGGTGCGGTTCGCCTTGTCGAATGACGCCTTGAAGATCACCTGGATCGGCAACCGCGCCGCAAAGGTGGCGAGCGTTTCGGCGATCTGCAGACAGAGTGTTTCGGTCTCGATGACGCACGGCCCGGCGATCACGACGAGCGGCTGGCCCGGACCGCAATGGTGGGGGCCGATGATGGCTGGCAGGCGCGGGGTCACGGGCTTTCTCCAGGCGACGCTCGCCGGGGCGAGCACGACGAATGATAGCGGCCGCCCGCCACGCCCGGATCGGGCGCCGCAAATTGCCGCGCGCGTTGCGAAATCGAACGGCATTTCGCCGCACCGATCCGGCGCTGCCGGCGGGCGGACGCCTGACGCCCGCAAAAATAAGGCATGCAAAAATTCCCCGACTTCGGCACGGCCCGTGCACACTCAGGGCGGGTGTCGGGGACACCCCCCGACACCCCACTCGAACACAAAGTGGGGCCTCCGACCTTGTTCGGGCGTGCGGTCGTCTTGCCCCTGACCCGCATGCCCATGGCAGGATGCTCCTGCCGGGTCAGAGGCCCCACTTTTTTGTTTCGCCCGACGGTTTCCCCGCATCGCGGCGTGCCGTCCCTTGACGCTCACCCGTTTCGTGCGCTATTTTTCGGGGTTCCGGCCGGGTTTTTCCGCGGTCGGACGCCGACGCCAGCGTAGCTTCAATTGGCAGAGCACCGCATTCGTAATGCGGGGGTTGCGGGTTCGACTCCCGCCGCTGGCTTGCACGACCAACCTCCCCGAGGCCATGCGCATGATGTCCACAGCCACTCTCGATGTCCGCGATCTCGTCACCGGTACCGGCGCCTTCGGGCCGGCCGACATCAGGAACCTCCTCGAGGCCCTGGGCTCCGACCCGGCCGCCCACCGCGACCTTCGCGGGGCGGTGCGCGAACTGGAGGAGGCCGGTGAACGAAGCCCCGCCGCCTCCGTGCGGCTCGGCGTATGCCAGCACCTGCTCGGCCGGTCGCGCGAGTCCCTCGAGACGCTGCGGTCGGGCGATGGTGGAGCGCTGGCGCTCTTCTATCAGGGCCGTGCCCACGCCGCGCTCGCGGCGACGGACGCCGCGCATGTCGACAAGGCCCGCGAGGCGTTCGAGGCCGCCCAGAAGTCGGGCTACGACGCCGCCGCGTGCGGCGCGGCGATCGCCGACGTGCTGCGGTCCGCGGGCCGGGCTCCTGAGGCTGCGACCTTGCTCGAGAAACTGCCGAACCGCGAAGCGTCGGCCGACTACTGGGCCCTGAAGGGGGCGATGCTCGCCGATGAGGGAGCGGCGATCGGCGAGACCGTGGCCGCCCTCGACAAGGCGCTCGCGATCGATCCGGGCAATCCGACCGCCCTGTTCGCGATGGGCGTGATCAACGATCGGCTCGGCAACGACGACGACGCCAAGGGGTGCTATGAGCAGTCGCTGAAGCGCTATCCCGGCACGGTCGGCGCGCTGATCAACCTCGGCCTCCTGTACGAAGATGAAGACGATTTCCCGGCGGCGGAACGATGCTACAAGCGGGTCCTCGACGCGTTTCCCGATCACCCCCGGGCCCGCCTGTTTCTCAAGGATTCATCCGCTTCCGGAGACGTCAAGCAAGGCGAACAGGATCTGCGCACACGCGACCGCCTCGACCAGGTGATGCTCCTGCCGGTCAGCGATTTCGAACTGTCGGTGCGCAGTCGCAACTGCCTGCAGAAGATGGGCATCATGACCCTGGGCGATCTGGCCCGCACGACCGAGGCCGAGCTTCTCGAGAGCAAGAACTTCGGCGAGACCAGCCTCGTGGAGATCAAGGACATGCTGGCGAGCAAGGGGCTGTCGCTCGGCCAGATGGCGGCGCCTGCAGCCGCCGAGGAGGCGGCCGTCGAAGTGGTGGAGCCGTCGGCCGACGAGCAGGAGATCTACTCGCTGCCGATTTCCGAGCTCAATCTCTCCGTGCGGGCGCGGAAGTGCACCACCAAACTCGGCATCGCGACGATCGGCGATCTCGTGCGGCGCACGGGCGAGGATCTCATGGAGTGCAAGAACTTCGGCGTGACGAGCCTCAACGAGGTGCGCGAGAAGCTGACCGAACGGGGCCTGAAACTCCGCGGCGACTGACCGAAGGCCGCCTCGCCGACGGCCGCGAGAACACGCGCGAATCGGCCGCAAAACAGTGGCGACACCACCTTTTCGGGTGGTGTTCGATTTGCGTTTTCGGGTGGTCCTCGATACCGTTGAAGGAGGTCAGTCAACGGCCTGACCGGCCTGTTTCCACCCCGAGGATGCCCCTGTGACCGTGGCGAATCTCAAGGAGAAGCCCGTCCGCGACCTGGCCCGCATGGCGAAGCAGCACGGCGTCGCCGGGTGGCACGCGATGCGGAAGGATCAGCTCATCCGGGCTCTGATCCGCAAGGCCAAGTCGAGCCGCACGTCCGAAGGTGGGTTTGCCCGACAGGCGGTCAAGTCGGCGGCAGGCGAGGCCACCGCGAAGGCCACCCGTGACGCGGCTGTCGCCCGGCGGATCGAGGAGGCGCGGGCCAGGCTGCAGCGGGTGAAAAGCCTCGCGACGCCGCCCGAAAGCGGCAAGCCGGTCCGGGCGATTCGAGACCGGATGGTGGTGATGGTTCGCGGCCCCCACTGGCTGCACGCCTTCTGGGAGATCAGTCCCCGGAGCATCGCCCGCGCCGAGGCGGCACTCGGCCAGGAGTGGCACGCCGCGAAGCCCGTCTTGCGGCTTCTCCAGCTCGAAAATGGCCTGCAGGGATCGCCTTCCGAGCGCGTGGTCCGCACCATCGAGATCCACGGCGGCCTCAAGAACTGGTTCATCGACATCCGCGAACCGATGCGCTGCCGTGTGGAGGTGGGCTACCTCTCGGCGGGTGGCCGGTTTCACGGGCTCGCCCGCAGCAACGCCGTATCGACGCCGGCCGGTCTGCAGCCGGACACGCTCGACGCCCATTGGGCGGACATCGCGTCGGACTGCGAAAAAATCTACGCCATGAGCGGCGGCTTCTCGCCCGAGAACAACAGCACCGAGTTGCAGGAACTGTTCGAGGAGCGGCTGCGGCGGCCGATGGGCCCGCCCGCCGCCCGCACAACGATGCAATCCGACGGCGACGACGAGGAGGAGCGTGTCAGCGACTTCCAACTCGAGGTGGATGCCGAAATGATCGTGTACGGCGTGACGCAGCCCGGCTCGTACGTCACACTCCAGGGGGAGCCTGTGAAGGTTCAGCCCGACGGCACGTTTCGCGTGCGGGTCGACCTTCCCAACAAGCGACAGGTGCTGCCGATCATCGCGCGCACGGCCGATGGCATCGAGCGGCAGACCGTGGTGCTCGCGGTGGAGCGCAATACCAAGACGATGGAGCCGCTCGGCCGGGATGCAGCTGATTTTTGACGGATCATGACGGAGTTTGTTCAAGCCGGTGCTCCACCGGCCATCCGCGGAAGGGAGTGTGCGGCGATACGTTTTCTGCCATGTTCGTGCTGCGTCGAACCATGCCGGTGAGCTCTTAACGAGGCTCGTTGGGGGCCGATCAATGGTTCCGGTCGCGTGTACAGCCGAAGGCGTTGGCTCCGGCCGCGCCGCTCGGATCACATGCCCCGGGCCCAAGGCACCCGCTCTTGTATTCAACGAGCTCTCCGCATTCCCCGGCGCCACGGCATTGCGGTGGAAAACGTATCGCCCCACGCTCCTGACGCCAGTCCAGCCCTGCTCACCGGCAGGGCTTTTGATAACAGTCCGCAAGCGGAGCCGAAGGGAGGCATGCTCGCGGGATGCTTCACGGAACGGCACGGCCTCCTGCCGTCCGTTCCTCGGCCGACCTCCGTCGGCTGGTGCTGACCCGGCCCTCCGGGCCTGACGCCGATAGTCCTCAACGACTCCCTCCGTCTGCGCGTGCCCACCGACCGACTCCGCCGAACCTTCCTTGCGCTGTAGCGACAGGCCTCCAGACCTGTCGGGAAGTAGCGACAGGCCTCCAGACCTGTCGGGAAGTAGCGACAGGCCTCCAGACCTGTCGGGAAGTAGCGACAGGCCTCCAGGCCTGTCGAACGACAGAGCTGGAGCTCTGTCGCTACGGAGGAGGCTTCGGGCTCCCCGATTCACGGAACGGCACGGCTTCCTGCCGTCCGTTCCTTGGCCGACCTCCGTCGGCTGGTGATGACCCGGGCCTCCGGCCCTAGCGCTCTTTCGTCCTCAACGACTCCCTGCGTCTGCGCGTGCCCACCGACCGACTCCGCTGAACCTTCCTTGCGCTGTAGCGACAGGCCTCCAGGCCTGTCGATCGACAGAGCTGGAGCT
>JBAXUY010000150.1:0-6708 GCA_037129475.1 Planctomycetia bacterium | reverse complement strand
CTGCGCTTGTCTGCATACGCCGGCTCCCGGGGTACGGGGAGCCCGAAGCCTCCTCAACTGGCAAGGGGAGGCTCGGGGTTGCCCCTCACATTGAGCCGGCGTGAGTGACCAGCGGAGCCAGGATGGCGCAGCGCCTGTCACTCCGAGTGAACGGAGCCCATGGATGGGCGCAGTGAACGTCCGGCGAAATGGTGGGGGCAACCCCGAGCCGGATTGGGCGAGTTGAAGGAAAGGCAAGCGGAACGCCTGCCTCGCGCCTACTCGACGAGGATCACGACGAGTTCCTTCGGGCCGTGGGCGCCGAGAACGAGAATCCGCTCGATGTCGCCGGTGCGGCTCGGGCCGGTGATGAACGAGAGCATGCTCGGCATCCGGCCGCCCGAGCGTTCCTGGGCGAAATGGAGGGCATCACCGAGCGTGGCCACGATCTGGTCGCACGTGGCGATCACCACGTGGACGTGCGGCAGGATGGACAGCGCCCGCCCGCCGCAGGTCGCGCTCGACACGAGAATCGATCCGGTCTGGGCGACGAGCGCCTCGCAGGCGGTGATGCCGGCGTCGCAGGCTTCGAGTGCCGACTTGTCGAACGCCCCTGATCGGACCTCGTAGGTGCCGCAGGGGATGCCGGCGCGGAGGGGGGCGACGAGCGGATGGTCGTGCCAGGCCACCTGCTTCCAGTCGCGTTCCCGGGAGAGCGTGCCCACGAGATCGGCTGCCGCCGTGAGATCGGGTACGCGGTACACGAGGGCCCGAAGCTTGCCGAGATTCTCCACGAGGATCGCCAGCCGCTCGTCGGGGGTCTCGCCCCCCTCCGGGAGCCAGGGTCGCGCCACCTGCTCCGGGAGCACGCTGAGCCGCGGCAGGCCGTTCGGGGCCGACGATGCGGGCGCGGCGGCATGCGACTTCAAATGCGGCAGGGGCGCCGGCGTGCGCAGCGCCTCGCGCAGCCTCGCCAGGATCGTGTCGCGGGCCGAGCCATCGCGGCCCGATGCGGGGGCTGTCGTCATCGGCGCCGACCCCACTGGGCACGGAAGCTCCGGGCCGGCGCCGCGGGCAGATCACGGCTGGCGAGCCAGTCGCGCAAGAGCGGCGGCCGCAGCGCTTTCAGGAAACCGAGCGTGCTGCGGAAGACCGCGCCCCCCGTCGCAAACAGCCATGGCCGTGACGCCACGGCGACGAATATCCGGTGGCCGAGCCGCTCCCAGCGGTTGGGCGCCGTGCGGGCGGCGTTGCGCCGGTTGTGGAGCAGGTGATGATGGATGTCGATCCGGACCGGGCAGGCATCGGTGCAGGCCCCGCACAGCGAACTCGCCCCGGAAAGATGATTCCAATCGGCCAGGCCCCGCAGGTGCGGCGTGATCACCGAGCCGATCGGGCCCTGGTAGGTCGTGCCGTAGGTGAAGCCACCCACGTTCTTGAAGATCGGGCAGACGTTCAGGCAGGCCCCGCAGCGGATGCAGTGCAGGCTGTCGCGCTGCTCCGGGTCGGCGAGGATCGCCGACCGCTGGTTGTCGAGGAGCACGAGGTGCATCTCCTCGGGCCCGTCGGCCTCGCCGCTCCGGCGTGGGCCCGCGTAGAGCGTGTTGTAGCAGGTCATCGGCTGGCCGGCGCCCGCGGTCGCGAGCATCGGCAGGAGCACGGAGAGATCGTCGAGACGCTCCACGACCTTCTCGATCCCCGAGATCGCGATGTGCAGCCGCGGCAGCGCGGCCGTCAGCCGGGCGTTGCCCTCGTTCTCGGTGATCGAGATCTGGCCGGTCTCCGCGACGAGAAAGTTCGCGCCGGTGATCCCGACGTCGGCATCGACGTAGAGCCGGCGCATGTGCCGCCGGGCGATCATCGTCAGCTCCTCCGGGCTGTCGGTCGGCGGCGTGCCCAGGTGCTTGCCGAAGAGATCGCTGATCTCGTCGCGGCGCACGTGCATGCACGGAAAGACGAAGTGGTAGGGGGGCTCGCCGCGCAGTTGCTGGATGAATTCACCGAGGTCGCTCTCGACGACTCCGTAGCCGTCGGCCTCCATGGCCGCATTGAGATGGATCTCCTCGCTCGTCATGCACTTGCTCTTGATCACCGCGCGGGCCTTGGCCTCGCGCAGGAGGTCGAGCACGATCCGCCGCGCCTCCTCGGCGTCGCGGGCCCAGTGGACGATGCCCCCGTTGGCCTCGAACTTCGTCACGAACCGGGGGAGCAGTTCGTCGAGCCGGTTGACGGCCGACCACTTGGCGAGACTCGCCGCGTCGCGGGCCTGCTCCCAGTCGCGATACCGGGATTTCTGGGTGTCGCGGCTCGTGTAGTAGCCGCCGAGGGCCTTGCGGACGAACGCCCGGTGGCCGGTATCTCGGACGTGCTCGGCGGCGTCGTGCAGAAACCGCTTTTTGGCCCCTCGGTCGGGAGCGGGCGGTTCGGTCGTGGGGACGGAAATGCTCGGCGTGCTCATGCGGCGGCCCTTCTTCCGACATAGTAGCATGGTGGGTTGATTGGAACCGGTTGCAGGTGTGGTGGATGACAGGCAGCGCCGTCGGGCAGCATTTTTTCATCTGGGGGACGGTGTGGCTCGCCCTGGCTGCAGCCTGGGCCGCGGCCTGCGTGTGGGTCGACCGCGATGCCGAAGAGGTCTTCGGGCGGACGAGGCCGTGGACGATGATCCTCGTCGGCCTCGGGGTCGTGTTTTTTCTGGCCAGCCTGCGGTACGGCCTGTCCGCCGTGAATCTGATGCTCCCCGCCCTGCTCGGGCTGGTGGCGTGGTACACGTGCTGGCGCGAGCTCAACGTGTCGAGTGGGGGAAGAATTCTTCCCAGGCAGTTCGACGGCCTGTTGGGGCTCGCGGCCCAGGCGTGTGGCCGTGGGGATGGGTTTGGATCCGGCCCCCGTCCTCCGGCGGGCGTCGTCGGCTCAGCTGGCCCGACGCTCATCCTCCTCAAGAAAGACGGCCGGCCGTACGACGGTCGCATGGCCGGCACGCGGGTCGACAGCGAGACGTCCGAGGCGATCGTCGCGGTGCAACGGATCTTCACCAAGGCGATCCAGCTGCGGGCCACCGACATCCACCTCGAGCCCAGGAGTGGCGACGACGTGCAGGTGCGCTATCGGATCGACGGGATCCTGCAGAATGCGGGGACCGTTCCCGGGGCTGCGGGCCGCGCGGCGGTCTCGGCGATCAAGGTGCTCGGCGACATGGACATCGCCGAACGCCGCCGGCCCCAGGACGGCACGTTCACCGTGGTGTTCGACAGCCGCAGGTTCGACGTCCGCGCCGCGTCCGCACCGACCAACTACGGAGAAAAGGTCGCCCTGCGGCTGCTCGACGCCGAAGGGGGCATCGTCAAGCAAGGGCTCGACAAGTTCGGCCTGCGGGACACGGTGCTCAAGCAACTGCGGGAGATCATCCACCGTCCCCACGGAATGCTGATCGTCTGCGGCCCCACGGGATCGGGCAAAACGACGACCTTGTATGGCGCGATCGGCGAGATCGACGTCCTCTCGCGAAACATCGTCACGATCGAGGATCCGATCGAATACCGCCTCGACAACATCTCGCAAACGGCGGTGAACGTGGCGGCCGACCTGACGTTCGCCAAGATCCTGCGCAGTGTGCTCAGGCAGGACCCCGACGTGATCCTCGTGGGCGAGATCCGCGACAAGGAGACGGCCGAAATCGCGATGCAGGCCGCACTCACCGGCCACTTCGTCTTCACCACGCTCCACGCCAACGACACCGCCACGACCGTCACGCGGCTGCTCGACATCGGCATCGACACCACGCTCATCCAATCGGCCGTCACGGCCGTGCTCGGCCAGCGGCTCATCCGTGTGCTCTGCCAGCAGTGCAAGGAGCCCTACAAGCCAACGCCCGAGTTCCTGAAATCGGCCGGCATTCCTGCCGACAAAGTCGACGTGTTCTACAAGGAGAAGGGCTGCCCGGCCTGCAACGGCACCGGGTATCGCGGCCGGACGGGCGTCCATGAGCTGATGGTCTTCGACAAGGCCATCCGCGAACTGATCGTGGGGCAGCCCTCGATCCAGGCGATCCGCACCGCGGCACGCAAGGCGGGCATGCGGACGCTCCAGGAGGCGGGGCTCCAGAAGGTGATCGCCGGGATCACGAGCGTGAACGAAGTCATCCGCGTCACGAAGGCCTGACGCCCACCATGAGCACGACGATCTTCATGTGCGTTCCCCCGCCCCTCGCCGCGACGGTGCTCCAGCCGCTCGGCGCCCCCCTCGTGCTCGGCCTCGCGGCGGCCTTGGCTTTCTACGGCTATCGTTCCGGTCTGTTTCTGGCGACGATCGCCGGGCTGCACGCCTTGGCGGCGGTGATGGCAGCGCTCGGCCTCGCAGGCCCGGTGGGTGCGTGGCTCGAGCTGGCCGATGTGCCCCGGCACTATGCCGTCCCGGGGGCGTTTCTCGGCGTGCTCGCGGTCGCCGCGATTGGCATCCGTCTCGCCGTCGGCGCCGCGGTGCCGCCCGACGTGGTCAAGTTGCCGCCACGTGTCGACCAGCTCGGCGGCGTGATCGTGGGCGGGCTGGCCGGTCTCGTCGCCGCCGGAGGGGTGCTGCTGGCGCTGTCGGTCGCACCACTGCCGCCCGCCTATCGGATCGACGGCAGCCGGCTCACGTTCGACATGGGGTCGCGGATGCTCGACGTGTTCGTCCGCTGCCTGGGAGTGGATGCGAAAACGCACGACGTGCTCCTGCGCGGCGAGCCGGGCACTGCCCCCGCCGGCGGCCCCGTCACGCGGCCCGCCTGGAGCGAGCCGTTCGTCGACGCCGACGGGAGCCTCACGCGCGGCGACGGCGAGGCGTTCGTCGACACCGATGCGAATGGGGCCTTCACGCCGGAGCTCACTGCCAACGACCTCAACGGCAACGGCCGGCGCGACGTCGGCCTTCTCGAGCACTACCGGATCGGCCACTGGCTGCCGCTCACGGCCCTGCAGGCGCCCGCCCTGACGAGTCAGGATACGGCCTTCGTCACCGATGGCGAACCGGTGGAGACCATCGTCTACCAGGCCACCGCGACCGATGCCGATGCCGGCGACACCCTGACGTATTCGCTCAAGCCTGATCAGCCTGACGACGCGGCCCTGCTCGTGGTCGATCCTGCGACCGGGGCGGTGACGCTGAAGAGTCCGCCCGACCGCGAGGTGCGCAAGCTCTACGTATTCACCGTCGTCGTCACCGACAAGTCCGGCCTCGCCGCAGAACGCCCGGTCGCGCTTCACGTCACCAAGAAATTGAAGGCCGACCGCGAGCGGTCGCCGGGCCTCACGCCCGACCCCCAGTAGGTGCAGACTGGTAGTCTGCACAACCGCCCGCATTCGGCAGAGTGCCACTCTGCGGCTACGGGCCGGCCGTCGCCAGCACCTCGGCGAGGTGGATCGTCCGCGGACGCGAGCCGCCTGCGGGCGTGTTGCGGGAGAGCCAGCCGTCGAGCTGCAGCTGGCACGAAGGATCACTCGACACGATGAAGTCACAGCCGGTGCGGGCGAGCGATCCGCCCTTCACCTCGGCCATGGCCGTCGAGATCATCGGAAACTTGACGCTGAACAGGCCTCCGAACCCGCAGCAGCTCTCCGGCTCGTCGCATTCGATGAATTCGAGATCGCGGACATGGCGCAGCAGCTCCCGGGGTGCGGTTTTGATCCGCAGTTCGCGCAGGCCGTGGCAGCCGTCGTGGTAGGTGACACGGTGCGGGAACCGGGCGCCGACGTCCGTGACGCCGAGCTTGTCGACGAGAAACTCGCCGAACTCGAACGTGCGGGCCGCGAGGTCGAGGGCCCGTGTTTCCTCCGGCAGCCCCTCGAAGAGCTGTGGATAGAAGACCCGCATCATCGCCACGCACGATCCGCTCGGGCCCACGACCGCCTCGGCCCCTTCGAACACGTCGAGCGCCCGTCGGGCCACCGCGCGGGCCTCGTCCCAGTAGCCGGCGTTGAAGCTCGGCTGCCCGCAGCAGGTCTGCGCGGAGCGAAACTCAACGGTGTGCCCGAGCCGCTCGAGCACGGTCGCCACCGCCATGCCCACCTGCGGAGTCATCTGGTCTACGAAACAGGGGATGAAGAGATCGATCTTCATGCCGTCAGTGTAGCCCGGCGACCGGCCATACCCGAGGCGGCCTTCGCGCGAAAACCGTCACGTCCGTCGCTTGATCGCACGCACGAGGGCCGCGCCCATGTCGGCCGGGCTCTCCGCCACCTCGATGCCGGCGTCGCGCAGGGCCTCGAGCTTGGCCTCGGCCGTCCCCTTGCCACCCGAGATGATCGCACCGGCGTGCCCCATCCGCTTTCCCGGCGGCGCGGTGCGGCCGGCGATGAAGGCAGCCACGGGCTTCGTCACGTGCTGTTTCACGTACGCCGCAGCCTCTTCTTCGGCACTCCCGCCGATTTCGCCCATCATCAGGATCGCGTGGGTGTCGGGGTCGTTTTGGAACAGCGCCAGGATGTCGATGAAGCTCGACCCGACGAGCGGATCGCCGCCCAGGCCCACGCAGGTGCTCTGCCCGTGGCCGAGCTGCGTGAGCTGCCAGACGGCCTCGTAGGTGAGCGTGCCCGAGCGGCTCATCACGCCGACGTGGCCGGGCGTGTGGATGTAGCCCGGCATGATGCCGATCTTGCACTCACCCGGCGTGATCACGCCCGGGCAGTTGGGGCCGATGAGCCGGCTTTTCGACGCCTTCACGACGGGCATCACGCGGGCCATGTCGAGCAC
>JBAXUY010000015.1:0-39985 GCA_037129475.1 Planctomycetia bacterium | reverse complement strand
CAACCATCCCGGCGGCATCCACTACATCCTCTTCGAAGACGGCCACGTCGAGCGGGTCTTCCAGGACGACCTGCACCGCGACGATCATCTCTACAAGAATCACGCCGGCAACACCGCCGCAGGCACCGATCCCGAAGACGCCGTGATCGGTGACTCGCACCACCAGCCGTGACGGTTGCGCACGGTTATAGCTTCGCCCCGGCTCGGGGTTACCCCGTACCGTCTCGCCGGACGTTCGGGGCGTCGGGCGTGCCGGCTTCGGGCTCCCCGTACGCCCGTCGCCGGACGTTCGCTGCGGGCCTCCAGCCCTCCGCTCACTCGACTCCGACTGCGCGTCGCCATCCATGGCTTCGCTTGTCTGCATACGCCGGCTCCCGGGATACGGGGAGCCCGAAGCCTCCGCCGTAGCGACAGAGCTCCAGCTCTGTCGATCGACAGGCCTGGAGGCCTGTCGCTACAGCGCCAAGAAGTTTCGGCGGAGTCGGTCGGTGGGCACGCGCAGACGCAGGGAGTCGTTGAGGACTATCGGCGTCTGATCAAAACCCACGAGTCCTGTACTCTCAACACGACCGGAGTCGAGCATGCCTACCGCCGGCTCCGAATGCGGGTAGTTCGCACCTGCTCTACACGAGCGACTTCGCGGCGGCCGCGACGGCGTCGGCCGTGATGCCGAAGTGCTTGTAGAGCGCCGGGGCCGGGCCCGAGGCGCCGAACGACGTCATGCCCACGAACTTCCCGCGCAGGCCGATCCACTTCTCCCACCCGAAGCCGCAGGCCGCTTCGCAGGCCACGCGGGCCGTGATCGCGGCGGGGAGCACGCTTTCGCGGTAGGCGGCATCCTGCTCGGCGAAGAGATCCCAGCACGGCATGCTCACCACGCGGGCATGCACACCCGACTCGGCGAGCTTCGCTGCCGCGTCGAGGCACAGTTGCAACTCGCTTCCGGTGCCGATGAGGATGCAGGCCGGCTTGCCATTCGGTGCGTCCTTGAGAATGTAGGCGCCCTTCGCGGTGCCGCTCGCGGCGCCGAGGCTCGTGCGGTCGAGCGTGGGCAGGTTTTGCCGGGAGAGCACGATCACGGCCGGGCGATCGGGCCGCTGCATGACCACGCGATAGGTCTCGGCGACTTCGTTGGCGTCGCCGGGGCGAAACACGGAGAGGCCCGGCACGGCGCGGGCGCTGGCGAGCTGCTCGATCGGCTGGTGGGTGGGGCCGTCTTCGCCGAGGCCGATCGAGTCGTGTGTGAGCACGTAGATCACGCCGAGGTTGCCGAGCGCGGAGAGCCGCAGGGCGGGCTTCAGGTAGTCGAAGAACACGAAGAAGGTGGCGCAGTAGGGCCGCAGGCCGGAGAGGGCGAGCCCATTGCAGGCGGCTGCCATGCCGTGTTCGCGGATCCCAAAATGGAAGTTGCGGCCGCCGTAGGACCCCGGTTCAAAACTCTTCTCGGCCTGGATGAGCGTCATCGTCGAGGGGGCGAGATCGGCCGACCCTCCCAGGAACCACGGCACGGCCGCGCTCAACGCCTGCAGCACCTTGCCCGACGATACGCGGCTCGCGAGCCCCTTCGGGTCGGCCGGGAACGTGGGGATCGCGGCTTCCCAGCCGGACGGCAGCCGGCCGTCGAGAAAGTCATGGAGCTCACGGGCGAGCGGCGCCTGGGCCTTCGCGTAGTCGGCCACGGTCTTCTGCCAGGCTTCGTGCGCCTGCTTGCCACGAGAGCCAAACGTCTTCGCGAAGTGCTCGGGCACTTCCGGCGGCACGAGAAACGAGGCATCGGCCGGCCAGCCGTAGGCCTGCTTCGCCCCCTTGATCTCGTCGGGGCCCAGGGGCGCGCCGTGCGCCTCGTGCGACCCCGCCTTCTTCGGCGCGCCGTAGCCGATCACGCTCTTCACGATCACGAGCGTGGGCTTCTTCTGCTCGGCCTTGAATGCCTGGAGTGCTTTCCGCAGGGCGGCTGCGTCGTTGGCGTCGGCCACGTGCTCCACCCGCCAGCCGAGGCCTTCGAACCGCTGGCCCACGTTTTCTGTAAAGGCGAGATGCGTCTCTCCTTCGATCGTGATCGAGTTGTCGTCGTACACCCAGCAGAGATTCGACAGCCCGAGATGGCCGGCGATGGAGGCAGCCTCGGCGGCCACGCCCTCCATCAGGTCGCCGTCGCTGCAGAGCACGTAGGTGTCGTAGTCGAAGACCTCGCTGCCGGTGCGGTTGTAGTGGGCGGCCAGCCACTTCGCAGCCATCGCCATGCCCACGGAGTTGCCGCAACCCTGGCCGAGCGGGCCGGTGGTGGTCTCGATGCCGGAGGTCATGTGGTGCTCGGGGTGGCCGGCACACACGCTGTCGAGCTGGCGAAACTTCTTGATCTCGTCGAGCGACACGGCGGGCACGTTGCGGGTGGCGTCGGCCGAGCCGCCGCGGCGGATGCCGGCCAGGTGGATCAATGAATAGAGGAGCATCGACGCGTGGCCGCAGGAGAGCACGAAGCGGTCGCGGTTGGGCCAGGCGGGGTTGGCCGGGTCGTAGCGGAGAAACTCCTTCCAGATCGTGAAGGCGACCGGGGCCAGGGCCATCGGTGTGCCGGGGTGGCCGCTCTTGGCGGCTTCGACCGCGTCCATCGAGAGCGTGCGGATCGTGTCGATCGCGAGGCGATCGAGGTCGGTGGCGTGCGGGGCGCGCGGCGCGGCGGCGGACGAAGCGGACATACGGCACATCTCCTGAAAAACCGGATTCTCGTGGCCGCGGAGTCTACGGGCCGTGGAGAGCGACCGTCAATTCACGACTCGCGCGGCGGAGGGTATCCACTCGGCTTACGCCTCGGTCTTTCAGAGGCGGGATCGTTGCGGAGGAAGCCCGAGGCGTGAGCGGAAGGGATTGTGTGCCGTAGGAAACGACCACCTGCGCGGCGGCGAGATCGCCCCACCCGTTGGCTTGTCACGGGCGGGGCTGGGCCGGCACTGAAAAGTCGAGCCGTGTCGGCCCGCGGCCGCTTGGCGCCAGTTCGATCTCGGCGCGGTAGTCAGTGAACAGAGGCTGTTGAAACTCGGCGTTGGCCTTCGCCGCCGGCAGCCCTGTGATCCAGACAATGAGTGGTCCCTGGAGTGCGCCCCGCGCGCCCTCTTCCGCCGTCGAGTAGCGTCCATCTTCGATGGCTGCGATGCCGACAGGCCCGTGGTTACCTTTGGTGGCGTCGGTCTCGAACCGGATCGTACCTCTGGGGAGCGGCTTCCCATCGTAGGTGATGGTACCCGTCACCTCGAAGCGTGCGGGACCCGCCTGGCCGCAGCCGCAGATGGCCACCACGCCACTGGCAAGGGCGAGCGGCAGCAGGTTTCTCGTGAGGCGGATCCGCATGCCGACAAGCCTCAAAAATCACCGATCGGCAGGCCGTCGGCTCGGTCGCCGAGCCGCTGATATGTGCCCGGCATGCTCGACGAATCGATGTTTTCCGAAAGGAACCGCACGGAGCCGTCGCACAGGAGAAAGGTGGCGCCGCCGGCGTGCTTGCTGCCGAAGCCGTCGTCGTTGTTGCCCCCCTCGATCGTCGCCTGTGGCAACTGGCTGTTGACGGGGCTGTTTGGGTGCACATCCCGCAAGACCATGCCGTCGAACTTGAGCTGGCCCGGCACAGCCGGCCATGTGCCGGCCCCCTGCCCATCGAGATTCGAACTGAACGCCGCCGATTGGAAGTAGGTCCAGTGTTTCTGTTCGGTGCTGATTTCGCCGACGAGGAGCGTCTTGCTCAGGCCGTCGTTGATCTGGGCGGGCGATAGAGCGGAGTTCATGAATAGCGTGCCGCGTGGCTGAGAGGCCCCGATGCCCTGGCCGGCGATCGCGTCCCATGTGGCCCTGGGCGGCAGATTGCTTCCAAAGTTGCCCACGTAGTTCGATGGCCCGAAGCCGCCAAGGAGGCCGGTCAAGTTTTGCCGTCGCGTCGGCAGTCGATCAGACGGGCACGAGTAGACCGGCAGTGGTCGGCTCAACACCGTGGAAGGCCCGGTCACACGCATGCCGAGCGGGACACCGGCAAAATCTTGCGTACTGAGCTGAAGCTGGCTGAAGACGGCCAGTTCCTCGAGGTATGGCAGGATCAGTGTGCCCCAGGCGGCGAAGTTGCCTTGGAAGCGGATGTCTTGCGACCAGATCGACGTCAGGAAGTTCGGCGTCGTGCCGGTCACCACGAACCCGCTTGGGAGCCGCGACTTGGCTTGCACGTGGCAATGCATTGCCAGACCGATCTGCTTGAGGTTGTTGGTGCATGCGCTGCGCCGGGCCGTCTCGCGGGCCGATTGCACGGCTGGGAGCAGCAGCCCGACGAGCACGCCGATGATGGCGATCACCACGAGCAGCTCCACAAGGGTGAAACCGCTGGGGTGAGACGGACATCGCCGTAACTGCATGGTGAATCTCTGGATCGATGCGAACATCCGGGCAGACATCCAGGAGGGAAGTCGCGAAACGGGATCGTCCCGCCCTCAAATCAAAGATAGGCTCACCCCCACGCTGACTGTATTGTACGTTAGTACAATCAGCGATGATCGGCTCGGCTGGGGAAATGACGAAAATGGTTCGCACGTGGGCGGTCTGCGGGGTGATTGCGATCGCCGGCGTCGCGGCGGCCTCCGAGCCATTGCGGATTGCCGATGTGCAGGCGCTGCCGCGCGGCGAGGTGGCCGGCAAGCAGGTCGTGATCCGCGGCGGCGTGGTGACCTGGATCAAGATGCCCGACCGCTCGCGGCTCACGATCCAGGATGGCGACCGCGGGATGTGGATCACCACCACGAAGCCATGGCCCAAGTCGCCGGCCGTGTGGCGCGGCTCCGAAGAGACGCTCGCCACGCTCGCCGTGGGCGACGAACTCGAGATCGAGGGCATTCTCGATCCTGGCGGCTTTGCCCCCAAGCTCCTCGCCTCCGATCTCCGGGTCGTCGGCAGACGGGAGATCCCCGCTGCGCTGCCAGTCGATGACGAACGGTTTTTCACCGGCGCCGACGAATGCTGCCGCATCGACGTCACGGGCGTCGTCCAGGGCTTTCGCCTCGAGGAGTTCGAACGGCAAGACTGGGTGCTCGCGCTGGAGCGGGGCACGCGCCGGTTCGAGGCCCGCATTCCCCAGGCTGGCCATCACGACCCGGATGTGTCTCTCGTGGATGCCCGGGTGCGACTCGTCGGCTCAGCGATCGCAGCCTTCAACGCCCGCGGTGAGCTGCTCTATCCACGCGTGGTCGTGATGGACGCCGCCGACGTGCAGGTGGTGGAGCTGCCCCCCTGCCCGCCGTTCGAGGCGCGGCTCGTGCCGCTCGCCGACATCGCCACCTTTTCGCCCGAGCCCGTCGGGGCCCACCGGCTGCGCACGCGCGGCACCGTGAACTACGTGTTTCCGGGTGGCTTCTATCTGCAGGCGGGCCCCGCGGGTATTCGCGTGGAGACGTCCGACGGCACGCCCGTCGCCGTGAACGACCACGTCGAGGTCGCCGGCTTCGTCGATCGGCGCGGCCACGCGGCAGGGCTGCATCATGCCCTCGTGCGGGTGATCGGCCGCGGCACGGCCGACGAGCCGCTGGCGATCGCGCCTGCCGACGTGGCCCGGCTCTTCAACGACGCCCGGCAGGGAGGTACGGCCGCCACGCCCGGGGACTACGACGGCTGCCTCGTGACGTTTGCCGCCCGGCTTGCCGACGTCGAGCGCACCCCGAGCGGCGGCCGGTTTCTATTGGCGGCCGACGGCGTCGATGCCGACGTGATGGCACGGATGGACCAACCGACGTTCGCCCAGTTGGAAGCGATCCGCCCCGGCAGCAGCGTACAGGTGACGGGCCTCTTGCAGATCGAGTCCGAGACACCAAGCGCCGTCTGGTCGGAACTGGCGGTCACCCACTTCACGGTCGGATTGCGCTCCGCCGCCGACGTGCGGGTGCTTCGGGCCGCGTCGTGGTGGACGCCCCGCAGGCTCACGGCGCTCGCCGCCACGCTTGCCGCCGTATTCGCCGGTTCGCTCGCTTGGGTGGCGCTCCTCCGCCGGCAGGTGAAGGCGCAAGCCGCGCGGATTCTCCACGAGATGCAGAGCCGCCGCGATGCGGTCGTGGAGTTTCAGGCTACGCTCCGCGAGCGCAGCCGATTGGCCGCCAACCTTCACGACACCGTCCTGCAGACGCTCGCCGGCGTGCTCCTGCAGCTCGACCTCTGCCGGCGGTCGGTCTCGGCGCCAGCGAGCGATGACGCGGGCGATCAGCTCGACGTCGCCCGGCGCATGCTGCGGCACGCGGCGGTCGATCTGCGGGGCTCGGTTTGGGCCCTGCGCACCCAGCCTCAGGCGGGGCGGTCGTTTTCCGAGTCGCTCGCCGCAGTGGTTCAGCATTTTGCGGGGCCCGCGGGCGCGGCCGGAGGGGATCGCGTGCAGCTGCGGATCGAGGGCGAGCCGTTCGAGCTCCCGAAATTCGTAGCGGGAAACCTGTTGCTCGTCGTCCAGGAGGCGATCCGCAACGCCTGTCATCACGCCGAGGCCGCAAGAGTGGACGTGGTTGTTCAGTTCGATTCGGCCGACAAGAGCGTGACGGTGACGGTGCATGACGATGGGCCGGGATTCGACGTCGCCGCCGCCGCCGGTCCTGAGCAGGGGCATTTTGGGCTACAGGGGATGCGCGAGCGGATCGCGAACTTGGGCGGCCGGTTCGAGATCGCGAGTGCGTCCGGCGCGGGCACCACGATCACGGCCCGGGTGGCGGTGGGAGCGCACGATTCCGAACTCGACGCCGACGCCGATGCCCTCCGTCCCACCGGCGCCGCTGGGGCACTCTGACCGATTGTACTTTCGGCCACTGTACACCGCCGCGCGTTGCGGGGAGCCTTGCATGCCGCTCATGACGCCCGACCGCTCCACAACCGCCGCGATCCGCATCCTCATCGTCGATGACCACCCGGTGTTTCGGGCGGGCCTGGCGAACGTGCTGGCATCGGAGCCCGATTTCGCGATCGTCGGCAAGGCTGCCAACGGGGCCGACGCGCTCGACCTCATCGGTCGCCAGCGGCCGCACGTCGTGCTGCTCGACTTGAGCATGCCGGGGTTCGACGGCCTGGAGACGATGCGGCGGATGCAGGCGATCGACGACTCGGCGCGTGTCATCGTGCTCACGTCGTCCGACGCGCCAGACGACGTGGGCAGGGCGGTGCGGGCAGGGGCCCATGGCTATCTCACGAAGCTCGCCGACCACGCCGAAATTGTGGACGCGATCCGCGACGTGCATGCCGGCAAGCGACGGTTGCAGAAGGGACTGGCCGTGCCCGACGTCGGTCCCGCGGCGGGGCCCAATGGACTCTCGCCGCGGGAGATCGAGGTGCTCATGTTTCTGAGGAATGGCTACAGCAACGCCGAGATCGGCCGCACGCTCGGGATCACGGAGCGCACCGTGAAGGCGCATGTGGCCGCGCTGCTCGAAAAGCTCGGTGCAGCCGACCGGGCCGAGGCCGTGGCCCGCGGGTTCGACCTCGGCATCCTCAAGGCCTCGCGGCCGGGCTGACGACTGCGCCGGCGCAATGTGGGCCAGGCAGCGTTTTCCGGAGGCCATAATCGTTCGTCTGCCGCCCATACGGCTGCCCGGGTTTTGCGGTATGATCGATCTCGGGATGCGAGCAAAGCCCCCGCGGTGTTCCGGGCTCCAATGCCGTTTTACTTTTTCGTGTGGACGCCGGAGATCGTGGAACATCTCGCCGAGCACGGTGTGACCCAGGATGAGTTCGAGGAAATTGTTTGCACGCCGGAAGGCGAGGCTGCAAGCCGCTCAACGGGCAATCCGCTGGCATTTGGCACAACACGTGCGGGGCGATTGCTGTGCTGCGTATTCCGGCGGCTGGACGACATGGTGATCGAGCCGATTACTGCCTTCGAGATCGAGGGTTGACATGAAGCTGACCGCGCAACAGCTGGAAGAAGTCAGGGCCGCCATGGCGGCCGGGCACCGCAGGGCGTCTGTGTCGTTCACGGAAGAGCAGCGCCGGCTGTGGCAGCGGGCGGCACACGAGGAGCAACTCGCACGAGAGGAAACCTCGCGGCAGATCACCCGAATCAGAGTGGCCGCTGAAAGGCTTGGTTTTTTGGGCGATCTCAGGCGGGCGATCGCCGTGACCAGGATTCCGGACGCCGACCTGGCGGCAGCGATCGGCGTTGAAGCCGCACGGCTCGCAGCCTTCCGGGAGGGCGATGACGACCTTTCCGCTGATGCGATCGAACGCCTTGTTGCAGCTCTGAACCTTCGGCTGATGCATGAGATTCCCGGGCCGGCGGCAGGCTGATCGACGGGGCAAAATCTGGTTGGCGTCTTGGCAATCCTGCCTTGGAAGACCGCCGCGGTCTCCTCGTTCGGCTGGCAGCGGTTTTCGCCGGAGCCGGGGCCGATCGGGTCTGATTTTTGGGGAGAGTTGTACTTTCGGCCAATAGCGGGGGGCACAACGGCGACCTACGGTTGGGGGAGGGAAGGGAACTCTCCTCTCAAATCCGCGAGTTGCAATAACATGTTCGCGCCATCGCTCTTCCGCCGGTCACACGCTGC
The DNA here is from genome assembly GCA_037129475.1 of Planctomycetia bacterium. Classification (GTDB taxonomy): domain Bacteria; phylum Planctomycetota; class Planctomycetia; order Pirellulales; family UBA1268; genus RGVT01. Next base: position 31,445 of record JBAXUY010000015.1, on the reverse strand, counting down.
GTCGCTCGGTGCTGCGTTTGCCTTTGCGCTCTGCGCGGGTTTCGCCCACGCCCAGTCCACGACCACATGGACGGGCAGCGCGGCGAGCGGCGACTGGAGCACGGCCGGCAACTGGAACAACGGCGCTCCCGCCACCTCAGGCACGTGGGCCCTGACTTTTGGGAACACGACGCAGACCTCTTCCACGAATACGATCGGCGGTGCGAGCGACACGGTCACGCTCAGCGGCCTCACGATCACGAGCAACACCGCCGTAGCGTTGGGTCGCACTGAATCGCGGACGCTCACGCTCATCAACAACTCAAGCATCTACATCGGCGGCACGAATAATATCAATCACACAAGCTCGATCCCGCTCACGCTCCTGGGCTCCTCGACCGTGTCGGGCGTATCGAATCGGAATCTCCAGTGGAATGCCGTCATCAGTGGCACCGGTTCTCTGTCGCTGACGGCGGGTACCCTGTATCTCGGTCTCGGGGTCGTCAACACGTTCAGCGGCGGTCTCACGATCTCGGGCGGTGGATTGGACGTTGCCGGGAACAGTGCGTTGGGTACCGGCCCGCTCACGATCAATGGCGGCACGCTGAACGCCCGCGCTGCGCCAAGAACGGTTACCAATTCGGGCGTCGTCAACGGCGATTTCACCTTCGGCGGAACCAATCCGCTGGTGCTCAGCGGTTCGTTCGACCTCAACGGCGGCACCCGAATCATCACCGCGAATGGGAGTCCGAACGCCGGCACGATGTCGGGCGTGATCTCCAATGGCGGCATCACCAAGGCCGGCTTGGCTCCGCTCGTGCTCTCCGGCGCCAACACGTATACGGGCGCGACGACGATCAACTCCGGCACGCTCCAGATCGGCGGCGGCGGCACGACAGGTTCGCTCAACCCGGCGAGCACGATCACAGGCTCCGCCGGCGCCACGCTCGCCTTCAACCGCACCAACACGATCACGCAGGGCACCGACTTCGCGAGCACGCTGAGCGGTCCTTACAACGTGACGCAGCTCGGCTCAGGCACACTCGTCTTCAATGCCGCCACGAGCTACACAGGCACGACGAGCATCAACGCCGGCACGCTCCAGCTCGGCTCGGGCGGCACGGCCGGCGCTCTCTCGCCGTCGAGCGCGATCACGGGCTTGGCCGGTGCCACGCTCGCTTTCAACCGCACCAACACGATCACGCAGGGCACCGACTTTGCGAGCACGCTGAGCGGTCCGTACAACGTGACGCAGCTCGGCTCGGGCACACTCGTCTTCAATGCCGCCACGAGCTACACAGGCACGACGAGCATCAACGCCGGCACGCTCCAGATCGGCTCGAGCGGCACGGCCGGCTCGCTCTCGCCGTCGAGCGCGATCACGGGCTCGACCGTTGGCACGCTCGCGTTCAGTCGTTCCGACGAGATCACACAGGGAACGCACTTCAACAGCGTCATCGGTGGCTCGATCAACGTCGCCCAGATCGGCTCGGGCACGCTCACGCTCAGCGGGGCCAACACCTACACCGGCACAACCTCCGTAGCGGCGGGCTTGTTGAAAACGTCGAATGCCAATCGGATCGCCGACGGTTCGCCGATTCAGGTGACCGGCGGGATCCTGCGATTCGGCGGCAACGACACGGTCGCAGCGATCGGAGGCTCGGGCGGGACGATCGACGTGGATGTGTACTCGTTGACATCGAGTGTCGGTGCGTCGTCCACGTTTGCCGGCTCGCTCATCGGCAACCGGACGAATGTTTCCGGATCGGGTGGGAGTGGATTTTACAAAACCGGCTCCGGCACGCTCACGCTCTCCGGCTCCGTGAGTCTGAGTGCCGACAACAGCATCTTCAATCAGGGCAACAACCGCCTGCAGGTCAGCGGCGGCGAACTCGTGTTGGCTGGCACGACCACGCTGGCGAACATGCAGACCCGTCTGCTCAACGGGACGACCCTGCGAATTGCGAGTGGATCCCACGCTTTCAACGCCGGCTCCCGAACCGGCAGTGGCGAGGGGCTCACGATCCAGAACGGACAGGTCGTGGTCGACGGCGGTGTCTCTACGGCCGCGACGGTCAGTGTTGGGTATGGCACAGGCTCAGCAAACGTGTTCACGATGAACACCGGCACGTTCACGGCCTCCCTGATGACGCTCGGCAACAACATCGGAGCCACCGATGGAGCGACGGTGAACCTCAATGGCGGTGTCCTGGCGGCTGGCAGTTTCACAAACCAGGGCGGACAGACGGCGATCAGCTTCAACGGCGGTACGCTGCAGATGCTCGGCACGAGCGTAGTGCCGTCGAACACGAATCCAAACGGCAACGTCCTGGCTCTCAACGTCGGTAACGGCGGCGCGATCCTCGATACGGGCACGTTCGCCAACACGATCAGCCAGGGCCTCGCGGGCATCGGCTCGGGCGGACTGACGAAGCTCGGCTCGGCCCAACTCACGCTCGCCGGCACCAACACCTACTCGGGCGCAACGATGATTTCCGCAGGCACTATCGCCTACAGCAGCACGAGCGGCCTGCAGGGAACGTCTGGCGTGAGCATCGCCAGCGGGGCCGGCCTCACCTACACCGGCGGCGCGACGTCTTTTGGCAAGAACATCACCGTCACGAGCGGTACAGGCACGGTGCGCAACTCCGGCGGTGGCACGCTCACGCTCGGCGGCACGCTCACGAAGGACGGGACAGTGCTGCGGCTCACCGGCGGCTCGTTCAACGTCACCGGCCAAATCGTCGGGACGAGCCCCAACAGCGATCTCCTCGTCGACGGCACCTCAACGGTCACGCTTTCGACCGTAAATAGCTACAACGGCCCTACGTTCGTGAACCAGTCGAGCACCCTGATCGTGGGCGTCAACGACGCGATCCCGAACGGCTCGATCGTGACACTTGGCAACGCCACGACCACCGGCACGCTCACGCTCGGCTCCAACTCGGATGCCATCGGCGGCCTCGCCTTCGGTGCCGGAGGCGGCGCGCTGCGGATGACGGCAAGCGCCACTGCGGCCACGGCCCAGTTGACCGCGGCCAGCGGCACGATGAACCTTTCGGGCGGTACGCTCAACCTCACTGGCAGTGGCACCTCGGCCGGCCTCTATCGGCTGCTCTCGGCCCAGTCGATCACCAACTCGTTCACGAACATCACCGGCACCACTGCTGCCTACCAGATCGTCACCACGAGCACGTCGATCGACTATCAGCAGCGGGCCGTGCTCGGGGCGGTGTCGGTCACCAACCCCGTGGTCTCGATCATCACCGGCGGCTCGGCGGCTTTCACCTATACCGTCACCAACAACGCGCTCGCCGGCGGTGCCGGGCTCACGTTCACGGGCACGGGCCTCTCGAACGTGAGCGGCTCCTCGCTCGGCTCGGCCAATGCGGCGAATACGAGCAGCGCCGTTTCGGGCCTCGTGTTCACGGGCACCTCGATTGGCAGCAGCCAGCAGGGCACGTTTACAGTAAATGCCCCGTCGTCCTTCGGCACGACCGCGGCCACCGGCACGGTGAGCGTGAACGTGCTCAACCACTCGCTCGCGAGCTTCCAGTCGAGCGACACGGCGACGCTCTCGCTCGATCTCGGCACCTATGACACCGCGAGCGGCTGGACGAGCGGCTCCGGATCACTCGGCTTTTCGCTCTGGAACATCGCCTCCGGCGGCTTCACGAATGCCGACACCGCCGGCCTGGCCCTCTACGACGTCGTGTTCACGAGCGGCAGCAACGTGTTTGCCACGGGCCTGACCAATTTTGCGAATCTCGCGTCGGGCACGTTCAATGGCTACACGGCCAGCGTGCTTTCGCCGGGCTCGCTTACCGAGGGCACCTACCAGGGTGTCTACACGCTCAAGTTCCGCGATCAGCAAAACCTGTCGGGTGCGGCCAACACGCGCGACCTCACGCTCACGGCCAACGTGATCGTCGTGCCCGAGCCGGGGGCCCTCGCCCTGGCCGGCATCGGGCTAGCGGGATGGTTGCTCTGCCGCTGCCAAAACGTGATGCCCGCAGGGCGTGGCCGCTGACAAGCCCAACGCTGAATTCCGGGCGACACTCTGCGAAGAGTACCGCATCGAAGCCATGCTCGAGCCTCCGGGCCGTGCCCCGACGCGACTCGACTTTAGCGTGCCCAAACAGCCCGCCCGATGAACAGTTCGAACGGTCGCCACTTGGTGTCAGCCGCCCTTTTGCTCGATCAGGCAATTGACACTCGTTGTAAACGCCCGTACACTCTTTGACCGCAGGATAAAGCGCAGTCGACCACGCGGCGTGGTCTGCCGTTGTGATGGCCTGCGGAATCCACCTCGATGAACACGTGTCGCGAAGAGCGGATCCATGGCCACGGCTGAGGAGACGTATGCGATGGTCGGGAAGGAGTCGCTCTGGGCAGCGGCCGCGCGCTGCCTCGAGGCGGCGGGGTTCGCCTGGGATGCCGGGCAGCGGGAATTTCGCGATCGAGATGGGGCGCCGATCCTGATTCTTGTCTCCGGGGAGCGTGCCGGCAGAGGCAGCGAGGTGCTGCACCCCGACCCCGGGGATCCCGGCGTGGTCGAACTGATCGTCAGCCACGGGCTCGACGGCGGGTTCGCTGCGCGGCTCCACAAGGTGGTCCGAAAAACCTATCGCCGCCTCGTCAAGAACGCCCGCGGCGAAGCGTAAGAGGTTGTTCCGGTGAGGACCCAGTGACCGGCACCGTGTTGCTCGTCGTGCTCATCGGGATGGCGTTCTTGTCGGCGGCGGCCGAGGAGATCGTCGTTCACGTCTCGCCGACAGGCGACGATGCGTGGACGGGCCGGCTCGCTACGGCGAACGCCGATCGCACCGACGGCCCCGTGGCCTCACTCGAACGGGCCCGCGACGTCGTCCGCGGCCGCCGCGCGGCTTCAGATGGTGCGGGCCTTGGCGCGCGCGTAATTCTCGGCGACGGCTGCTACCGGCTCACGCGGGCTTTCGTGCTCGGCCCCGACGATGGCAGCTCGGCCACTGCGCCCGTCTCGTACGAAGCGGCGCCGGGAGCCCGGCCCGTGATCAGCGGCGGCAGGCCGATCGAGGGCCTGCGCGAAGGCACAGGAGCCGACGCCGGCCTGTGGGTGGCTGACATTTCCGCCGCGTCAATGGCCGTGCCGCCGGCAGACCGCTGGCGATTTGAGCAGCTGTTCGTGAACGGCGTCCGCGCGGTGCGCGCACGGGAGCCGGACACGGGGGTGGCTGTGATCGAGGCCTGCATGGAGGAGCAGCTCGCGGAGTCGGGCACGAACGCGGTACCTGCAGCCGACGCGAAGCCGGATCCCAACAAGCCTGATCCCAACAAGCCGAAATCCAAGCAGCGCCTCGCCTCCGCCCGGCAAACCGTCACGCTCGCCCCCGACGGCTTTGCCCCACTCGCCGGCCTCGAGCCGACCGCCATCCCCGCCGTGGAGATGACCGTGCACCACAAGTGGGATATCACCCGCCGGTTCATCGAGCGGCTCGATCCGGAACACCGTCAGGTGATCGTGAGCGGCCTCGGCATGAAGCCGTGGAACCGCTGGGATGCCAAGTCAACGGTGCTGTTCGCCAATGCCCGCGCCTTCCTCGACGAGCCGGGCGAATGGTTTCTCGATCCGGCCGGGCGGCTCCTCTACAAGCCGCGGCCCGGCGAAACGCTCGCGACTGCCGAGGTGATCGCGCCGGTCGCGTCGCAGCTGCTTGCCATCCAGGGCGATCCGGCGAACGGACGGCCGTGCGGGGACGTGACGTTTTCCGGGATCACGTTTCACCACACCCAGTGGCTCACACCCCCGGCCGGCCTCGACCCGGTGCAGGCGGCGGAGCCGGTGACAGCGGCCGTGATGGTGGACGGGGCGCGGCAGGTCGCGTTTCGCGACTGCACGCTCGCCCACACCGGGGGTTACGGCCTCTGGCTGCGCAAGGGCTGCCGCGACTGCCGTGTGGAGCGGTGCCTCGTGGAAGACCTGGGCGCGGGGGGCGTGCGGATCGGCACGGCGGGAATCGCCAAGATCGACGCCGATCACACTGCCAGCAACACGATCGATAACTGCATCATCCGCCACGGCGGCCGCATCTTCCCCACCGCCGTTGGCGTTTGGATCGGCCAATCGTCGGACAATGCCGTGACCCACAACGAGGTCTTCGACATGTTTTACACCGGCATTTCCGCCGGCTGGACCTGGGGCTACGGCGAGAGCCGCGCACAGCGGAACCGCATCGAGGCCAACCGCATCCACCGGATCGGCCAGGGCCTGCTCTGCGACATGGGGGGCATCTACACGCTCGGCGACGCCGCGGGCACGGTGGTCCGCGGCAACGTGATCCACGACGTGGCAGGCCGCACCTACGGCGGCTGGGGCCTTTACGCCGACGAGGGCACGACGGGCATCGTCTACGAGCACAACCTCGTCTACGACACCACCTCCGGCGGCTTCCACCAGCACTACGGCCGCGACAACGTGGTGCGGCAGAACGTGTTCGTGAACGCCCGTGACTGGCAGGTGCAGGTTTCTCGGCCCGAAGACCACCGCTCGTTCACGTTCGAGCGCAACATCATCGCCTGGCGGACCGGGCAGTCGATCAAGGGGCCGTGGGACAAACTGCAGGCGGTCACGGGCTCCAACTGCTGGTGCAACTCGGCCGGCGAGCCGGTGACGTTTCTCGGCAAGACGCTCGCCGAGTGGCAGGCCGCCGGCCACGAGCAGGGCTCGATCGTGGCCGACCCGGGGTTCGTCGATCCTGCCCGGCACGACTACCGCCTCGTGCCCGACTCGCCGGCCCGAGCGATCGGCTTCATCCCGCACGACTGGTCGACCGCGGGCACGGTCTGCGGACACTCCAACCGCTAACCCCGGGCAGGCAGCGCTCGGCCGGGCCGGTTGACCCCATCAATAGACGCCTGTACACTCTGTGCACGTGAAGCGGTCCGGGCCGATCGGGCGTGTCCGAGTGCCCCCGCCCCGCCTCGCTCGGGAAACGACTCCATGAACACCTACCGCATCTACGAAGATCTGCGATCGTCGCTGGGCGAGGAGGCCGCCAAGTCTCTCGCGCACACCCTCGGGCCGATGTTCGAGGAGCTGGGCAATACGGTCACCAAGTCGGAGTTCCGCGATCTCAACGCGACGGTGGGTCGGCTGGCCGAGGCTCAGGAGCGCACCGAGGCGCAGGTCGCAGAGCTGACGAAGGCCCAGGCTCGCACCGAGGCGCAAGTGGCAGAGCTGACGAAGGCTCAGGCTCGCACCGAGGCGCAAGTCGCGGAGCTGACGAGGGCCCAGGCTCGCACCGAGGTGCAAGTGGCGGAGCTGACGAGGGCCCAGGCTCGCACCGAGGTGCAAGTGGCGGGACTCGCGGCTGCCCAGGCAAAAACGGAGGCCCAGGTCGCCACGCTCACGGAGGTGGTGCAATCGCTGGTCGTGCAGGCGGATCGGCAGGCCACCCGTCTCGACTCGGTGCTCGGTTGGACGTTCGAGATGCAGTTTCGTGATCGGCTGACGTCATACCTCGGCCGGCTGATGCGGCGGGGCCGGTTGCTACGAAACGACGAGGTGCTCGATGCGATCGAGCAGGCCGTCACGCCTTCCGAGGCCGACGAAGTGTTGCGGGTAGACGCGATCGCCGCGGGTGTGATCGATGGTGTCGCCAGCCACGTCGTCGTCGAGGTTTCAGCCACGTGCGACACCGACGACATCGATCGTGCGGAACGACGGGCCGGGATCCTGCGCAAGGCCGGGCTCGTCGCGGTCCCGCTCGTCGCGTGCCAGACGATCACGCCGGAGTCGCGTGCCTACGCCTGCAGCAGGCAGGTGCAGATCTGGTGCAACGGCACGATTCTCGACGCGGCCGCCTGAGAGACGGGCGACAGTCGGGCAATCGTACGTCTTCGGCGTCATGGTCATGGCACCGGGGCGGTGACCGCGCGGGCCATGTGGCGGCGGTAGGCGTCGTCGAGGTCGGCGTAACTCGTGCCGCAGAGGCGGGCGAGGGTGCCGGGGGAAACCGATCCCGTGTAGATGCGCACGAGATACTCGACGAAGGCCTCGCGATACCTCGCGTCTTCGCCGTTCATGAAGAAGTCGGCCAGGCCCGAGATCTGGCTGTAGATCGCCGGCAGCCGCTCGTCGGATTGCAGCTCCGTGCGGCCGAGCCCGCACAGCTCGTCCAAGGGAACGTAAAACCCGTCGTCGATGAGCCGCTCGCGGGCGGCGGGCGCGCGGCCGGCATCGCGGCCGCCGAGTGTCCAGCCAGAGGGCGTGGGCGTAAGGCTCTCGATGTAGCACGCTGCGGCCTCGACGGCCCAGAACCCGCAGCGCTCGCCCACGAGCGGACTCGTCTTCCGCATCTCGGCAAAGAGTTGATGCACGGCCTCGTGGTGAATCGTGGATACTCCCGGCTCGGCTGCGTCGGCAGCGAGCGGCAGGAAATAGGCCGTGTGAGTCGGCGTCCAGTAGAGGCCGAGCGTACGGGCGATCGTAGGCTCGAGTTTTTCAAGCTCGGCGACGTAGGCCGCGCGGTCGGCGAACAGCGTGGCGGCGAAGGGCCCATGGCTCATCGGCTGCGAGCGACCCTCGAATGCCCGCTCGAGGTCGGCCGGCTCGAGGATGAATCCGCCGAACGCCTGCCGCCACACGTCATGCGCGAGTTCGAGTTCGCGGGCCAGCGCCGCGGCCGCCTGGGGGCCGGCCTGCGACGAAATCTTCCAGTGATCGGAGAGCCAGGCGACCGGCCGGCCGGGCCGCTGGTCGGTCGGGCGGGCGGCCTGCGACTTCGTGATCCACCCGCGCACGGGATCGGCCACGTCACCGGCGTCGAGCCGCCGGGCCGTCTCGGGCCAGAGCCAGCGGCCGTCGCGTTTCACCCAGCCGCCCGCCTTGCGGGCCGGCTCGTGCTCGGGATCGTCGCGGAGTGCTTCGAAGAGGAGTTCGATCGCGGCGGTCGAGCGTTGTGCGAGCGGCTGCTTCGCGGATTCCTGGGCACGCTCCGCCCGCGTGGGCAGTTTCGCGTGGGCTCGGGCCGCCTCGAGGGCAAGCTCGAACAAGCCGGCTGCGCGGGTGCCGCGCACCGCCACGAAGTCGGCCCAGATCGCCTCCTCGTCGGGCGTGTCGACGAAGTCGGGCGTGATGAGTGCGTCGGGAATCACGAGCACGCGCTGTCGGCCCGGTGTGTCGGGCAGACGCCACCCGCGCACGCACGCAGCCAGCTCGGCATGGCCGCCGCGGTCGGCCCGCCGCGCGAGATCGGCAGCCGCTGCCTCCCACGCCTCGTCGAGTTTCTCGCGCGGGATCGTCTCGGCCGCCACGAGTTCGTGCAGAGGGCAACCGGCGACGAGCATGACGGCTGAGGCCACGCCTGTCGCGACCGATGGCCACACCCTTCGCGCCGCGGTGCGGCACGCGGCGATGAACAGATTGCCGAGCGCCGCCACACCGAAAACTGGATCGACGACGTAGTCCCACGCGTTGCCCGATTCGAGCAGGCCGAGCCGCCAGGCCACGCCGGCGGCAAGCAGCACGCTGCCGAATCGATTGCCGGCGAGAATCAACGCCGCGCCCGCCGCCGCGGCAGCCGCCGCGACGCCAGGCTCATGCCAGCCAAGCATGTAGGGATCGAAGCGGCCGAGACCAAGGGCAGCGGGATAGAGCAGCAGTGCGGCGCCCGCTCCCCACCACGCGGCCGCCCGCCGGGCTGCGGCATCGAGCCAGGGCCGCGCGAGAAACGGAGCGGCGACGATGTCGAGGAGCACGATGAAAAACGGAATCGAAAACGTCTGCCCGAGCCCATGGAGCCAGCGGCCGGCGGGCATACCTGCGACCGGCACGAGCACGACGCAGCCCAGAGCGACCGGCAGCCAGCGCGGGATCGGCCGCCGCACGGCGCGCGACCCGAGCCGGACGAGCGCCGCGATCGCCACGCCCCACGCGACCACCGGATACCACCACGCGAGGTCGCTCATGCCACCGGCTCCCGGCCTTGCGCGCGAAGCCAGGCTTCGTTCATGACGACGTGCCGGATCCGCCGCATCTTCCAGGTGTACACGAGATGCACCCGGCCGCGGCCGTCTTGCGCCATATATGGATACGCGAATCGCTCGCCAGGCTCGTCGTCGAGCGTGGCCAGGCGGTGCCAGGCGTCGGCCACGGGATCGAACTGCACGAGGTCGAGTGTCTCCCGACCCTGGCGGGCAAGGTTGCAGGCGACGAGCACCGTGCCGTCGGAGAGTCGCACCGCCGCCACGCTGGCGTCGGGATTCGGCAGCGGGGTCGGCGCAGGGGATGACCACGTGCGGGCCGTGTCATCCGACCGTTGCACCACGAGCGTGCGGGCCGGCGAGTGGTCGCGGAGAAAGGCGAGGCACCGCTGGCGGTCGAGCGGCACGATGGCCGGCTGGAGAAGCGACCGTCCGCCCGCGAGCCGCGTCTTGCGCACGCGCAGTGCGTCACCCTCCGGCCGCAGCCAGAGCACTTCGGGAAACTTGCCCATGCACTCGTGATAGACGGGCAGGACGATCTCTCCGGAATCGAGCCGCACCGGAGCCGCCCGCACGAGTTCGCTGATGTTGAAGAACGGACTCGTGGCCAACCGGCGGCTCACGGTCCAGGTGGCTCCGCCATCCGTCGACGAACACGCGTTGAGCGTGCTGCCCGACCACCCGCCGATCGCGATCGTCACGTACACGAGCCACAGTCGGCCGGTGTCGTCGGGAAACACCACCGCGTTGCCGATCTTGTCGATGAACCGGTCGAGCTGCTCGGTCGCCAGGGGCCGATCGACGACGATCCGCGGCGGCGCCCACGCGACCGGTTCGCCTGCGTCGCCGGCCGGAGATGACGCCGTCGACAGCCACACGCCGACGTCGCGGGCCGTCTCGTACGATCCGGCGTACCAGGCGCACACGAGGCCACCGTCGGCGCGTTCGCAGAGGCTCGGGCAGTGCACGTAGGGGAGCGGCGGGCTGTGGTCGATGAACCCGCTCGCACACAGAGGCGGCTCGTCGACCGCCGGCACGGCGGCGAGTCGAAACGCCGCGTCGACCCGCGGCACGGCGGCCTCACGGCGCGGCCAGGCCCACACCGCGGCCGCGCCGGCCGAAAGCACGCTCCGCCGCGTGAGATCGTCCATGATCTGTCCAGTCGCTCCCGACGCGCCGGGGCCGGGGCCCGTGGAGGCGGTGTCGCTCAGGCTTCCTCGGCGAACGCCGAATCGAACTGCCGGTTGCTCGGTGCGAAGTCGAGGTTCTGCACGAACTCGCACGCCTCGGCCGCACCATGCTCGCGGTCCATGCCGCAGTCTTCCCACTCCACCGAGAGCGGCCCTTCGTAGCCCACCTGGTTGAGCGCCCGGATGATCTCCTCGAAATCGACGCCGCCACGGCCCGGCGAGCGGAAGTCCCAGCCCCGGCGCGGGTCGCCGAAGTTGAGATGGCTGCCGAGGATGCCGCTGCGGCCATTGAGCGTGACCACCGCGTCCTTGATATGCACGTGGTAGATCCGGTCGTGGAACGTGCGGATGAACTCCACCGAATCGACCCCCTGCCAGTGCAGGTGGCTGGGATCGAAGTTGAAGCCGAACTCCTCGCGGCGGCCGAGGGCGTCGAGGGCCCGCTGGGCCGTGACGGTGTCGAACGCGATCTCCGTGGGGTGCACCTCGAGCGCGAACCGCACGCCGCACTCCGCGAACACGTCGAGGATCGGATTCCAGCGGTCGGCGAACTCCTGGAAGCCGGCGGCCAGCATCGACTCGGGCACCGGCGGGAACGAATAGAGCAGATGCCAGATCGACGAGCCGGTGAACCCGTTGACCACCGACACGCCCAGTTTCTGCGCGGCACGGGCCGTGTTTTTCATCTCTTCGGCGGCCCGCTTGTTGACCCCGTCGGGCTTGCCGTCACCCCACACGTGGGGCGGCAGGATCGTCTTGTGCCGCTCGTCGATCCGGTCGCACACGGCCTGGCCGACGAGGTGATTCGAGATCGCGTACACGGAGAGATCGTGGCGCTCGAGCGCATCGCGCTTCGCCGCACAGTAGCCGCTCTCCTGGAGCGCCTTCGTGACGTCGAAGTGGTCGCCCCAGCACGCGAGCTCGAGCCCCTGATAGCCGAACTCCTGCGCCTTGCGGGCCAGGTCTTCGAGCGGCAGATCGGCCCACTGGCCGGTGAACAGCGTGACGGGACGGGGCATGGAATCTCCTCGAACGTGACGATTGCTGGGTCAAGCGAGCACGAATTCTGCCAGATTCCCCCGGGCTTGAAAACGGCTGCGGGCTTTCCGCGCCCAGCCCGGCTCAGGGCTGCCCCATACACCTCGTGGGGCAAGCGTCCCGCCTGTCCTGACCTGCTAACTGGCAGGGCATTCGATAACCACCCGCATACGGAGCCGAAGGGAGGCATGCTCGACTGTGGTCGTGTTGAGAGTACAGGACTCGTGGGTTTTGCTCAGGCGCCAAAAAGTCCTCAACGACTCCCTGCGTCTGCGCGTGCCCACCGACCGACTCCGCCGAAACTGCTTGGCGCTGTAGCGACAGGCCTCCAGGCCTGTCGATCGACAGAGCTGGAGCTCTGTCGCTACGGCGGAGGCTTCGGGCTCCCCGTACCCCGGGAGCCGGCGTATGCAGACAAGCGCAGCCAGGATGGCGAAGCGCAGTCGGAGTCGAGAGAGCGGAGGGCTGGAGGCCCGCAGCGAACGTCCGGCGACGGGCGTATGGGGAGCCCGAAGCCGGCAAGTGCACATTGATGCATGCGCGCCCCGCCGCCTCACCCGCCGAGTTCGCGCAGGTAGTCGAGCGTGTAGATGCCGCTCGAGTGGCCGTCGGAGAATTCGATCGAGTAGGCGTATTGGCCGACGGGCTTCATGCCGGTGATCGAGAGAGTCGCGATCTCCTGCGGCGCGAGCACGGTCAGGGGATTCGGACGGGCTGGTTCGACGCGCTTCTCGCGGCAGGTGGCGCAGGGGCAGGCGTCGCGCAGGAGCCGCGGTGTGTAGACGCATGTCGTGTCGTCGGTCCACGTGATCTCGATCGCGCCCGGCGTGCGTGGGTCGTCGAGTCGGCGGATCGAGCGGGGCAGGGGGGCGGTCATGGGATGGCGGGTCTCGTGGGCGCGCGGGCGGAGGTGCGATGGTCGACGATGCGGCGGCCTTTTCCCTCGAACCGCGGCAGGCTGCCGATCGGCACGGTCGCCACGTCGACCCGCAGGCCGAGCCGCACCTGGAGCTCGCGGGCCACGCGGTCGGGGGCGGCGAGATGGTCTTCGACTTCGAGCCTGATCGCGTCGAGGCTCGAGACCGTATCGACCGTGAGCCGGTATTCCACGATCTCGGGAAAACTCCGCACGATGTCGTCGATCGCACCGGGAAAGATGTTGACGCCGCGGACCACGAGCATGTCGTCGGTGCGGCCGAGGATGCCGCCGTCGAGCCGCACCCATGGGCAGGCGGCACCGGCGGCGGGCCAGTGCGGCCGCACGAGGTCGCCCGTGCGGTAGCGGATCACGGGCGCGCCCGTGCGGCCGAGCGTCGTGAGCACGAGTTCGGAGAGTTCACCGGGCTTCGCCGGCCGGCCCGTCTCGACCGCGAGAAACTCCGCGTGGAAGCAGGTCTCGATGACGTCGATGCCGCCGCCGGTGAGCGTGCCTGTGCCCCAGGGTCCCACTTCGGTCGCGCCGGCGTGGTCGAGCACGTCGGCGCCCCATGCTTCCGCAATCCGCGTTCGGACGGCCGGGATCGAACCGCCCGGCTCGCCCGCGACGATCACGAGCCGCACCGGCAGCCGCGCCGTGTCGATCTTGCGGTCGCGGGCCACTTCGGCGAGGTGCAGGGCATAGCTCGGGGTGGCCACGAGCACCGTCGCGCCCAGGCTGCGGGCCAGCTCGAGGCGCGCGAGGCTCGGCATGCCGCCGGTCGGCACGGCCATCGCGCCGCGGTCGAGCATGGCGTCGAACGCGCTCCAGAATCCCGCATAGGGGCCGAACGACGATGCCACGAGCACGCGGTCGCCGGCCTGCACGCCGCCCCGGTCGAGCACCTCGCGCCAGCACCCCATCCACCACGCCCAGTCGTCGGCCGTGTCGAACACCGGCAGCGGCCGGCCGTGCGTGCCGCTCGTCTGATGAAACCTCACGTAGCGATCGGCCGGCCAGGTGAGGTTCGCCGGGGTGCCGGCATGCGCGCCGGCGACGAGCTCCTCCTTGTAGGTGAACGGCCACGCCTCGAGCTCGGCGAGCGACTCCGGAGTGGTCGACACGCGGGCCAGCTTGGCGGCGTAAAACTGGTTGGCCGGCAGAATCGTGGCGAACAGTTCCCGCAGGCGGGCCAGCTTGAGCTGGTCGAGCGCGGCGCGGGAGAGTGGAGCGGTGGGCGACGCGGCAGCGGACATGGCGTGAGATTATGGCACGCCGAGGCTCGGAATTCCCTGCGAGGGAGCGTTTTGCAGCGGCGGCTGAAACGCCGGCGCGGGCATCTGCGGCGGAAATACCGGGCCGGTGCCCGGCAACGGCTGCGGCGGCAGGGCCTGCGGTGCGGGGAATCCTTGCGGAGCAGGCAGCGGCTGCGGCGTCGGCATCTGCGCCGGAGGCGGCGCCGGGATCGGCTGCGGCACGACCACTTGCGGCGCGACGGGGGCCGGCGGCGGGGCCGGGAGGCTGCCCGCACTCGCGCGGGCCTGCTCGGCGCGGGCCACGACTTCCTCCGCCGGTGTGGCCATCATCGGTGTCATCGCGAGATCGACCACCCGCTCGTCGCGAATCTCGCCGGGCCAGACGTTTTCCGTGACGAAGTCGAGCGGAAACACCTGATACCACGGCAACGGGAACGGCTGGCGGACGGTGAGCGTTTCGAAGCCATCCTTCACGAGCCGGATCTTGCGCGTGCCGTAGTACACGAAGTCGGTCGACACGGGCGTGGTGCCGATCTGATAGTCGTCGACATAGACGAGCGCGCCGGGTGGATTCGAGCGGATCGTCATCCGGCGCTGCACGCAGCCGAGTGATGCGACGCAGCCGAGCACCGCGAGCACGGCGGCACACCGAATCGAGCGGACGGCGGCGTCGCGAATCATGGTGCGGACGATACGTGGGCTCGTGCGGGTCCGCCAGTGCAGCCGGGCCCCGGGGGAACACCGCAGTTTTCCCGGGCAGACATGTATCGCCCGGGCCACGTGCCCTCGCTAGAATCCCGGGTTGGAGCAACCCCCGAGGCTCGAGACGCGTGGGCAAAGGTACGAGCCTGATTTACTCCGACCGCACCGACGTCGGCCGCCGGCGGGCGAACAATCAGGATTCGAAGTCGGTCCTGCCGCCGTCGAGCCCGCAGCAGTATCGGACCCGGGGCTGGATGTTTCTCGTGGCCGACGGCATGGGGGCCCACGCCGCCGGCGAGATGGCCAGCGGCATCGCGGCCGAGCGGGTGCCTCTGGTCTACGAGAAGTCGGCCCAGCACTCGCCGCCCCTGGCGCTCCGCCGCAGCATCGAGCAGACCAACGCCGAGATCAACGCCAAGGGGGAGAGCGCCGCGGAGTTTCGCGGCATGGGCACCACCTGCACGGTGCTCGTGCTCGTGCCGCGCGGTGCCCTCGTGGGGCACATCGGCGACAGCCGCGCCTACCGCGTGCGCGGCCGCACGATCGAGCAGTTGTCGCGCGACCACTCGCTCGTGTGGGAGCTCGAGACGGCCGGGGGCATGTCACGGGAGCAGGCCGCCGGCGCGGCACCGAAGAACATCATCACCCGGTCGATGGGGCCGCATCCGCGCGTCGACGTCGACATCGAGGGGCCGTTTCCGGTCGAGGAGGGAGACACGTTCGTGCTCTGCAGCGACGGCCTCTCCGGGCAGGTGGCCGACGAGGAGATCGGCCTCTTCGCCGCCGAACTCGAGCCGCGCGAGGCCACGGCGGCACTCGTGGGCCTGGCCCTCGTGCGTGGCGCGCCTGACAACGTCACGGTGATCGCGGCGCGGGCGGGCGCGGAAGAGGTGTCGAAGGTATCGCCCGGTGACGAGCCGTGGCCGCTCACCGAGGAGCCTGCGGCGCCATCGGGCCGCGCAGTCCTGCCGTGGAAGTGGCTGGCTGCGGCAGCCGGTGGCCTCTTCGGCGCACTGCTGCTCTCGCCGACGAGCGAGTTTGCGACGTGGATCAAGACGATGCTCGGCGATGCGGTCGGCAGCGCGGTGGGGCTCGTCGGGTGTGGTGCGGCCGTCATGGTGACGCTGGCCGGAGCAATCATGGCGTTCCTCGGCTTCCTCGCGCCCGCCGGAGGCAACGGCCGCGTGCTCCCGCCTGGTCGTCAGGTCGGCAAAGGCCCGTATCGCACCTACGACTGTCTGCCGAACGAACGGCTCTTCGAACGGATCGTGGCGAGCGTCGAGGCGGCGGCTGCAGGCCTCGCCGACGCCGAGCGCGACCGCACGACGGCGATCCTCGGCCGCGTGCGCCGCCACCTGGCCGAGCAGGCGTTCCACGAGGCGGTGGTGGCCCTCTCCGAGGCGCTCGCGATCTACACTCGCGCCATCGAGCAGGCCCGCAGCGGCGACACCATCCGCGGCCAGGCACCGGCCGACGCATGAAGATCATCTCCCGCTACGTGCTGAGCGAGCTCTTGCAGGTGTTCCTCGTGGCCCTGGGCGCGCTCACGCTTTTCATGCTCGTGGTGGGGCTCGTCAAGGAGGCACAGCAGCAGGGGCTCGGCATGCTTCAGATCGCGCAGCTCGTGCCCTACGTGCTGCCCGAGGCGATGCGATTCGCCGTGCCAGGCACGATGCTCTTCGCCGTGGCGAGCGTGTTCGGCCGGATGTCGGCGAGTAACGAGATCACCGCCCTCAAGGCGGCCGGGATCACGCCCATGGCTGCGATCTGGCCGGCCCTCGGCCTCGCGGTCGTCGTGAGCTTCGTCTCCGTCTGGCTCAACGACATCGCCGTGTCGTGGGGCCGCGACGGCGTGCGCCGCGTGATCGTGAGCAGCGTCGAGGACATCATCTACGGCCGGCTGCGGCAGCAGCGGTCGTACAGCACGCCGAAGCTCTCGATCAACGTGAAGGGCGTGGAGGGCCGCAAGCTCGTGCGGCCGACGCTGTCGTTCCAGCCCGGCGGAGAGACGGCGCCGGTGACCGTGTCGGCCGCCGAGGCGGAGATGCGGGCCGATTCAAAGACGGGCACCCTCACGATCATCTGCCGCAACGGCACCCTCCACGTCGGCGACGTGAAGGCGGTGTTTCCCGACACCATCGAACGGGTCGTGCCGCTCGATGCCGTGAGTCGCAAGGAGACGGTCTCGTCGAGCCCCTCGGAGATTCCGCTGGCCGAATTCCCCAAGGCGCGCGTCGACCAGATCGCCCTCCTCGGCCAGATCCACCAGCTCGCCGCCGCCAAGGTCGCGATCGGGATGTTCACCGGCCACCTCGAGCAGACCACACCGGCAGCCGTCGAGGGAGAACGGCAGCAGTCGAAGCTCGCGACAACCCGCCTCAACCGCATCATCATGGAGCCGTGGCGCCGCTGGGCCAACGGCTTCAGCTGCCTGTGCTTCGTGCTCGTGGGCGCCCCGATGGCGATCAGGATGCGCAACGCCGACTTCCTCACGAGCTTCTTCCTCTGCTTTCTGCCGATCCTCGTCGTCTACTATCCCGTGTTCATGCTCGGGATCTCGCGCGTGAAGGCGGGCGTGATGCCGCCGCCGGCCGTGTGGATGGGGAACGTGCTGATCACGCTCTGGGGCCTGTGGCTGTTGCGCCGCGTCGTCCGCGGGTAATTGGGGCAAGCGTCCCGCTTGCCTGACTCAACTGGCTGTCGCCGGCTTCGGGCTCCCCGTACGCCCGTGGCCGGACGTTCGCCTCGGCCCTCCAGGCCTCTGCTCACTCGACTCCGACTGCGCTTCGCCATCCTGGCTGCGCTTGTCTGCATACGCCGGCTCCCGGGGTACGGGGAGCCCGAAACCTCCTCCGTAGCGACAGAGCTCCAGCTCTGTCGATCGACAGGCCTGGAGGCCTGTCGCTACAGCGCTCGGAACGTTCGGCGGAGTCGGTCGGTGGGCACGCGCAGACGAAGGGAGTCGTTGAGGACGAAACAGCGCCAGGCCTGGAAGGCCGGGTCATCACCAGCGGGCGGAGGCCCGCCAAGCAAAGATCAGCACGATGCCGATGCTTTGCGTGAAGCATCCATCGAGCATGCCTCCCTTCGGCTCCGAATGCAGGTGGTTCTCTGTTGCCGATCGCATGAGCCGGCTTGGGCGACGTCAATTCGTCGTCTGTGCCGCGGCGTTGATGACGGCGGCGATGCGGACGGTGTCATGACAGGCGTCTTCGCTCACGCCGAGGTGCACGAGGCTGGCTTCGTGATTCTTGATGCACAGCTCGCAGCCGGCGAGGGCGGCGCAGGCAAGGCTCATGAGCTCGAAGTCGGCTTTGCTCGTGGCCGGCTGAACCATGCGGCTCATGCGGAGGCGCGGCGGACGGGCTTCGTAGCTTTCCTTGCCGAGCATGTGACGGAAGCGGTAGTAGACGGTGTTCATCGCCATCAAGCCCGCCGCGGCCACGGCGTCGGAGATCACCGGCGCGGCGGCGTCGCCAAGCCCGGCGCGGATGTCGGATTCGAGGGCGTCGGCGAGGTGCCTCGCCCGCGCGAACCGGGCTGCCGCGAGGGCGATGCCCAGAGCCTGGGGCGGCTGAAGGTTTTCGCCGGTGAGCACGCTCGAGAGGTTGAGACGGATGTCTTTGAGGTCGTCGGGGAGGGCGTCGCGGAGGGCGTCGAGCGCGGGCGTGACAAGCGACATGGGTGGGTCGGTCCGGGGGAGGGGATGTGGTCGCGCTCGGTCGCGCGATTCGGCGGGAATTGTAGCCGGTCGTTGCCGGTCGAGGGGCGGGGATGCTACGTTCGGGAAATTTGTTTTTTCCTCCGCGTGAGCCCCCATGCCCCGTCGCGACGACCTCCACACGATCCTCCTGATCGGCTCCGGCCCGATCGTCATCGGCCAGGCCTGTGAGTTCGACTATTCCGGCACCCAGGCCTGCAAGGCGCTCCGTGAGGACGGCTACCGCGTCGTGCTCGTGAACTCGAACCCGGCCACGATCATGACCGACCCGGGCACGGCCGACCGCACGTACATCGAGCCGCTCACCTGGGAGATGCTCGAGAAGGTGATCGAGGCGGAGAAGCCCGATGCCGTGCTGCCCACGCTCGGCGGCCAGACGGCGCTGAATCTCGCGATGGAGCTCGATCGACGCGGCATCCTCGCCAAGCACGGCGTGGAGATGATCGGCGCCGACGCGGCGGCGATCAAGCGGGGCGAGGACCGCGAGATCTTCAAGGAGACGATGCGGAAGATCGGCCTCGAGACGTGCCAGGGCCGGATCGTGAAGAGCCTGCAGGAGGCCCGCGAAGTGCTCGCCGAGATCGGCCTGCCCGCCGTGATCCGGCCCAGCTTCACGCTCGGCGGGTCGGGGTCGGGCATCGCCTTCAACCGCGAGGAGTTCGACACCAAGGTGCAGCGCGGGCTCGACCTCTCGCCGGTGGGCGAGGTGCTCGTCGAGGAGTCGATCCTCGGCTGGAAGGAATACGAGATGGAGGTGATGCGCGACGCCGACGACAACGCCGTCATCATCTGTTCGATCGAAAACTTCGACCCCTGCGGCGTGCACACCGGCGACTCGATCACCGTCGCCCCGGCCATGACGCTCACCGACAAGCAGTATCAGCGGATGCGCGACGCGAGCTTCGCCGTGATCCGGGCGATCGGCGTGGCGACGGGTGGGTCCAACATCCAGTTCGCCGTGCATCCGCAGACCGGGCGGATGATCGTGATCGAGATGAACCCGCGCGTGAGCCGCTCCTCGGCACTCGCGAGCAAGGCCACGGGCTTTCCGATCGCGAAGATCGCCGCCAAGCTCGCCGTGGGCTGGCGGCTGCACGAACTGCCCAACGACATCACGAAGAAGACGAAGGCCTGCTTCGAGCCCTCGATCGACTACGTCGTCGTGAAGGTGCCCCGGTTCGCGTTCGAAAAGTTTCCCGAGGCCGACAGCCGGCTGACCACGCAGATGAAGAGCGTGGGGGAGACGATGGCGATCGGCCGCACGTTCAAGGAGGCGTTTCAAAAGGCACTCCGCGGCCTCGAGGTGGGCAGCTTCGGCTTCGGCTGCGACCAGAAAGATCTGTGGGGCACGGCGGCCGAGCCCTCCCTCGACGACATCCGGGCGCGGGTGGCCACGCCCGACCCCGATCGCGTGTGGTACCTGCGCTATGCGCTCAAGGCCGGAATGACGGTGGCCGAGCTCCACGAGCTCACCGCCATCGATCCCTGGTTCCTCGACCAGCTGCTGCAGATCGTCGAGATGGAGAGTCTCCTGCGCACGATCGGATCGCTCCCGGCCGTAGACGACGCGGTGCTGAGGCAGGCGAAGCAGTTCGGCTTCTCAGACCGGCAGCTGGCCGTGCTCCTCGGGGCTGCGGAGCTCGAGGTTCGCGACGAGCGGAAGCGGCGCGGCATCCTCGCCACCTACAAGGCGGTCGACACGTGCGCCGCCGAGTTCGAGGCCCAGACCCCCTACTACTATTCGACCTGGGAAGAGGAGGACGAGACGCGTCCCAAGGCCCCCGGCAAAAAGCGCGTCATGATCCTCGGCGGCGGCCCCAACCGGATCGGGCAGGGGATCGAGTTCGACTACTGCTGCTGCCATGCGAGCTTCGCGCTTCGCGAGATGGGGATCGAGAGCGTGATGGTCAACTCCAACCCCGAGACGGTGAGCACCGACTACGACACGAGCGACATGCTCTTCTTCGAGCCGCTCACCTGCGAGGACGTGCTCAACATCGCCGATCGCATCGAGCCCGACGGCGTGATCGTGCAGCTCGGCGGCCAGACGCCGCTCAACCTCGCCCGCGCGCTCCACGCGGCCGGCCTGCCGATCATCGGCACGAGCGTCGACACGATCGACCAGGCGGAGGATCGCGAGCTGTTTCGGGCGTTGCTCGAGCGGCTCGACCTCAAACAGCCCGCCAGCGGCATCGCCCGCACGCTCGAGCAGGCCCGCCGCGAGGTGGCCCGGATCGGCTATCCGTCGCTCGTGCGGCCGAGCTTCGTGCTCGGCGGGCGCGCCATGGAGATCTGCTACGACAATGTCCAGTTCGAACGCTACGTGGCCGAGGCGTTCGCCGTGGCGCAGGGCCAGCCCGTGCTGATCGACCGGTTTCTCGAAGACGCGATCGAGGTCGACGTCGACTGCATCTGCGACGGCACCGACGTGATCGTGGCCGGCGTGATGGAGCACATCGAGGAGGCAGGGGTGCATTCGGGCGACTCGGCCTGCTGCATCCCGCCGCACAGTCTGTCGGACGACGTCGTCGCCGAGATCAAAGCGGCAGCAGCGGGGCTGGCGCGGAGCCTCGGCGTGGTGGGGCTCATGAACGTGCAGTTCGCCGTCAAGAAGGAAGACGGCCGTCCGACGATCTACGTGATCGAGGTGAATCCACGGGCGAGCCGCACCGTGCCGTTCGTCGCCAAGGCCACGGGGCTGCCGGTGGCGAAGGTGGCCGTGAAGGTGATGGTGGGCACGAGCCTCGCGGAGCAGGGGATCTTCGCCGATCCGGTGCCGGCGCACGTGAGCGTGAAGGAGAGCGTGTTTCCGTTCGTGAAGTTCGCCGGCGTCGACATCGCGCTCGGGCCGGAGATGCGGAGCACGGGTGAGGTGATGGGCGTGAGCGACCGCTTCAGCATCGCCTTCGCCAAGAGCCAGATCGCCGCCGGGATCTTCCTGCCGGAGAAGGGGCGGATCTTTCTGAGCGTAGCGAGCCCGCAGGCGAAGGAGTCGATGGTGGGGCTCGCGCGGCGGCTCGTGACCCTCGGCTTCGAATTGCTGGCCACGTCGGGAACGGCCCGGGCGCTCGCGGCGGCCGGCATCCCCGTGGAGACGGTGAAGAAGCTCCAGGAGGGGCATCCCAACCTGATCGACCACCTCATCGACGGCACGGTGCAGCTGATCTTCAATACACCACGTGGGAAAGGCGCGAGGACCGACGAGGGCCGCATCCGGGCGGCGAGCGTGCTCTACGGGGTGCCCTGCATCACCACGCTGCCGGCCGCCGAAGCCTGCGTGCGGGCCATGGAGGCGTTGCGCACCGAATCCCTCGCCGTGCAGCCGATCCAGGACCGGTTTCCAGAAACGGCCGCCGTCCGCTGACGCGGTATTGCCGGTTGTGCGGATCGTAGGGCTTCGACCCGGGATTCCAGGAAATCTGGTCCGCGCGGTGGTGCCGCACGTATCGCGCCGGGCGGGCGGGGGCCGACGTTTCTTGGACGGATGGGATTCGTTGGAGCCCGGATTGGCAGGGAGGTCGTGATGCGCAAGGCGGCATGCGGTGTGGTGACTGTGCTCGTGGCGGTCGTTGCGGTGGAGGCCGCCGCGGCGTGGCCGTTCACGCAGATCTGGGAGCGACGCAAAGCGGAGCTCTACTCCCAGTTGTCGCGTGACGTGACGGTGCGGGTGAACGCCCGTGTGCACGAGGCACAGCAAGACCTCCAGGACTCGCTCGACACGCAGGTGGCCGACGAGGCCGAGAAGCTGCGGCTGCAGTTCCAGACCGGCTCGCAGGAGCTCGATGCCCGCTTCGAGGCGGAAGCCAAGGCGCTCGACGAAGCGTTCGCCGTCGAAGCGAAGGCGCTGCGGGAGCGGGTCGACGCACAGTTCCAGGAGATGAAGAAGGCGATCGACGCGGAGGTGGCAAAAGCCGCCACGACTGTGGCCGGCCAGTCGGCGACCGAGGCGAAGAAGACGGCCGACAAGGTCGAGGCCGTGGGCAAAGAGGTGGCGGCGAAGACCACACAGGAGCTCGAACGGATCGAGAAACGTTCGGCCGCAGAGTTCGAGAAGCTCGCTGCCGCGGCCGACAAGCGGCTCGAACGCGAACTGGCGGAACTACGGGCCCAGATCGACGAGCGGATGACGACGCTCGCCCGCGAGATGAAGGAACGCCGCGAGTCGGACGAGGCGAAGTGAGCGTTGGGTTGCGCGCCGGCTCGCGGTTACCCCGTACCGTCTCGTCGGACGCTCACTGCGGCCATCCTGGCCTCCGCTCGCTCGGATTTGCCTGCGCTGCGCCATCCATGGCTGCGCTGGTCAAATACGCCGTCTCAACGGTAGGGGTAACCCCTCGCCTCCCGTCCCCGTAGCGACAGAGCTCCAGCTCTGTCGATCGACAGGCCTGGAGGCCTGTCGCTACAGCGCCAAGAACTTTCGGCGGAGTCGGTCGGTGGGCACGCGCAGACGCAGGGAGTCCTTGAGGACTTTTTGGCGCCAGGGCCGGAGGCCCGGGTCAGCACCAGCCGACGGATGTCGGCCAAGGAACGGACGGTACGATGCCGTGCCGTTTCGTGAAGTATCATTCGAGCATGCCTGCCGCCGGCTCCGAATGCAGGTGGTTATCGACTGCCCTACCGTCCGGCGACGGAATCCGGGTAGCCCCTCGCCGGTTTGAGCTCGCGATGACGTCATCTGGATGGCGACCTGGTCGCACCGGCGGTAGAGTCGCTTTTGAATGTCCGCAATCGCTTTCCCAGCCGTGCCTCCTTCGCCGCGGCCGCTGTCTGCGCCGGTGCTCGATGAGCCGGCTCGGCTGACGGCGCGGACGCTCGAGGGGCTCGAGTGGATTCTGGCGCGGGAGCTCGAGGCCGTCGGGGCCACCGATCTCCGCATCGGCCGGCGCACGATCGAGTTTTCGGCTGCGCCCGGATCGGAAAAAGAGACGCTCTATCGGGCCGTGCTCGAAAGCCGAACGGCGATCCGGGTGCTCGAGCCGCTGGGGCGGTTTCGGGTCGACTCGCCCGAATCTCTCTATCGGGCGCTCCAGGAGGTCGATTGGACGGAGCAGTTGAGAGTGTCTGACACGATGCGTGTCGACGCCGCGATTCACGACACGTTCACCACGCACTCGCTCTACGCGGCCCAGATCGTGAAAGATGCGGTCGTCGACCAGCTGCGCACGCCGAGCGGCAAGCGGCCGAGCGTGCAATTGCGCGGGGCCACGCTCCGGCTCGGGCTGCATCTCGTGGGCGACGTGGCCACGATCTTTCGCGACGCAGCCGGTCGGTCGCTCCATCAACGGGGCTGGCGGATGGGCGAGGTGGAGGCGCCGCTTTCGGAGGCGCTCGCAGCGGGCATTCTCGCGATTGCCGGCTGGTGGCGGCCAGGATCAGGTGATGGGCCATCAACCGGCGAGCAGTTGCTCGACCCGATGTGCGGCTCGGGCACGTTCGTGGTGGAGGCGGCGACGATCGCCGCGGGGATGGCGCCAGGCCTGTGGCGTGCCCGCCGCAAAGCGCACGGGTTCTTCCGATTTCGGGACTGCGACAAGGTGCTGGCCGAGCGGCTCGTGGCGGAACTGGAGGCTCGGGTGCGCGTGCCCGACGTGTCGTTCACGGCGAGCGATCTCGATGCGAAGGCGGTCGAAGCGACGCGGGCGTGTGCCGAGGCGGCAGGGGTGTCGCACTGCATCGCGATCGCGATGCATCACTTCGAAGAGGTTCGGCCCGCAGGCCCGCCCGGGCTCGTGGTCACGAACCCGCCCTATGGTGAACGTCTGGCGCTGCCGCGGGCCGGCGCGCTCTTTCGCCGGATCGGCGACTGGCTCGTGCAGCAGTGCGGCGGCTGGCGGGCGGCGATCCTCGCGCCCGATACGCCGGCTGCGGGAAACCTCGGCCTACGGCCCACGCATCGCATTCCGCTCATGAACGGCCCGATCGCCTGCCGCCTGCTCGAAGTCGAGATTCGGGAACGCGCTGGTTCGCCGACCCCCGCCCGCCCCCCTCTCCCTCCGGGAGAGGGCTGGGGTGAGGGTGCCTCGGCACCGATCCGCAAGGGCTCGCGGGCCGTCGCCGATCAGATCGGCGATTTCCGCCGTCGGCTCGCGAAGCGATTCAAGCATCTCGCGAAGTGGGCCCGCCGCCAGGGGATCGAGGCGTTTCGCATCTACGATCGCGACATCCCCGAGATTCCGCTCGTGATTGACTGGTACGCCGGTTGGCTGCATGCCGCCGAGTACGAGCGGCCGCACGACCGCACGGAGATCGAGCACGACGTGTGGCTCGACAAGATGATCGAGGCCGCGGCGCTCGAACTGGGCGTGCCTGTGAGCCAGACGTTCCTCAAGGTGCGGAAGCGGCAGCGGGGCGGCGATCAATACGAGAAGGTCGGCGAGCGGAAGGCGGTGCTCACGGTGCGGGAGGGGGGCTTGGAGTTCGAGGTGAACCTCTCCGACTATCTCGACACGGGCCTGTTTCTGGACCACCGCCAGACCCGTGCGATGGTGCGCGGCGAATCGGCAGGAAAACGATTCCTCAATCTCTTCTGCTACACCGGCAGTTTTTCCGTCTACGCGGCAGCGGGCGGAGCGACGGAGACGACGAGCGTCGATCTCTCCAACACGTATCTCGACTGGACACGCACGAATCTCGCGCAGAACGCCTTCAAGGATGCCGGCCGGCACCGGACCGTGCGCGACGAGGCCCGGGCATTCCTCGAGCATCGCGCGAAGCGCGGCGAGGCCCCGTTCGACCTCGTCGTCTGCGATCCACCCACGTTCTCACGCTCGGCGAAGAGCGAGACGCCGTGGGACGTGGAGCACGACCACGGGGAACTCTTGGAACTCGTTGCCAAGAACCTGTCGCCCAGCGGCGTCGTCTACTTCTCGACGAACTTTCGCCGGTTTCATCTCGCGGAAGAGCTGCTCGCGAAGCTCTATACGATCCGTGAGATCACGCGGCAGACGATCCCCGAAGACTTCCGCAACGATCGCATCCACCGCGCCTGGCGGATGGTTCTGCGCTGACGCCGGTTTGACCCCACGCTCGCGCCGCCCCTACATTCGCGGCCATGCGACGACGGATTTCCACCCCGGATCAACTCATCGGCCTGCTCATCGCGTGTCTGTCCGTGGCTGTCGCGGGCTGCCGGCCGGCGGATCCGAGCGTCGTGAAGATCGTGTCGAGCCTGCCGCGGACGGGCTCTGCGAAGCAGCAGTCAGACACGATCGTGGGCGGGATCCGGATGGCGATCGAGGAGGCGGGCGGAACGGTGGGGCCCTTCCGCGTCGAATACCTCGACCTTGACGACTCGACGGCCGCCGCGGGCCAGTGGACGAGCGAGGCCGAGGCGGCGAACGCGCGGCGGGCTCTGCAGGATCCCGACGTGGTCGCCTACATCGGCACGTTCAACTCCGGGGCCGCGAAGGTCTCGATGCCGATTCTGAACCTCGGCGACCTGCTCATGGTGTCGCCGGCCAACACGGCCGTCGGCCTCACGAAGCCGGGCCTCGGCGCCCCCGGCGAGCCGGAGGTCTATCGCCCCACGGGCCGGCTCAACTACACGCGGGTCGTGCCCGCCGACGATCTCCAGGGGCCGCTCTCGGCCGACTGGGCCAAAAAGCGCGGCGTGAAGAAGGTCTACATCCTCGACGACAACGAGGTGTATGGCAAAGGCATCGCGGATCTCTTCGACGAGCGCTGCCGCGAGATCGGCATCGAGGTGCTCGGCCACGACTCGATCGATGCCAAGGCGCAGGAGTTCAAGTCGCTGATGGCGAGCGTCAAGGCGGCCGGGCCCGACCTCGTCTATTTCGGCGGCACGACGCAGAGCAAGGGCGGGCAGCTCGCGAAGGACATGGCGAGTGCCGGGATTCACGCCATGTTCATGGTGCCCGACGGCTGCCGCGAGCAGGTGTTCATCGACTCGGCTGGCGCGGCGAACCTCGAGGGCCGCTGCTTCGTGACGTTCGGCGGCCTGCCCCCCGAGAAGCTCACGGGGAAGGGAGCCGAATTCGTGGAACGGTATCGGAAGAAGCATGGCGAACTGCCCGAGGCGTACGCCGTTTATGGATACGAGGCCGCGTGCGTGGCGCTGCGGGCGATCCGCGACGCCGGCGTGAAGGATCGCCGGGCGATCTCCGACGCCGCGCTCGCGCTCCGCGACTTCGACGGGGCGCTGGGCGATTGGGGCTTCGACGAGAACGGCGATACGACGATGAAGACGCTCACCGTGAGCGTCGTGCGCGGCGGGAAATTCGAGTTCGAAGAGGTGCTTGACGCGAATGCCGTGGGCGAGGGCGGCGAGAAGCGGTAAAAAGCCGCATCCGGGACCCGCCGGATGAGACGCCTCCCGAGTCCCCGTCGAGCGAGTAGCGGTTGCAGTTCTTCCTCCAGCAATGCCTGATCGGGCTCACGAACGGCGCGCTCATCGCGCTCGTGGCCCTCGGCTACACGATGGTCTACGGGATCATCGGGCTGATCAACTTCGCGCACGGCGACCTGATCATGCTCGGGGCATGCCTCGCGCTCTCGCTGGTGGCGGCCCTCGGGATCGGCGTGGCCGACGCGGGCGGGATGGCCGCCGTCGGCCCGGCGGGCACGTGGCTCGGCATCGCCCTGCTCGTTGGCCTGTGCGGCCTGTTTTGCGGCGGACTCAACGTGGCGGTCGACCGGATCGTCTACAAGCCGCTTCGCACCGCGCCGAAGCTCGCCCCGCTCGTCTCGGCGATCGGCGTGTCGTTCATCTTCATGAACGTGGGCCTGTTCTGGCTCGGGCCCGCCGACCGATCGTTTCCCGAATTGCTGCCGGCCGCGAACCTCCTTCCCGGTGACGGCCTCCAGTTCACCTGGAAGGATCTGCTCGTGGTGCTCGTCGTCGGGCCGCTGATGGTGGCGCTGTCGCTCCTCGTCCGCACGACGAAGCTCGGCAAGGCGATGCGGGCCGTGTCGCAGGATCAGACGGCCGCGGCCCTCGTGGGGATCGACGTCGATCGCGTGATCGCCGCCACGTTCTTCATCGGCGGCTTCCTCGGCGGTGCGGCGAGCGTGATCTACGGCCTCTACATCAACACGATCGGCTTCCAGATGGGCTTCCAGAACGGGCTCTATGCCTTCACGGCCGCCGTGCTCGGCGGCATCGGCAGCATCCCCGGGGCGGTCGTCGGCGGCATCGTCATCGGTCTCGTGAGGGCGCTCTCGAGCGCCTACGTCGGCGAGCGGTGGGCCGGGGCGATCGTGTTCGCCATCCTGATCGTGATCCTCGTGTTCCGTCCCGAGGGCCTGCTCGGCCGACGAACCAAGGAGAAGGTTTGATGCGTGGCTTCCTCCGAGAGCGATGGGATCTCGTCACGCTGGGCGTGCTCGCGGCAGCTCCGCTCGTCGTACCCGCGCTCGGCGGGGCGCTCGGTGGGCAGGTGACGACGCTCTTCATCTACTGCATCCTCGCGCTCGGGCTCAACGTGATGGTGGGCTACACGGGTCTCGTCCATCTCGGGATCGCCGCCTTCTTCGGCATCGGGGCCTACCTGATGGCGATCCTCACGGTGCCGATGTATCCGTTTCAGGTCGGGTGGCTGGCCGCGGCGGTCATCAGCGTGATGGCGACCGCGGGCGTGGGCCTCGCCCTCGGCGCCCCCACGCTCCGTTTGCGCGGCGACTACCTCGCGATCGTGACGCTCGGGTTCGGCGAGGTGGTGAAGGTGACGCTTCGCAATCTCGAGCAGATCACCGGCGGCATGAAGGGGCTCAACCCCGTGCCGCCCCCCGGAGCCGGCGTGAAGCTCGGCGGCCTCGATCTCGGCCTGGCGTTCGCGGTCGATCCGCGCTGGTTCTACTACCTCTCGCTCGCCGCCCTCGCCGGTGTCGTCGTGGCGATGCGCCGGCTCGAGCACTCTCGGCTGGGGCGGGCGTGGGTGGCCGTGCGGGAAGACGAGCTCGCGGCATCGGCGATGGGCATCTCCGCGACGCGCGTGAAGCTCTCGGCGTTCGCGATGTCGTCGGCCGTGGCCGGCTTGGCAGGGTGCCTGTATGCCGGCAGCCTGTCCACGACAGCCGATCCCAATGCCTACGACTTCAACCGCTCGATCATGGTGCTTTGCGCCGTGATCCTGGGCGGCCTGGGCAGCATCCCGGGCACGCTCCTCGGTGTGGCGATCCTGGTCGGCTTCGACACGGTGCTCGCCCCCTGGGCCGACTCGTGGATCCAGCAGATGAACATCAACCCATCGGGCTCGAGCCTGCTCTCCTTCAGTGGCTGGCGGCTCGCGATCTTCGGCCTCGCACTCGTGCTCGTGATGCGGTTCCGCCCCGAGGGGCTCGTGCCGTCGCGGCGGCTCGCGGCCGAGCTGCACGAGGCGCATCCATGAAAAAGCGACTCCTGCCACAGATGGGCGGTTTTCAGCGCCGGGTTCCCGCGGCCGCACAGCCGCCGCTCATGGCCGACACGCCGCTGCTCGACGTCGACCGGCTCACCGTGCGGTTCGGCGGCCTCGTCGCCGTGTCGGACGTGAGCCTCGACGTGCCCGAGGGGAGCATCGTGTCGCTCATCGGCCCCAACGGCGCCGGCAAGACGACCGCCTTCAACACGATCAGCGGCATCTACGCGCCGACGAGCGGTGCCGTGCGGTTTCGGGGTCGCCGGCTCGAACGGTCGTTCACGGCGGGGACGTTTTGGGCGGCGATGGGGATCGGCCTGCTCACGGGGATCCTGTGCGCGGTGGCGGCCGTCGACGTCGACCGGCTGTGGCTGGCGGTCGTGAAGCGCGGCATGATCACCGGCGAGCCGTTCACGGTGGCAGGTGCTCTCGAAAGGCTGCGGGGCTACTTCCGCGCCGAGCTCGCGCTCGACCAGATGGCGGGCAAGTGGCGCGTCGTCAGCGCCGACGGAGGCGACGTGCTCGCGATCCGGCGCGACATCGCCGAGGCGCGGGCGCTCCGAGACCGGCTCCAGGCGGCGGTCACCGCCCGCCGGGCGGGGCCGGGAACGGTGCCCGACGCGAGCGATCTGTCGGGGCCGGCGGAGCCGGTGGCCGGCGCCGTCGACCTGCCCGCGATCAAGGAAGAAGTGCTCGACCGGCTCGCTGCGGGCAAGCACCGAGTGAGGCTGCGGGGCTGGCTCGGTCTCATCGCGGGGTGGGCACTGGGCACGGCCGGCACGATCGCCGTCTGGCGGCGCGGCCGGCGCTCGCCGCACGTGGTGGCCCAGTGCGGCATCTCGCGCACGTTCCAGAACATCCGCCTGTTTTCCAACATGACGGTGCTCGAGAACGTGCTCGTCGGCCTCGACCGCACGATCCCCGGCGGCGTGGCGGCGATGCTCTTCAAGACGCCGGCCAACCGTCGGGCCGAGGCGGAGGCCCGCCGGATGGCGCTCGAAGAACTCGAATTCGTCGGCCTCGCCGCCGATGGCAACCGGATTGCCGGGCAGCTTCCCTATGGCGACCAGCGCCGGCTCGAGATCGCGCGGGCGCTCGCCACCGGGGCCACGCTCCTGCTCCTCGACGAGCCGGCAGCGGGCATGAACCCCACCGAGACGGCCGACCTCGCGGGTCTCGTCGAACGGATCCGGGCCCGCGGCGTGACGGTGCTGCTCATCGAACACCACATGAACGTGGTGATGCGGATCAGCGACCGCGTGGCCGTGCTCGATCACGGCGTGAAGATCGCGGAGGGCACGCCTGCCGACGTGCGGCGCGACGAGAAGGTGATCGAGGCCTACCTGGGGAGCGACGGTTAGACGATGCAACTCCTCGAAGTCGACGACCTCGAAGCAGGGTACGGCCCGATCCGGGCGCTCGACCGCGTGTCGCTCACGGTCGACGAAGGGGAACTCGTGGCGATCATCGGCGCCAACGGCGCGGGCAAGACGACGCTCCTGATGGCGATCTCCGGCGTCATCCCGTCGCGCGGGGGCGGGGTGCGGCTGTCCGGAACCAGGATCACGGGAATGCAACCGCACGAGATCGTGCGCCTCGGCATCGGCCACGCGCCGGAGGGCCGCCGGATCTTTCCGCGACTGACGGTCCGCGAAAACCTCGAACTCGGCGGCTTCGCCCAGGACGATGGAGCCCGCGTGCGGCGCGACATCGACGAGGCCTGCGGACTGTTTCCCGTGCTCGCCGAACGCATGGGCCAATTGGGAGGCACGCTCTCCGGCGGCGAGCAGCAGATGCTCGCACTCGCGCGTGCCCTCGTGGGCCGGCCGCGGCTGCTCCTGCTCGACGAACCGTCGCTCGGCCTCGCGCCCCTGATCGTGGCCAAGATCTTCGAGGTGATCGCCGGCCTCACCTCGCGCGGCATCGCCGTGATGCTGGTGGAGCAGAACGCCCGCGCCGCCCTCAAGCTCGCCGCGCGAGGCTACGTCCTCGAGACGGGCCGCATCACGCTCACCGGCTCCGGCCCCGACCTCGCCGCCGACCCGCGTGTGCGCGACGCCTATCTCGGTGAGTAGTGCTGGTTGATCGTCCCGCTTGTGACGGCTGTCGTCTCAGGATTGCGCCGGCGAGGGGCTGCCCATACTCCGTCGCCGGACGTTCGCTGCGCCCATCCTGGGCTTCACTCACTCGAACTGACTGGCGCTGCGCCATCCATGGCTTCGCTGGTCAGTAACGCCGGCTCCCGGAGTATGGGCAGCCCCTCGCCTCCCCCGTAGCGACAGAGCTCCAGCTCTGTCGTTCGACAGGCCTGGAGGCCTGTCGCTA
>JBAXUY010000149.1:0-6732 GCA_037129475.1 Planctomycetia bacterium | reverse complement strand
GAGCAGGTCGTAGAGCGTGGCGTCGAAGCGGGCCAGGCGGTGCGGATCCTGGAAGAAGCATTCGGTCGCCACGGCGAAGAACTCGCCCGGGCTCTCGGCCGCATAGTCGTCGAACGGCACGCTTCTCCCCTCGTCGAGCGCCTCCTCGAAATGTGCCTGGCAGTCGTCGATCGCTGCGGCCCAGGCCTGCGTCTCCCGTGGCGACCCGAGCGGCGGGATGCCGTCCACCTCGCCGTCGAGCATATCGATCGCGTGGGCGCACTCGTGGATCACGACGGACCTCGGCCCGTCGCGGAGGCGGCCTCCTTCGACGACGCGGGGCCAGGCGAGCACCATGCTGCCGCCGGCCCATGTCTCGCCGAGCCGCTCCTCCTGCCATTCGAGCTCGGCGCCCCCGGCGAGCGGCGTCGACTTGGGCGCGAGGTAGTCGCCCGGATAGACGAGCACCGACTGGAGGCGGTCGAGATGCTCCGCGGCGAAACCGAGCATCACGAGCGCCGCCTGGCCGGCGATCGTCACGCGCACCTCGTCGGTAATCTCAAAGCCACGGCAGCCCTCGAACCGCTTCTCGGCGAGAAAGACGGCGACCCACGCCCGCAGGCGCTCGGCCTCGTCGTCGTCGAGCCACGCCGTCTGTTTGACGTTGCGCCGGAGGATGTCGAGCCAGGCCGACGGAAAAGGCCTCGTGCGGATCGACCGCCGCCGCCGCTCGCGCAGCCACCCGAACATCACGGCCTCCCGTCAGGAGGGCTTCATGCCGGACGGCGGCTGGATCTCGAAGTTGTAGCGTCCGAGATCGAGCGCGAGCACGATGCAGCCGACGGCGATCGCGATGAACGAGAGGATGAGCATCGCCGTGTAGACGTTGACCGGCGGTCGCGATGTGGGCTGCGAATCGTCTGCCATCCTCGAAGTCGCTCCGGATTCGTCCGCCGTGTCAGGCCTTGAGGCGCGTGGCCACGCGGTCGCCGGGCTGGATGTCGCCCCGCTTGAACTCGCGGATCACGCGACCGACGCAGCGATCGGGCTTCACGCTGATTACCTGCACGCGGCCGAGGTATTCGTCGTCGCGATACACCTCGAGGAAGTGCCCCATCTGCACGCCGTCGTCGCCCCCGAGCGTGACCTCGATCGAGTCGTCAGCCACGGCCGTCACGACGCCGCCGGCCGTCGGCACGTGGTCGCGGGGCATGCTTTCGATCGCCAGGCCGTGCTGCTTGAGGAGCAGCCGGGCGTTGGCCACCTGCTTCTCGAGCTGCGCCTTCCGCTCGTTGGCGATCTCGAGAAACGACTCCTTCTCGTGCAACTCGCCGGCGAACTTCGCCGTGCGGGTCACCTGCTCGTCGACCTTGGCCTGCATGCCGCGGATGTCGTCGCGCAGGCCCTCGACCGTCTTGGTCGCCTTCTCGAGCTCGGTTCGCGCCATCGCGAGCTCGGTCTGGGCCTTCTCCCGCTCGTCCTCGCGGGCATCCTTGTCCTTCCGCAGCGCCTGGAGTTCGTTGTCTTTCTCCTCGAGCGCGGTCTGGATCTTGGCGACGATCTGGTCGCGGGCAGCCTCCGATGCTGCCACCTCGGAGGTGAGCTTGGCGATCTCCGCCGTGAGCGTCTCGCGTTCCTTCTTGGCCTCGTCGAGCTGAAGCTTGTAGCCGAGCGGCTTGCCGGCCTGCACCTGATCGGCCGTGCGGGTGATCTCCTCCCGCCAATTCGTGTGCGTGGAGAAGAGCGCGATCGCGAAACTCATGAACACGAGGCTCATGACGAACACCGCGAACACGAAGATCTTGCCGATGATGTTCATGCGCACCCTTTCCCCGCAGCCTATCCCTGGATCGGCAGCCCGGTCAACGCGTCTGGAGCGGTGGTTCGCCGGGCCTTCCACTCGACGAGGCCGCCGGCGAGGGCCGCCACCACAACCGCCACACATCCCCCGGTCGGCACAGCCCCCCAGAAAAGCCACGGGCTGGCCCGCCCGTCCGGCATGACGGCGGCTCGCAGCGTGGCTGTGGCCCGGCGCGGGCCGCTGGCGAGCAGCCTGCCCGAGCCGTCGATCCAGGCCGAGAAGCCCGTATTCGCGGCGATCACCAGCGGCGTGCGCACCTCGACCGCCCGGAAGATGCCGCAGGCCAGGTGCATGTCGAGCTCGCTCGAGCCCCAGAACCAGCCGTCGTTGGTGAGGTTCACGAGCACGTCGGGCCGCCGGCCGCGGGCGGCGAGCCCGCGCACGATCGATCGCACCGCTCCCGGCAGCGCCGTCTCGTAGCAGATGGTCGGTGCCACGGTGCGGCCGGCGATCTCCACCGCGACCGGCGCCGTGCCCGGCGTGAGCCCCGCCGGCAGGGGCGTGAGCCGGTAGAGCCAGGGAAACGTCGCGCCACCGGGAATCGTTTCGCCGAAGAGCACCGGATACATCTTGTCGTAGCACCCGAGCGGTGCTCCGTCGGCATCGAGGAACAGTGCGGCGTTGTAGTTGCGGGCGCCGCCGGGAGCGTCGGGGCCGATCTCCTGGCGGTCGAGCCCCACGAGCCAGTGCGTGCCGTAGCGCCGGGCGAACGCGGCGAGCGCGTCGACCCGCTCCGCTTCGAGCAGGCGGCGGGCACGGGCCTGCCGCGTGGCTGCGTCGAGCGCGGGGGCGGCGTCGGCGCCGACTGCTTCGGCGACCACGCTCTCCGGGAGTACTTCGTCGGCATCGATCGTGATGAGGCCCCAGCGCCACATCGTCTCGGGCCAGACCACGAGATCGGGCTTGCGGCCGGGCGTCTGCGCGAGCCCGGCGACGGTGAGATCGTCGTACTGCCGGGCCACCTGCCCGGCCGCCTCGGGATCGTGCTTGAGCTCCGTGTCGATCGAACCCTGCACGAGCAGCACGTCGAGCGGCCGACCATCGGGCGTGGGCGCCGTGGCAAGCCGCCACGTGCCGTACGCGAGCACGATGGCCGGCACGGCGAGCGCGACGGCCGCGGCGAACACCCGCGCGCGTCGCCCGCGGGCCGCGGCGATTTCGGCGAGGCCCGCCGCCACGGTCATCACCACGCCGCTCACGCCCACGGCACCGAAGGCATCGGCCACTTGAACGAGCGACGTCCAACGCCACTGCGTGTGTCCGAGGCCGGCGAACGTGAACCCGCCGAACAGCCAGCCGCGCAACTGCTCGCAGCCCATCCACACGACCGGCGCTGCCAGCACGAGCGGCCAGCCCCAGCGGTGGACGAGCCGCCGCGTCGTCCAAATGAAGAGCACGACGAACGTGGCGAGGTAGGCCGAGAGCGCCACCCAGCCGATCGATGTCGCCGGATGGGGCAGCCGCAGCCAGTGGATCGTGAGCAGCCACTGGAGGAGGCCGCAGGCCCAGAGCATGCGCCACGGGTGGCGACCGGGCAGCGTGCGCCGGGTCGCGAGCGCGAGCCACGGCAGCGGCGCGACCCAGGCGAGCATCCACAGGTCGGCCGGCGGCTGCACGAGGAACAGTGCGATCGCGCCCCAGCCCGCGAGGAGCCATGCGCGGACCGACTCCGACGGCGGGTGGCGGAACGTCTCCGTGGGCTCGGGGCTCATCGGCGCCTCACCGTTCCGCGGCCTGTTCGAACTCGGCGATCGCCATGCCGGGCGTCACCGCGGCGTCTTCGTCCACGAGGTGCCGGACGAGCCGACCCGTGACCGGCGCTTCGAGGTCGATCGTCGCGGCGTTGCAGAGCAGCTCGGCGACACGGTCTCCTTCGAGCACGTCCGCCCCCTCGGGCACGAGCCAGAGAGAGAGCGCGATCGCCGCGCCCGGCATGCCCAGATCGGGTACGACCAATCGGGGCGACGGTGGCAAGGCGCGATCCATGCCACCGCTCACTCGAGCCCACGCAGCCACTCGAGGACCACCCGGCCGACGGCCTCGAGCGATTCCGCGGAGCAGTGCTCGAGCGTGTCGGCTGTCGTGTGCCACTGCGGGTAGTCGAAATCGATGATGTCGCAGGTGGGGATGCGGCCGATCATCCGCAGGGGCACGTGATCATCCTCGACCGTGTACTTGGGACGCGGCACGAACTGCCGCACGCCCAGCCGCGACGCCACGCCCCACAGGTCGTCGACCAACGGCCGCGTGTCGGGCCAGCTCACGCTGTGCTGCTCCTGGAAGATTTCAAGATCGCGGTCGGCCACCATGTCGAGGATCACGCCACAGCGGTATCGGTGCGGCTGGGTGCCGGCCTGGCTGGCGGCGGCGTACTGCCGCGCGAAGAAGTTCGAGCCCAGACAGTAGGGATCTCGCGGGGCGACGACGAACTCCTCGGCGTCGAAGAGCACGAAATCGACCCCGACCTGGCCCGGCAGCCCGCGCACGGCCGCGGCGAGCTCCATCAGCACGGCCACGCCGCTGCCGCCGTCGTTCACGCCGAGGAACGCGCCGCGGGGATCGACCGGATCGCGGTCGGGGAACGGCCGGGTGTCGTAGTGCGCGCCCAGGAGCACACGGTCGGTGCGTTCGGGATGCCACTCCACGATCAGGTTCTCCATCGGCACCGGCTGGCCGGTGCGCCGGTCGCGGATTTGGAACGCCTGCCGCGACACGTTCGCCCCGGCAGCCTGGAAATGTGCGACGACGAGGTCGCGTTGTTTCGCCATGCCGGGGGATCCGCTCGGCCGCGGCCCGAGCGCCGCAATCGCCTCGAGATGCTTGAACGCGCGGGCGCCCGAGAAGGCGGGCGGCTCGTCGGCAAGGCTGCCGGTGGCTGCGACCCACAGGCAGCCTGTCCAGGCGGCTGCGCGGAGCAGGGAATCCGCTCGCAGAAGTTTCGCGCTGCGGTCGTGCATACGAAAAAAGTCTACTGGTTTCGCCGGAAACAGGAATGTCGTACAACGGATGCAAGTGCCGCATCCGCGGCCGCCCCTTGATGTTGGTGGCTGGTCGATGCAACGCAGTCTGTGTGTGGCGGTCGTCGCGGTACTCGTCGCCCTGGCCGCGCCGGCGCGGGCCCGGGCGGGCGGCGGCCCGGAAAACGTGTTTCTCGTCGTCAACGCGACGAGCGCCGACAGCCTCGCCGCGGCCAACGTCTATGCGGCCCTCCGCGGCATACCGCCGATCAACGTGCTGATGCTTCCGTGGCAGGGCAGCCGGGAAGCGGTCACGATCTCGACCTTCCGCACCGACCTGCTGCGGCCGATCCTCCAGGCGATCGACGCGCGAAAGCTCGCGCCGCAGATCGACTACATCGTCTACTCGACCGACTTTCCCTGGCGCGTCGACTTCACGGAGGAACTGCCGCGCGAACTCGTGGGCCGCGACAAGTTTCCATCGGGCTCGCTGACCGGCATGACGATGCTGTTCGCCGCCGTGCAGGCTTCGAGCCCGGCCTATCTCGATCCCGCCAGCAACCGCTATTGGCGACCGGTCGGAGCCGACGGCGTGCCAACGATCACCGCAGGCTTCCGTGGGTGGTACGGCTGGGGACCGCACGGTGAGCTGATCGAGGCCGGTGGGTCGCGGTATCTGCTCTCTGCCGTGCTCGGCATCACCGACGGCCGCGGCAACACGCTCCCCGAGATCCTCCGCTACCTGCGATCGGCCGCCGCCGCCGACGGCACGAAGCCCGCCGGCACGATCTATTTCGTCACCAACTCCGACGTGCGCACCACCACGCGCAGCAGCGTCTTCCCGGCGACGGTGGCAGCGCTCGAGAAACTGGGCGTGACGGCGACGGTCGTGAAGGGGACGCTGCCGAGCGGCAAGCGGGACGTGGCCGGCCTCATGACGGGCGCCGCCGATCTCGACTGGCCGGGCAGCGGCTGTGCAATCGTGCCTGGCGCGATCTGCGAAAACCTCACGAGCTTCGGCGGCATCTTCACGCCGTCGGCGGGGCAGACGCCGCTCTCGGTGTTTTTGCGTGCGGGGGCGGCCGGCTCGAGCGGCACCGTGATCGAGCCCTACGCCCTCCAGGCCAAGTTTCCCCATGCGGCGATCCAGGTGCACTACGCCCGCGGCGCGAGCCTCGCCGAGGCCTTTTACCAGTCGGTGCGGTCGCCGTATCAGCTGCTCGTCGTCGGCGATCCGCTCTGCCGGCCGTGGGCCTCGATTCCGGTCGTCGAGGCGGTCGTGGCCCCCGACGCGCGGCCGCTCGAACCGCACGCACCGCTCACCGGCACGGTCGAACTCGAGCCGCGGGCGACGGTGCCCGGCGGCGGCACCGCCGACCGGTTCGAGCTGTTCGTCGACGGCGTGCGGCTCGCCCAATGCGGCCTCGGCGAGCGGCTCGCGGTCGACACGTTGCAACTCGCCGATGGCCACCACGAGTTTCGTGTGGTGGCCATCGAGTCGTCACCGATCGAGTCGCAGGGCCGCTGGATCATGCCGGTGTCGTTCGCCAACAATGGCCGCACGCTCACGCTCGATGTCGAGCCGCGCCGCGTGAAGCCGTCGGGCACGGTGCGCGTGAGTGTGTCGGGCACGGGGCTCGAAGGCGTCGTGATCTTCGCGATGGGTCGTGTGCTCGGCCGCACGCAGGAGGGCACGGCGTCGATCGAGGTGCCGGCCGAGTTGCTCGGCCGCGGCAGCGTCACGATCCGGGCGACGGGCCGCGCGGGTGGCGGCGCCACCAACAGCGTGAACGCGATCCCGGTGACCGTCGAAGTTACCGACGGCGGCTAGGCACGAGGCCGTGCTCACCGTCCGCAAATAGATCCGTTGATAGACGTTGGCGCCGGCTTCGGGCTCCCCATATCCCGTCGCCGGACGTTCACTGCGGGCTGGCT
>JBAXUY010000148.1:0-6745 GCA_037129475.1 Planctomycetia bacterium | reverse complement strand
GCCGGCGGCAGGTGCAGCCCACGCTCGACGAGATGGTGCCCGACGCGATTGGCCGTTACCTGGCACGCAGGTTCGCGGGCCGCGGTGGGAAGCCACGCCGGCAACCGCCGGTGCGGGCGGTGCATCGGATCGACCGCGAGACGAGCGGCCTCGTGGTGTTCGCCCGCACGGTGCCCGCCGAACGGATCCTGGCGGAGCAGTTCCGGGAGCACACGACGCACCGCCGCTATCTCGCACTCTGCGTCGGTCGCGTCGGCACCGGCACGATTCGCACGAACCTGATCCGCGACCGGGGCGACGGGCGGCGCGGCTCGAGCGGCACCGAGGAGGGCAAGCCGTCGGTCACGCACGTGCGGCCGGTCGAGCACTTCGGCGACGCATATACGCTCGTCGAATGCCGCCTGGAGACGGGCCGCACCCACCAGATCCGGATCCACCTGGCGGAGACGGGGCATCCGGTGTGCGGCGAGCGCGTGTATTCGGCGCCCCGGCACTTCGATGTGGTCGACGATTCGCGAGCCCCGCGCGTGATGCTCCACGCCGCCGAACTCGGCTTCGTGCATCCGGAGACGGGCGAAGACCTGAAGTTCGATAGCCCGCTGCCCGCCGACATCCAGCGGGTTCTGGCCTCGCTCCGGACGTAGCGACGGAGTTCCAGCTCTGTCGTTCAGCAATCCGTAGCGACGGAGTTCCAGCTCTGTCGTTCGACAATCCGTAGCGACGGAGTTCCAGCTCTGTCGTTCGACAGGCCTGGAGGCCCGTCGCTACGGCCCCCCAGCCTCGCCGCCGGCCCGCGTGGCGAGCGCCTTCCACACGGCCGGATCGACCGAGTCGCTCACGAACTGCCCCGAGCCGTCGGCCATGACCACGTTCACGCCCCCGGGGTGCCGGCTCCGCGCTGCCCGCCAGCCGTAGCCGGCGTATTGCGTCGCGAGATCGGTCGTATTCATGAGCGCGGCGAGGCAGTCCAGCGCAGGCGAATTGGGAACACGGGCATGGTTGTAAAAGGTCGTGCGGTACTCACCGTTGGCCCAGGAGAAGCCGCGCAGGTCGGTGAAGTTGTAGTAAAAGGGTCGGTTGCAGGCTGCGTCGGTCAGCGGCGTCACGAAGACGAAGCCGTAGCCGGTCGCGGCGTCGATCCCCGCTGGTGTTCGGCCTGCAATCGGGCCCGCACCCAGGAGGCTTTCGGAGAAGGCCACGGTTTTCGAGAGCCCATCCGTGACGTCTTTGGCCCGGATGCGCGAGTTGATGAAAAACAGACCGTCGGTGTCGAAGGGAGTGCCGCCGCCTGCGCCACTTCCGGCACATCCGGCGTAGTTCGTTGGGCCGAAGAGATCCGACACCGCCTGCATCCGGTCGCTGGGACAGAGAAACATCGGAACGGTGAGTTTCACGATCGGCTTGTTCTGCGGGGCGATGGCGTTAAACGTCTTGTCGATGTAGAGGGGAACGGAGAGGTCGAGTCCGTCAAGCAGCGCCTGCTGCTCGTAGAAGGGGGCCAGATGTGCCAAGAGCGACCAGCGGAAGAACTGGTGCTGGAAATCAGGTTGTTCGTCCCACTGCCGTGACTCGGATCCGATCGGATACCGGCCCCGCGCGGACTCGTGGTTGGCGGTGGCCAGGGAGATCTGACGAAGGTTGTTGGTGCAGTTCGTCCGACGCGCTGATTCGCGAGCCGTCTGCACCGCCGGCAGGAGCATCGCGACGAGCGTGCCGACGATGGCGACGACGACGAGCAGCTCGACCAGCGTCACGCCGCGACGCGTGCGACTCATGACCGCGAGCGGCCCCGGCAGCGCAGGCATGTCATCGCGCCCGCCACCCCGATCATGGTCGTCACGATCGTCGCCGGCTCGGGCACGGGCACGACGGCCAGTCCGCCGATCGTGCCGAGGCCGGAGTTGAACGTGCCGACCAAACTGCCCGAACCGTCGAATTCGTAGATCGCGCCCGCGCCGCCAGCGCTCCCGACCAGCACGCTGCCATCGGAGAGCACCGCCAAGGGCGACGCCCCATACGGCAAACCGGTCGTCCCGAAAGACGCGGTCGAGTCGTCGAGGAGATTCGTCTGGAGCACCGCGCCGTTCATGATGCTCGACGTGAAGAGCTTCGAGTCGTGGATACCGAGTCCTGTGGGCCCGTAGAGGCCGCTCGCGGTGCCGCCGGCGACCACCTCGCCGATGTAGCCGCCGGAGGCGTTGAACTTCAGGACGGGTCCCGAGGCGACGGACGTTCCGAAGTCATATGTCTGATTGCTGACGTAGAGGGATCCGTCGGGCCCCAACGCCAGGCCGGGGCTGCTGGCGAGCGTCACGCCCGACGTGTATTCCGTCGCCACAGCCGAGCTGCCGGTCGCATTCGCGATCTTCACGATCGCGCCTGTGTTGCCGAAGAAAGGATTCCGCCCCACGAGCAGATCGTTTCCCTTGAAGAGCAATGCGCCGGGAAAAACGTCGAACAGTTGAAAGCTATAGACCGTCGAGAGCGAGCTGTTCGTGAGATCAAACCGCTTGATGTTGGGCGCGATCGTCGCGAAGTCGCCGTTTTCACCGATGTAGAGATTCCCATCCGGGCCGAGGGCCAGGCCTGCGGCACTGACGATCGCGCCCGAGCCGGAGAGCGTCACGACCGAGCTGGCCGGGTTGCTGGAGTCATAGCGGATGATCCGGCCATCATTATTGCTCACCGCGTAGACCGTGTCGGCCCGGGCTGCGGCGGAAGCGCACACCGCTATCACCAGGCCGAGGATTGCCAGGACGCGGCGAAGCCGCCGGATCGTTGCCCGAGGCATGATGCACTCCAGAAGGTGGGGCCGGAAACCGTCACCATGCTCGCCAACGGAAGCGGCCAACGCAAGCATCTGGGCGGCAAGGGGGGGCCGCGAGGAAAAAACTTGCCCGACTAGGATTCGAACCTAGACAAAGGGAACCAAAATCCCTTGTGCTACCGTTACACCATCGGGCAGGGGGGCTCCTCGGCTCGTGAACAGGGTGCGGTCAGGCGGCCGCGAGCGGGAGAAAGTCGGTGCGATCGACGTCAGTCTGGCCAAGGCTCCGCAAAAGCTCGAAGAATCGATCGGGATCGAAACGGGACGGGTCGGTGATCTCCACGCCGAGAGGTCGGTCGTCTGCCGTGCGATCCACGAGCAGCACGTCGTCGATGCGATCGGTTTTCGCGGTTCGGTCACCCGGCTCTCGGGGCAACTGCACATATGCGGCGATCGGCCGTCCGTGACGATACGTCACCTTGAGAAAAACCCGGTTCATCGTGCCTCAGTCCTGTACGCGGTGATAACGACGATCACTCGATCGCGTTCATCCGGCTCGACGACGACTTCCCAGCGATCGCCGTGCGAGATTGTAGCAAGGATCCACCTGCCTGGTCTCGATCCAGACCGAATCTCGTCCGCGACTTCGACCATGAGCCGCAGGTCAGCTTCCGAAAAGCCTCGATCGATCATCCGGTCGAGGAGGTGCGGGCTCAACTCCAGCTCGAATTCCCACCAGTCGGGCTGATTTTCGAGCGGCATCACATCACCGTTCAGGTGCCACAGAACGTGCGGTAGGGGCCGCAACCGGCCGGCGGGCCAGCGCGGTAGGGCTCGTTGGCCGGCGTGTCGTCGAACGGTCGGCGGATCGCGGCGAGCAGCCGCTCGAAGGGCGCGAGGTCGCCGGCTTCCGCAGCGGCGAGCGCCTCTTCCACGTGGTGGTTGCGCGGGATCACGAGGGGGTTCACGCGGCGCATCCGGGCGGCCGCGTCGGTCGGTGAGCCCGGCTGGCGGGCGAGCCGGGCCCGCCATTGCGTGCACCATGCCGCGAAGGCTTCGCCGCCGGCTCCGCAAGGTGCGGGCGCATCTACTTCCGCCTGCATCGCCAGATCTGCGAAGGTGGCCGTGAAGTCCGCACCCGTTTCGTGCATCCAGCGCAGGAGCGACAGGAAGAGTTCGCGGTCGCCCTGCTCCTCGGTGACGAGTCCGAGCTTGGCCCGCGCTCCTGCCAGATGGTGCCGCTCGAATCGCGCGGGGAATGTCGAGATCGCGGTCTTCGCGGCCTCGAGCGCCGCCGCTTCGTCGCCGGGCATGAGCGGCAGCAGGCTCTCCGCGAGCCGGGCCAGGTTCCAGTGGGCGATGCCGGGCTGGTTGCCGGAGGCGTAGCGGCCGTCGCGGTCGATCGAACTGAACGTGGTCGCCGGATCGTAGGTGTCGAGAAAGGCGCAGGGGCCGTAGTCGATCGTCTCGCCCGACACGGCCATGTTGTCGGTGTTCATGACGCCGTGCACGAACCCCACGAGCATCCATTGGGCGATGAGCGCCGCCTGCCGCTCGATCACCGCGTCGAGAAATGCCGCCGCCTTGTCGTCGGCCGCCACGACCTGGGGATAGTGGCGGGCGATGGCGTGGTCGAGGAGCGAGGGAAGGAGGGAGGGATCGCCGAGGGCCGCGGCATACTCAAACGTGCCCACGCGGATGTGGCTCGCGGCCACGCGGGTGAGCACGGCCCCCGGCAATGCCCGTTCGCGGAGCACGGCCTCGCCCGTGGCTGCGACGGCGAGGCTGCGGGAGGTGGGAACGCCGAGGGCATGCATCCCTTCGCTCACGAGGTATTCGCGGAGCATCGGCCCGAGCGCCGCGCGGCCGTCGCCACTCCGCGAGTAGCGGGTGTGGCCGGCGCCCTTGAGCTGGACGTCGAACCGCCGGCCGTCGGGCGTGAGCTGCTCGCCGAGGAGAATCGCCCGGCCATCGCCAAGGTTCGTGAAGTGGCCGAACTGGTGGCCGGCGTAGGCCTGCGCGATCGGTTCGGCACCCGGCGGCACTTCGTTGCCGGCGAAGAGTGCGGCGCCGGCCTCCCGCAACACGGCGGCATCGAGCCCGAGTTCGGCCGCCAGCGGCTCGTTGAGCGCGACGAGCTGCGGGCTGCGAACCGACACCGGCGTCGCCCGCGAGAAGAAGGGCTCCGGGAGCCGGGCGTACGAGTTGTCGAAGCGCCACCCGGCGGCGGCGAGCGTTCTGGCTGCGGGCATGACCCGCAGGATAGCAGCGCGGGGACGGACGTAGGGACGGAGCTCCAGCTCTGTCCAATCAGGCAGTAGGGACGGAGGTCCAGCTCTGTCCATTCGACAGGCCTGGAGGCCTGTCGCTACGTGCCGGTCGCTACGTGTCGAAGGCCTTCGCGAGCTTGCTCGTGACGGCGAACGACAGTTGTTCGAGCTCGATCGCAAGATCTACCGACACGCTTTGCACGTGCGCGGGGAGCGCGAGCGTGACCGGGGCGAAGTTCACGATCCCCTCGATGCCGGCGGCCACGAGCCGGTCGGCCGCCTCCTGGGCCCGCTCGGCCGGCACCACGATCATGCCGAGGCGGATGCCTTTCGCCTTCACGACGGCGGGCAGGTCGTCGACATGCTGGATGCGGATGCCCTGGATCGTCCGGCCGACTTTCGCGGGGTCGGCATCGAACGCGGCTTCGATCGAGAAGTTCTGCCGACCGAAGCCGCGGTATCCCAAGAGCGCCTGGCCGAGGTTGCCCACGCCCACCATCACCACGGGCCAGGCATGGTTGGTGCCGAGAATGTCACGCATCGCGTGGATGAGCTCGTCGCACCGATACCCCACGCCGGGGTAGCCAAACTGCCCGAAGAACCCGAGGTCCTTTCGCACCTGGGCGTCGCTGAATCCCAGCAGCGTGCCGAGCTGGCTCGACGAGATCGTCTGCTGGCCGGCGGCCTGGAGCCGCTGCAATTCGCGCAGGTAGAGGCTGATCCGGCTGACGACGACCTTCGGCACCGTCGCG
This sequence comes from Planctomycetia bacterium, assembly GCA_037129475.1. GTDB lineage: Bacteria > Planctomycetota > Planctomycetia > Pirellulales > UBA1268 > RGVT01. The sequence continues at coordinate 956 of JBAXUY010000148.1, read as the reverse complement.
TCGGAGGGGATCTCCCCAGGCTGCTGTGGTCGGGAGTCGGTCATCGATTCGGCCCGTGCGTGCTGGCCCGCGGTCTGCGCCCCGTTGGCCGGACCCACCGAGCCCGACACGGGGCAGACTCTACCCGCCTGTCCCCCCCAATCGCAACGAAACCCGCGATCGAGGTCGGCCTGCACCGGTTGTAACGCGCCTGGGGCTCTGGAAAAGACGCGCCGATTGCGGGGAGTGATCAACCTGCGGTGAGTTTGTGGTCGATGTTTTGGATGGTGCGGAAGTGCGTCGCCACGACCGTGCCCCCAGCGTTTCGTTCCCAGTTTTTCCCAGCGTTTTTCAGGAGCCGCCCTCGAGAGAGGCAGCAGACATGAGTAGGACGTGGCTAATGTGTCTGCTGGCACTTTGCTGTATCGCGTCGTCGGTCAACCGAGCCGACGCCGCCTACTGCGGGATTGCCAGCTACAAGCACGGGGCCGCGAAACTGACCACGGTCGGTTTCGCGCATGCCCGGGCGAAGTGTTCGAGTTGTGAGACGTCGGCCGGCGAACCGAGCTGTGCCGCCAAGCCGTCGTGCGCGGGCACGCGGATGGTGAAGGACGTCGTGTACGAGCAGAAGCAGTACACCTGCTACAAGACGGTCTGCGAAAAGATCGTCGAACAGAAGCAGGTCGACTGCGTCCGCTACGAGACGGAGAAGTCGTTCAAGAGCGTCGAGTACACCGTCTGCAAGCCGGTGTGGGAGACCCGCTCGCGAACCATCAACTACACCGTGTGCAAGCCGGTGTGGGAGACGGTCACGAAGGAGATCCCGTATACGGTGTGCAAGCCCGTGTACGAGACCCGCGAGGAGACCTACACGGTCTGCAAGCCGGTCCACGAGACGCGGACCCGTGAGATTCGTACGACCGTCTGCAAGCCGGTCTACGAGACCTGCACGAAGGAGATCCCCTACACGGTGTGCA
>JBAXUY010000147.1:0-6796 GCA_037129475.1 Planctomycetia bacterium | reverse complement strand
CAGAAGCATGATCTGCACCATGCCCCCCTTGAAAACCAACACAGCCGCTTGGTCCGCGGTATGCTGTGCCCATGCCCGACAACGCTCCGGAGCAACCGCCGACTGCACCGACTTCTGCCCTGCCCGATGCGGCCCTGCTGTGGACCGCCCTCGCGGGCAGCGTCGACTGTTTCGTGGTCGTGCTCGATCGGGACCTGCGCCTGCGGTTCCTGAACCGTTCCGATGTCGGCCACGAGATCGCCGCGGCCCTGATCGGCCGACCGATGAGCGATTTCGTCGTCCCGGAAATGCGGGAGACGGTGGAGCGCACGCTGCGCGAAGTGTTGGCCTCGCGGCGGGATGCCGCCTACGAGGTGATGGGAATCAACCCGGCGGGCCAGAGAATCTCCTACTCCGCCCGAGCGGCGGCCGTCGTGGATGGCGGCGAGGCGGTGGCGGTGGTGGTGACGGCGATCGACGCCCGACTCCTGCACGAGACGGAACAGGCCCTGCGCAACGAGCGCCAGGCGCTCCAGCAGATGCTCCGTACCCAGGAGCGCGAACGGCAACTCGTCTCCTACGAGATCCACGACGGTCTCGCGCAGTACCAGGCGGGCGCCATCATGCAGCTCGAGGCGTGCCTCTACAGCATGCAATCTCGGGGTGATCCGGGGCTGGTCGACGTCATCCGCTCCTGCGAGGAGGGGCTGCGGCTGATGCGGGCGGCTGCCGCCGAGGCGCGCCGGCTCATCAACGGTCTGCGGCCGCCGATGCTCGACGAACTCGGAATCGAGGAGGCGGTCGAGTCGCTCGTGGAGCGGATGCGCGGCGTGGTGCCCGCGATCGAATACGTGCATCCCCGGCCGCTGCGGCGTCTGGATCCCGACGTGGAGACCGCCGTGTTCCGCATCGTCCAGGAATCACTCTCCAATATTCGCAAGCATGCTGCGGCCCGACACGTGCGGATCGTGCTCGAGCCGGCCGGCGAACGCGACGTCGCCGTGAGCGTCAGCGATGACGGCGTCGGATTCGACGTGGGGCATGTGCCCCCGGATCGCTTCGGGCTGGAGGGCATTCGCCAGCGGGCTCGGCTGTTCGGCCGCGAGGCGACGATCTCGAGTGGGCCGGACAAGGGCACGCGGATCGAGGTCGTGCTGCCCCTGTTTCCCGCGATGACGCGGGCGGATGGCCACGGCTGACGCATCGGCTGCGCCGCCCTTCAGCGCGAGGGTGGCCGGTGGGCCGCGGCCAGGAGGATCGTGGCCGCATGGATGTCGACGATCGCGTCGAGATCGGGGCAGTAGCCGCCGCCACAAACGATCGCCACGGCGGCGCCGCTGCCGCGGGCGGCATCGAGCACGAGGCGATCACGGGCCACGAGCCCCGCCTTCGTCAGGTTCAGCCGTCCGAGGCGATCGCCCGCGTAGGGATCGGCGCCTGCAATGTAGAAGACGAGATCGGCTCGTGCGCGGTCGATCGACTCCGCCACGGCCGGCTCGAGCCGCCGCAGGTATTCATCGTCGCCGGTGCCGTCCTCGAGCGGCACGTCGAGCGAACTGGGGTGTTTGCGGACGGGAAAGTTCCTGGCGCCATGGATCGACATCGTGAACACGGTCGGGTCGGCCGCGAAGATTTCGGCGGTGCCGTTTCCCTGGTGGACGTCGCAGTCGAGGATCAGCACGCGGCGCACGGCCCCCCTGGCCTGCATTTCGCGGGCCGCCACCGCCGTGTCGTTGAACACGCAGTATCCCTCGCCCCAGTCGGTGCCGGCATGATGGGTGCCCCCCGCGAGGCTGGCTGCGACGCCGTCCTCGACCGCTGCCGCGGCGGCATCGACTGCGGCGCCCGTGCTCCGGAGCGACCGCTCGACGAGCGCCTCACTCCACGGAAACCCGATGCGGCGGATTTCGTCGCGCGTGAGCGCCCCGGACAGGACGCGGCCCAGATAGCCCGAGTCGTGGACCCTGGCCAATTCGTCGTCGGTCGCCGCATGCGGCTCGATGAACTCGAGCGGCACGCCGGCCAGCGCGTGCCTCTGCAGACGGCGGCGAAGCCGGGCGTACTTGTCGATCGGAAACCGGTGACCATCCGGGAGCGGGAGCGGGTAGCGATCGCACGGGAACAGGCGCATGCCCCAGTGTAGGCCCCGCGGCTGCCGACGGCCCGGGCACGCGCTGCCCCGTTTCCGGGCAGTCGGCGCGCATCGCCGGCTCGAGCCGAGCGGCCCGGATCGCGTCGCACTGCGGAAATTCCCACGTCGGAGGCAGCGGCCTTGATTTCGAAACGCATGTGGCACGGAGCGTGCTTCCTCCTTCCATCGTCCGGATGGAGGATCACGAGGACCGTCATGGCGCGACAGCGTTTCTGCATCGCCGCGATCGCCGTGCTTTTCGCGGCGGCGTCTCCCCCGGGGGCGGTCTTCGCCGAGCCCCGCGCGGAAGGCGAGACGACGGCAGCGGGTGATCGGGCAGCACCGAGCGTATTCGTCGTGGGGACCAGTCCAGGACGGGCTGCCGCCATCGCCGACCATGCCGAACAGGTGCGTCGCACGGTCTCCAAGCAACTCCTTGGTGATTCGCAGCCCCGCCCTTGGGCGGAACGCTGCGCGATCCACGTCCACGCCACACCGGCGGCATTCGCGGCTGCCGTAGGTGGGCCTCCCGCGGCCTCGCGTGGGGCCACGTCCCTCGAGTTCGGCGTCGACCGGGTCGTGAGTCGGCGGATCGACGTGATGGGAGATGGCCCGGACATCATTCCCGATGCCCTGGCCCACGAACTCGTGCACGTGGTGCTCGCCGACCGTTTCACGCTCGCCGCGCCGCCCCGCTGGGCCGACGAGGGCATCGCGCTGCTGTTCGACGACGCCGACAAACAGGCCGGGCACGAGGCGGACTTTCGGTCGGCCCGGGCTCGGGGGCTCGCGTTTTCAGCCGCCGATCTGCTCGCCCTCGAGGACTATCCAGGAGACACCGGTCGGCAGCGTGTGTTCTACGGTCAGAGCGCCGCCCTCGTTCGCTGGCTGATCGCCCGCCGGGACGCCGCCACGTTCATCCGGTTCGTCGCCGACGCGCAAGTGGGCGACCTCCATACCGCATTCGAGCGTCACTACGACCTCGAAATGGCCGCCGTTTTCGATTCTGCTTGGAAGGAGGTGCCCCCCATCCATTCCTTGAGCTTCAACAGCACTGAAAAATGATCCGTCCGCGAACGTTCTCGTTTGCGGACCGGATCACGTGAACGCCGAGGGCCCGGCGCGATTCGTCGCGCCGGGCTCCTCAACGTCGGGCCGATCACCGACCGCCGTTGTAATGGCCGGCGGCCTTCGCGGTGGCGTGACGCCAACTGGCTTCTCCAGCGTGCCGTCCCGTGGGACGGACATCCCCCATCGTGGCGGCGGTCGACGCCGATGGCGCCACCGAGTAGCTGCGATAGCTGCGCGTGGGTTGTGACACCCGGGCCGACTGCGGCTGAACCACGGTGACCTGCTGAGCCATCGCCGTACCTGCCACAGAAAGCACCAAGGCCAGCATGAGCATGAATGACCGTGTCATGATTCGCTCCTTTTCAAAATGTTCGATTGGACGGGACCTGAGATCTATTGTACGGGCCGGGCCGACCGCCGGTTCGCCTGGCCGGGGCGGCGGCAGGCTTGCAGGATCGTGAGCAACGACACCCAGGCCCCGTCAGGCCCGTCGGATGGTGGCAAACCATGCCCTGGCCCCACCGGGTGTGAAGTCGGCCCCGGGGATCCCCGGCAACACCTCGAACCGGGCCGGTTCGAGCGACTCGATCACCCACCCGGCGCCGAACGCGCCGCGGAGTTCCGTCTCGCTCACCCGCCGCGGGCCATGTGTCCCCGGCTCCGCGTCCGAAAAGCAGAGCAGAAACACCCGCGATCCCGGCTCGAGCAGTCTCGCCAGCGCTGCGACGTACGCCGCCCGGTTGGCGTCGTCGAACACGTGAAAGAGCCCGCAATCCGTGACAGCATCGAATCGCTCCGGGATTTCGCCGACGGCGAGGGCATCCATCTGCAGAAAGTTCACCCCGAGGCCGCGGTCCGCCGCCGTGCGGCGAGCGGCGGCCAGGGGCTTGTCCAAAAAATCGACGCCCGTGACCTGGCAGCCACGCTCCGCGAGCCAGAGGGCCAATGCGCCGGTGCCGCAGCCGCTGTCGAGCACGCGGCCGCGGATCGCATCGCCTGCCTCGACGAAGGCCCGCTGCGGCCGGCCGATGTCCCATGGCGCTCGGGGCGCCGCGTAGTATCCGCTGAACCGGTCGCGGTCGCTCTCGGGGGTCTCGTGGGTCATGGGGCCGACCCTCACGCCAGCGCGGTCAGGCTCGGGGCGGCCGGCCCCGACCGGCCGTCGACGAGCACGTCGATCGCCCCCGTCTCCACGCGATACAGCCAGCCATGGATCCGGGGCAGCGATCCCTTGGCGTGCATGTTGCGGATGAGCGCCAGGTTGCGGAGGTGCTTGATCTGGAGTTTCACGTTCTCTTCCGTGAGGACGGCCAGTTTCTCCTCGCGCGAGAGGCCGCGTTCCTCGGCGATCCGGTCGGCCGCCTCCTTCGCGCCCGTCGCGATGCACAGCCAGTCGGCGATGTAGTTTTCGCGCACGCCGTCCTCGATCGCGGCGATGCCGCCACACCGCGTGTGGCCGCAGACGATGATGTCCTCGATCTTCAGGTGCACCACACCGTATTCGAGGATCGCCGAGATGTTCACGTCGTTGAACGCGACGATATTCGCGACGTTTCGGTGCACGAACATCGTGCCGGGCTTCGAGCCGGTCATCTGGTGCTCGCTCACGCGAGAGTCGGAACAGCCGATCCAGAGCACCTTCGGACGCTGCTGGGTGGCGATCGAGCGGTAGTAGTCTTCGTTCGGCTTGAACTCGCCGGTGACGAAGGCCACGTTGCCGTGGAGCAGTTGGTCGATCATGGGAAGGGGGTCTCCGGAGATTCGTTCAGCCGCAAGGCTACCACGCCACGCGTCGCCAGCGGGAGGGCCGGGCGGGCGATTTGACCTTGCGAATTGCCGCCCCCGCAGGACATCGGTGCCGTCCCGCGGACCGCCGCCGACCCGCTTGCCATGATGCCCATCCTCGAACCACTCCTCCGCGACTGGCAGGCCGTGCTCACCGCAGCCGCGCTCTTCGTCGTGGCGGCCCGGGCGGCTCCAGGTTCAGCGACTATGTTCGCTTCGGAGGCCCCCTGAACCTGCTCGTGATGGCGATCACGGTGCTCTTGGCGCCGTTGATCTGGCCGTTTTAGCGCTGACGCCGGGCCAGTCGCCTGACGGCGTCAGCCAGGCGGTCGATTTCGGTGGTCGTGTTGTAAAACGCCAGCGACGGGCGGACAGTCGCCTCGAGGCCGAAGTGCCGTAGCGACGGCTGGGCGCAGTGGTGGCCGGCCCGGACCGCGATGCCTTCGCGATCGAGGGCCTTGCCGATCTCGACCGGGTCGAGCCCCGGGATCACGAACGACAGCACGCCCACCTTCTCCCGCGCAGTGCCGACGAGCCGCAGCCCCTCGATCCCCGAGAGTTTTCCGGTGGCGTCGTCGAGAAGGTGGTGCTCGTAGGCGGCGATCTGCTCGCGACCGAGCCGCGTGACGTAGTCGAGCGCCGCTCCCAGCCCGATCGCGTCGGCAATGTTCGGCGTGCCCGCCTCGAACTTGGCCGGCGGCTCGGCGTAGGTCGTGTGGGCGAACGTCACGTCCTTGATCATGTTGCCACCCCCCTGCCAGGGCGGCAGCGACGTTTGGGCCTCCTTCGTCATGAAGACCGCACCGATGCCCGTGGGACCGAAGATCTTGTGCCCGGAGAAGACGTAGAAGTCACAACCGATCCGGCGCACGTCGACGGGAAAGTGCGAAACGCTCTGGGCGCCGTCCACGAGTACGCGGGCCCCGCGGACCTTGGCCATGGCCGTCATCATCTCGACGGGGAGGATCGTGCCCAGGCTGTTGGAGGCGTGCGACAGCGACACGACCTTCGTCCTCGGGCCGAGCAGGCCCTCGTAGGCCTCGAGGATGACGTCGCCGCGGTCGTCGATCGGAGCCACCCGCAGGATGGCTCCGGTCCGTTCCGCCACCATCTGCCAGGGAACGATGTTGGCGTGGTGCTCCAGTTCCGTGAGCACGATCTCGTCGCCGCGGGAAAGCCCGGGCGCGAGAATGTTGGCCACCAGGTTGATTCCCTCCGTGCAGCCGCGCACGAAGATGATTTCATCGGGGCCGTTCGCACCGAGGAATGTCGCCACCGTCTGCCGGGCGTGTTCGTAGGCGTCGGTCGCCCGGGCGGCGAGGGTATGGGCGCCGCGGTGGATGTTGGAGTTGTCGTGGGCATAGAAGTGGGCGATCGCGTCGATCACGGCCTGCGGCTTCTGCGTCGTGGCGGCGTTGTCGAACCAGGCGAGCGGCTTGCCGTGCACCCGCTCGCGGAGGATCGGGAAGTCACGGCGGAGTGCATCGACGTCCAAGAGGCCATGATTGAAGTGGCCAATCGACCCAGCGGCGGCGGACGGTGCGAGCGGCCGATCGAACCGCACCGGTGGGAGCTGCAGATGATCGAGCCCGCGAATCCGGCCCACGAACGCCCGCAAGCCCGACAGGTCGGCGACCGGCGGCGCGGCCGGCACGAAGGACACGGGCAGGGAAGCGGGCGATACGCCCGGCGCGGCCACCGCTGCCCCGGGCAGAGGGCTCGCCGGCATGTGCGGCTGGACGAGCGACTCAGGCTCCGGTAGCCGCGGCGCTGAGGGCCCGCTCGCTGCGACGGCGTCGGCGAGCAGGTGCTTGGCTGCCGCGGCGATGT
>JBAXUY010000146.1:0-6817 GCA_037129475.1 Planctomycetia bacterium | reverse complement strand
GCTCGGCGGGGTGGAGCTCGCGAGGGTCGGCGCCGAGGTGGGCAGCGCGGTCGCGGAACTTGCGCACCTGCGGACGCTGCACCTGATCGACGTGCCGCTCGGCGATGAAGGACTCGCGGCGATCTCGGGGATGCCAGACCTCTGGAACCTGTATCTCGACGGGGCCGGGGTGTCGGACGAGGCATGGGGGAGGTATTGTGAGTCGCATCCCCGCGTGCATGTGCACGTCGATCAGGCCCACCACGACCGCGATCCCGCCCGCGGCCACGACTGACCACGGAGCGTGCCCCGATGCCCGACCGCACACGCTCATGCCGGATCCGCGCCGGCCTTGCCGTGCTCTTCGTGGCGAGTGCCGGGCTCGCGGCCCGCGCCGCATTCCAGGCCACCGCCGTGGCGCCGCTTGAGGAGGCGGCCGAGCAGTGGATCGCCACGCTCGACGGCGCCCAGCGGGACCACGGCCTGCGGCCATTCTCCGAGGCGGCCCGCACCGACTGGCACTTCGTGCCCAAGCCCGCCCGCAAGGGCGTGCAGCTTCACGACATGACGCCGGCGCAGAAGCAGGCTGCGCTCGCGCTGCTCCGCGCGGCCCTCTCGGAGGCCGGCTACGACAAGTCGCTGGTGATCATGAGCCTCGAGGAGATCCTGCGCCGGCTGGAGGGTGGCAGGGCGAAGAACATCCGCGACCCGAACCGATACTTCTTCACGGTGTTCGGCACGCCGGCCGACACGGGCACGTGGGGACTTTCCGTCGAGGGCCATCACCTGTCGTTCAACTTCGTGATCCGCGACGGGGCTGTCGTCGACTCGTCGCCGCAGTTCATGGGAGCCAATCCGGCGGAGGTGAAGACGACCTTCGCCGGGCTGCCCGAGGCGGGCCATCGCGTGCTCCGCGCCGAGGAGGCGCTCGCCTTCGAACTCGTGCAGTCGTTCGACGCGGCCCAGCGATCACGCGCCGTGACGGTGGAGGCCCCACGGGAGATTCGCGCGGCGGGCGAGCCGCAGCCGCCGCAGGAGCCGGCGACGGGGATCGCGTGGGCGGCCCTCACCGCCGACCAGCAGACGACCCTGCGCCGGCTCATCGACGCCTACTGCGCGTGGATGACCGAGGAGGTGGCGACGGAGCGGCTCCGGCTCATCGAGGAAGCCGGCTGGGAGGCGGTCCGGTTCGCCTGGCTCGGCGCCCTCGAGCAAGGCATCGGCCATGCCTACCGCGTGACGGGGCCGACGTTCCTGATCGAGTTCGTGAACGTGCAGCCCGACGCCGAGGGCAATCCCGCCAACCACATCCACTGCGTGTGGCGCGACACGACGGGCGACTTCGATCTGCCGGTGCGATAGCCGAAAGCGGGCACGGCAGCGCCACGGTCTACCGATGCCCGTCCAGGGTCGTGATCCCAAACCGCACCCGCACGTCGGGGTGCGTGGTGTAGAGGCGGTAGCGTGTGCCGTCGTGCACGAGCGTCGCGCTCGAGCGCTTCGGCGCCGCAGGATCGACGGGCAGGAGTGGGTTGCCTGCATACTTCGTCCAGTGCACGAGGTCGGTGCTCGTGGCGAGGCAGGTCTGCCAGGTGGCGCGGTCCTCCCGAGGGCTCGCGTGGTAGAAGGCGTAAGAGCGGCCCTCGTGCCGCACGATCTGATCGACGGCGATCGCGTGGCGGTCGTAGGGGTCAGGGCCGCAGGCGAGCACGGGCTCGTCGGAGACGTTCGTGAACACCCGGCCGTCGCGCGAGGTCGCCAGCCACACGCCACGGTCCATCCGCTCGTAGAACAGATGCCAGATGCCACGTTCGAGCCATGCGGCCGGCGTGCCCCGGGGGCCGTCGGGGATCGGTGCGCCAGTGGCGAGCCGGATTTCGAGCGGCCCGCACCGCCGCCACCGGATGCGGTCACGCGACATGAGCAGATGGGCGATGTCATGCTCCCCCTCCGCGAACATCCGGTACCAGCCGGCGTGTCGGATGACGCACACGTCTTCGACCCATGCATCGCGCACGAGCGGATTGTCGTGCGAGCGCGTCCAGTTGAGGCCATCGGTGCTCGTGGCCAGGCCCAGCCGTCGCACCGGATCACGATCGGGGTTCGAGCCGGTGTACCAGAGCGACCAGCGGTTTCCTTCCCGCATGATCCAGCCCCGCTCGCGGAGTTCGCGGTCCCAGGCGTCGGTGCCGCCTCCAGCGAAAAGGGGCTGCGCTGACGGTGGCCCGAACTCGATGAGTTCCGGAGGAAACGGGTCACCGGCCCGCACGTGCGCGGGATGGAGGAGGAGCACAACGGCGCAGGAACAGGCGGCAAAACGTCGCATGCGGGTCAGAATACGCCGTGTGGCTGCATCCCACCATCAGCCCGGCGGGCGATCTTCCGTACCGAGAGCCGGTGCACGAACGCATTCACGGCATCGCGGCCGGAACCGCCATCCGCAGCCCGACGTCGTCGTTGCCCGGCTCGGCATCGGCACCAGCCGGCGGAGGGCCGCCGTCGTCAGCGCCGTCGGGGCCAACGGACCAGACGAGCCACATATCGTCCGCGCGCTTCGCGAGAAGCGGCTTGCCGTCGGTGAAGGGATCGCGGGGCACGGCCGGGAGGTTTGCCGGCACGAGCGCCTCGATCGTGTTCGGAATCCCGCTGCCTGCGAGCCGCGCCCGGGTCGCCGCCACGAGCACTTCCGCCGCGCGGTGGAGGGCGCGTCCCCTCATCTCCGAATGGAGAACGTTCGACAGTGCCGGCGCCATGACCGACGTGACGATCCCGGCACGACGGAGCGAGGGTTCGTCGGCGATTGCATCGAGCTGTCGCGTGAACTCGGAATATGGCGGAGCGGTCACGTTCTTCGCGATGAGATGCTGGTAGCGTTCCATATGTGCCCGGTAGCCGGCCATGTCGGCCGGGAGCAGGAAGCACCGGTAGAGAAGTGAAAGCGGCTCGGCGAAGAGCCATTCGCGGACCGGAGGACCGTTCAACGAGTTGAGCAGGGCCAAGGCGGACATGCCATGCCTTCCATCCGCGAGATCGCCGAGCGTGGCCAGTCCGAACGCCTCCTCGCCGAGGAAATGCCGTTGATACGACAGCGGCGCTCCCACGAGGTCGCGCACGGCCGGCCCGTCGAGGAGCGCACGGTCCTGCCGCTTCAAGCTCGGAAGGACATCGGCGAGCGTCTGCAGGGCCAGCGCGTCGGAGGCCTGACCGACGAGACCACAGACCAGGATCGGCTCCCCGGCGGCATGCATCCCGACACGATGGATGCGGACGACGTCGCGGAGGGCCGCGGCCGTGTCGCCAGCGGCAGCCTCGCGGCGGGCTGCGAGCGCCAGAAGCCGCGCGGCCTGCCGCATCTCCTGCACCTCTGGCAGCACCATCGAGATCGATGGCCGAGTCCAGTCGCGCTGGAACCGGCACCCGGGCCGGTCGGCGGCTTGCCGCACGAGTTCGAGCGTAGCGGCATGCCGCTCGAGGATGTCGGAGACCTGCGGCGACTCGATATCGGCCGTCAGCGGCCTGGACAACGGGGAATCATTGGTTTTGACCGCCGGATCCCCTGCGAGTGCCTCGAACGCCCGGAGATAGAGCGGCGCTGCGTCGTCGTCGGGTGCCGGTGCCGGCGGCAGGTTCATCTGCATGAGTTGCGCCGCTTCGACCCGCATCGACCGCCCCTCGGCCGCGACGGCGTTGTCGATGAAGAGGAGTGTGCCGAAGGCGACCGCCTTCGCCATCACGAACATTGCCGCGAGGCCGACGACCGGCCAGGCCGCCGCCGCCACGTCACCGCTGGTCGATCGAGTGAAACCACCCCGCCGGATCCATAGCCCACCCACGATCGCCGACACGAATGCGAACACCGTGGGAGCGAACCAGTTCGTCGTGAGCTTCGCGCCGAAGGCAAGCACGCCCGTGAGCGCCACCCACGGCACGAGCGCCAGCAGCGGCACGACGACGGCCACGCCCGTGAGCAGCCGGCGGAGCCAGGTGCGCTCCGTGCGGGCCGCCGCGGCGACGAACGTCGCCGACCAGAGCAGGCAGGCCGCGATCACGGCCAGGTAGAACATCAGATATCCCATCAGAGAGGCTCCTGGAGGATTCGGTGTGCGTCGAGCGCCCGCAGTGTGTCACGGTGGGCGGGAATGTCGTCCATCCGAGATGGTCGCAGGACGGATTCGGTGGTGCAGGTGTCGGCCGTGAGTGTCGCGACAACGTCGTCGCCCACGCGCGTAAGCCGGACACGGTCATCGAGCGTGAGCGGCACCGGAGAGGTCGAAATCGCACTGGCCGAGAACGCCACGACAGCGATCGCAGCAGCGACCGCCGACACGAAAACGAAAACGGTGCCTGGCACCGAATCTGCGGAAAATAGGCAAGGAGATTTCCCAGACCACCCAGATTCGGTGCCAGGCACCGTTTCATGGAGGATGTCGTCGATGGCCGAGAGCACGCGGCCCCGGAGGCCCGACGGCATCGTCCTCGGCGACTCGCGTTCCAGCCGCCGCTCGAGTGCCGTGAGTTGTGCATCGAGCCGTTTGGTCATCGGGGCACCTCGTCGGTCGCGAGCGCTGTGCGGAGTTTCTCGAGGGCGTAGCGGTAGCGGCTCGCCGCCGTGTTGGCCGACGTGCCGATCACTGCAGCGATCTCCGCGAAGGTGAGGCCGCCGTCGATCTTGAGTGCGATCACCTCGCGCTGCGAGGTGGGCAGCGCCGTGAGGGCTCGGGCGAGAGCCTCGTCGGGCGGCTCGGGGGGCTGGGCTTCGAAACCGCCCGCATCGGCTCGCTCTCGTCCGAGCCGGTCAAGCGTGCGTCGGCTGAGCGACTGCCGCTTCAGCCGCCGGCCCACGGCGTTGCGGAGCATCGTGAACACGTAGCCGTCGAGATCGGTGATGCCCGGAAGGCGATGCCGGATCCGGGCGAGTTCCACGAACAGATCGTGGACGACGTCTTCGGCTTCGGCGCTTGAGGCGAGCATCGTGCGGGCGGTGGCGAAGAGGCGGTGGGCGAGTCGGTCGTAGAGGGCGGCGAACGCCTCCCGGTCACCGGCAGCGAGCGCTTGTGTGAGCGGGTTTCCCACCGTGATGCTCCGCCGGCGTTCATCTTCAAGGGGGCATGAGCGGCGATTTTTTGTCTACCGGTCGTCCCCACGGGCCGTATCGCCCTGCCGCAGCCGATCGCCTATCCTAGAGGGATTCGACACGAGGAACCCATGTCTGAAGAAACTCCCGACCTGGCCGCCGCCGCCAAGCCAAGCGCCGTCGAGGTCGCCAAGACGGCCAGCAACTACCTCAGGGGCGACATCGCCCAGGAACTCGCCGACGGTGCCCCGGGCTTCGGGAAACCGTCGGTCCAGCTCCTCAAGAACCACGGCACCTACCAACAGGACGACCGTGAGGCCCGCAAGTCTGTGGATGGCAAGAAGAGCGAGCGGCAGATCTCGTTCATGATCCGCACCTGCGTTCCCGGAGGCAAGCTCACCGCCGAGCAACTGCTCGCCGCAATCGACATGGGAGACGAGCTCGGCAACGGCACGATCCGGCTCACGACCCGGCAGTCGATCCAGCACCACGGCGTGGTGAAGGGGGAGCTCAAGGCGTTCATGCAGCGGGTGCATGCCAATCACCTGACGACGCTCGCCGCCTGCGGCGACGTCGAGCGCAACATCATGTGCTGCCCGGCGCCGCTGCATGGCAATCCGGTGCGTGACCAGATGCAGGCGAAGCTCGACGAACTCGCGAAGCATCTGGCCCCCCGCACGCGAGCCTACTACGAGATCTGGCTCACGAACCCCGACACGGGCGAGAAGGAGAAGGTCGCCGGCGGCCCGGACGTCATCGAGCCGATCTACGGGCCCACCTACCTGCCGCGCAAGTTCAAGACGGCCTTCGCGCTGCCCGAGGACAACTGCGTCGACGTGTACGCCAACGACCTCGGCTTCCTCGTCGTGCACGAGAATGGAAAGATCCTCGGCTACAACGTGCTCGCCGGCGGCGGCATGGGCGTGACTCCGAGCGCGGCCAAGACGTTTCCGGCGCTCGCCAAGCGGCTCGGCTTCGTGCCGCCGGAGGACGTGCTCGGCATCGCCACGGCGATCGTGAAGGTGCAGCGCGACTTCGGCAACCGTTCCGATCGCAAGGTTGCCCGGCTGAAGTACACGATCCACACGATGGGCCTGGAGAACTTCCGCAAGAAGGTCGAGGAGTACTTCGGCAAGCCGCTGGCCCCCTGCCACCCGGCCGACGTGCACGGGTTCGACGACCACATCGGCTGGCACGAGCAGGGAGACGGGAAATTCTTCTACGGGTTCAACGTCGAGAATGGCCGTGTCCACGACATGGGCGATTTTCGACTGAAGACCGCGTTGCGACGGATCCTCCGGGAGATCAAGCCGGGCGTCCGGATCACGGCGCACCAGAGCCTGCTCTTCACCGACCTTGCCGTCACCGATCGCGACCGGATCACGAAGATCCTCCACGAGCACGGCGTGAAGACGTCCGAGGAGATCAGCACGCTCCGGCGCTGGAGCATGGCCTGCGTGGCCCTGCCGACCTGCGGCCTGGCCGTGGCGGAGAGCGAGCGGGTGCTGCCGGGCCTCATCGATTCGCTCGAGCCCGAGGTGGCGAAGCTCGGGCTCTCACACGAGGCGTTCACGCTCCGCATGACCGGCTGCCCCAACGCCTGTGCCCGCCCCTACAACTCCGACATCGGCATCGTGGGCCGCACGCTCGGGAAATACACGATCTTCCTCGGCGGCCGGCTGCTCGGCGACCGGCTCAACACGCAGTATAAGGACGTGGTGCCGTTCGAGGAACTCTCGCAGGAGATCACGGCCGTCCTCGCCT
>JBAXUY010000145.1:0-6847 GCA_037129475.1 Planctomycetia bacterium | reverse complement strand
TGGCCACCGCCGTCTGATCGGCGAGCCGGCGGATCTCGCGGGCCACCACGATGAATCCCTGGCCGTATTGCCCCGCCTTCTCGGCTTCAATGGCCGCGTTGATCGAGAGCAGGTTCGTCTGATCGGCCACCTTCGTGATCGTCGTGATCACCATGTTGATGTCCTCGGCACGCTGCCGGATCGCGGTGAGCCGGTCGGAGAAGTCGGCCGTCGACTGTTCGAGATGGGCCATCGTCTCACCGATCCCGGCGAGGTTTTCGCGACCCATGCCGGCCACCTCGGCCGTGTCGGCCGCCACCGTCGCCACCTCGTTCATCGTGCCGAGCAGCTCCCGCCCTGTAACGGTGATCTGCCGGCTGGCCACGGCCGCCTCGCTCGTGCTCGCCCCTAGCGAATTGATCGCGTTCTCCTGCTGCCGCCCCGCCACCGAGAGCTGCCGGGCGGTGGCGTTGAGGTCGAGGCTCGACTGCTTCACCTGCGACACGATACCCCGCAGGCTCGCGGTCATCGCGCCGATGTCGCGAAGGAGCTGGCCTGTTTCGTCGCCACCGCGCATGTCGATCGCCCCGGCGAGATCGCCCGCCGCCACGCGCCGCGATGCCTCCACGGCCCGGCCGATCCGGCCCGTGAGGGTGCTCGTGAGCCACCAGAGCAGGCCGAGGATCCCCGCCATGCCGCTGCCTGCGATCACAGCGCTCAGAGCCAACGGCCGGCGCACGCGCCCCAGGATGTCCTCCCGGCCCATCTGCATCACCACCGTCCACGGCCCCGAGGGCACTCGGGCCCCGGCAAAGAGGCTCGCCTCGCCCGTGAGCGGGTCGGCGACCCGCGCCACGCGGTCGAGCGTGGCCGCGTTGTGAAACCCCGCGAAGATCGGCCCATACGGGGTCTCGGTGATCGGCTTCGCCGCCAGATCGGCCGTCTTGAGCGTCGACACGATCACCTTGCCGAGCCGGCTGACGAGGAAAATGTCAACATGCCAGCCTTCGAGCCGCTGCTTCTCCTTCAGGGCCTGGAGCTTCGCCGCGAGGGCATCGAGATCACGGTCGACACCGGCCACGCCCTTGAATGCGCCGCCCTTCGTGATGGGGTAGGTCTGCTCCACCATCAGCTTGCCTTCGTAGGCGTAGGGCTCCGTCACCATCGCCTTGTCGGGCTGCGAGGCGTCGAGAAACCGTTCGCGGCAGCCCTCGTAGTAGAGGCCGTCCATGAGCGAGAGCGGCGCGAGGCCGATGTTTTGCGACTCGGCCGCACTGCGAAACCAATAGGGGATGAACCGGCCGCCCGGACCGAGGGCCTTCTCGGGGAGTTTTTCCGCGCCCGCGTTGGCGTCGCGGCCGTCGGCATCGGGCTCGTAGCCGAAATACGCCGCGTAGAACTGGGGCGACGTGTCGAGCACGCGGCGGGCGAAGGCGAGCGACTCCGGCCGCCGGCCGAGGAGTCCCTCTTCGGCCGCGAGGGCCATGATCCGGGCGGTGGTCACCGCCTCGAGCGTGCCGCGGTCGATCTCGGCGGCGATCACCTGCGTGCGGTCGAGCAGCACCTCCTCGCCAAACGAGAGCAGGAGCGACTGCATCCGGAAATAGTTGATCGTGAGCACCGTCGCGAGGATCAGCACCGCCGGCAGGATGCCGAACAGGAGCATGCGGAGGCGGATGCCGAGGGCGGGAAGCTGCATGGCGGAGAAATCCGGGCGAAGGATCTGTTTTCCGGGTCAACCATAGGTTACTTTCCGGACGAATCCTCCGGTTCCCGTCCCCCCGAAACGATCCCTCCAGGCCACACAACCATGCCCACCCCACCCGTGTGGCAGCTCCAGAACCACGACGCGTTGCTCTTCGACTGCGACGGCACGCTCGCCGACACGATGCCGGCCCACTACCGGGCCTGGCTGCACGTGACCGAGGCCCACGGGATCGCGTTCGACGAAGACCGCTTCTACGCGATGGGTGGCCGCCCCACCCGCGACATCGTGGCCACGCTCGCCGGCGAGATCGGCCTCGAGATCGACATCGATCACGCCGTGCACATGAAGGAGTCGTCGTTCCTCGCGCAGCTCGAGCACGTGGAGGCGATCGATCCGGTGATCGACGTGGTGCTCCGCTCGCGCGGGCGGATTCCGCTGGCCGTGGTCACGGGCGGCTACCGCGCCGTCTGCCAGCGGATTCTCGACCACGTGGGAATCGGCGACTGCTTCGACACGATCGTGGCCAGCGAAGACACCACGAAGCACAAGCCCGACCCGGAGCCGTTTCTCGAGGCGGCCCGCCGCCTCTCGGCCCAGCCCGAGCGGTGCGTGGTGTGGGAAGACAGCGACCTCGGAATCGCCGCCGCCAAGGCCGCCGGCATGACCTGGATCGACGTGCGGGCATTCCATGCCCCGAAGAGACTCACGTGACTCTCTCCCTCGCCGACATTCGCGCCGCCCACGACCGGATCCGCTCCGGCATCTACCGGTCGCCGTGCCCGCCGAGCATTCCGCTCTCCGAACTCACCGGCGCCGAGATCTTCTGCAAGCTCGACCTCCTGCAGCGGACCGGTTCGTTCAAGGAACGCGGGGCCCGCAACGCGCTCCTCCTGCTCGACGATGCGAAGCGCCGCCGGGGCGTCGTGGCTGCCTCGGCCGGCAATCACGCGCTCGGCCTCGCCTACCACGGCAAGCTCCTCGGCATCCCCGTCACGGTCGTGATGCCGCGGTTCGCGCCGCTCGTGAAGGTGGCCACGTGCCGGAGGCTCGGGGCGACGGTGATCCTGGAGGGCGACACGTTCGACGACGCCCGCAGGCGCGCCGTCGAGATCGCCGCCCGCGACGGGCTCGAGCGGATTCACGGCTTCGACGATCTGCGCGTGATCGCAGGGCAGGGGACGATGGGCCTCGAGATCCTCGACGACGTGCCCGACGCCGACGCCCTCGTGATTCCCTGCGGCGGCGCGGGCCTGCTCGCCGGCGTGGCCACCGCCGCCAAGGCGCTCAAGCCCGGGATCACCATCGTGGCCGTGGAGCCTGCCGCCGCCGGCAGCCTCTCCGCCTCGCTCGCCGCCGGCAGACCCACGCCGGTGGCGATTCGGCCCACGCTCGCCGACGGCCTCGCCGTGGGCACCGTGGGCGAGACGTCGTTTGCGATCGCCGCGCCGCTCGTCGACCGCGTGGTGACCGTGGGCGAAGACGCCCTCGCGCTCGCGGTGCTACGCCTGCTCGAACTCGAAAAGACGGTCGTCGAAGGGGCGGGGGCTGCGGCGCTCGCCGCGCTCTTCAACGACGGCTGCCCGGACCTACGCGGCAAAAAGGTGGTGCTCCTGCTCTGCGGTGGCAACATCGATCTCTCGATGCTCGACCGCGTGATCGACCACGGCCTCGTGACCGATGGCCGCCGCTGGCGGTTTTCGACGCGGGTCAGCGACCGGCCCGGTGGCATCGCCCGGCTCTCGGCCGTGATCGCCGCGGCCGGTGCGAACGTGCGGGAGATCGTGCACGACCGGGCCTTCTCCGGACCCGACGTCTTCTCCACGAGCGTCGAGGTGACCGTCGACACCGCCGACCGCGACCACGTGGCCGCCCTCGCGGCCCGCCTCGCTGCCGAAGGATTTTCCGTCACGTAGCGACAGGCCTCCAGGCCTGTCGACTCCGCTGTGTAGCGACAGGCCTCCAGGCCTGTCGACGGACAGGGCTGGAGCCCCATCCCTACGAGCCTCGACGGACAGGGCTGGAGCCCCATCCCTACGCAGTGCTAAACCCTGCTGGTCGTGCGGATTGCGCAGCACGACCAGTTTCCGCTGCAGGTCTCTCGCAGCTGCAGCCGATCTCTCGAGATTGGTGCGAAGAGCCGGCTTCGCTACCAGGCAGGAGACCCTTCCATGGTCAGCCATTCGAGCAGCCTGTTGGTCGAGCCGGTTCGCACCAGTCCCATCCCATCCCCCTCCGACCGCGAACGCGCACGGCTCCGCCGTGAGCTCCTGCGGCGGATCATCGACCGGGAGACGAGGCGGCAGGCCGTCCGCGGCGCGCCGCACTGATCTTCCCGCCCATCGCCAGGAGACTCCCGCATGCGACGCACGTGCAGCACGCTTCTCCTGGCAACAATGCTCACGGCCCTCGCGGCCGATGCCCGCGGGCAGGGGCTCGCAGCCTGGGGCTGGGGCTTCGGCTCGCCCGCGGCCCCGACGGCCAAGTGGTCGCCCGAGGCGTTCGCCGACTACATCGGCACCGGCCAGACACCGCACCCGGCCGTGGCCCGGATCATCGCTCCTGAGAACTCCGGCACGTCGATGGGCTCCGGGATTCTCGTCGACGTCAACCGCAACCAGGGGCTCGTGCTCACCAACTGGCACGTGATCCGCGACAGCCGCTCGGGCGTACTCGTGCAGTTTCCCGACGGATTTCAGTCGGCCGGCACGGTGGTCCGCTGGGACGAGCCGTGGGACTTGGCAGCGATCGTGATCTGGAAGCCGAACGCCACGCCCGTGTCGCTCGCGCCCGAGAAGCCGCTGCCGGGCGAGCCGCTCACGATCGCCGGCTATGGCCGCGGCCAGTTCCGTTCCGAGACCGGCCCCTGCACGCAATACCTCGCTCCCGGGTCGGGCTATCCGATGGAGTTCGTCGAGCTTTCGGCGACCGCGCGGCAGGGCGACTCGGGCGGCCCGATCTTCAACGGCCGCGGTGAACTCGCCGGCGTCCTCTTCGGGCAGAACGACGGCCGCACGATCGGCAGTTGCACCACGCGGCTCCGGGCGTTTCTGGGCGACGTGGGCTCGAGCGGCTTCCAGGCGCTGCCGATCGCCGAGTTTTCGGATCAGCCCGCGATCGACCGCAGCCTCGGCACGCCGGCGCCACAACCCCCCGCACGCTTGGCGTCGGCCACCGATGCCGAGATCCTCCAGCGGTCGACCCACGTGGCCGAGCCGCAGCCACCCGCCGGCTACGCGCCGCCGGAGCCGACGCTCGAGCAACTGCTCGACGTGCGCACGCAGGGCCAGACGATGCTCACGTCGGCCGGCGGCGTGGCGCTCGTGATCCTCGGCCTGCGCACGATCTTCGGCGGCCGCCGTACCATGCCGACGTAGCGACAGAGCTCCAGCACCCCGTAGCGACAGAGCTCCAGCTCTGTCGATGGACAGGCCTGGAGGCCCGTCCCTACGTTCGATGGACAGGCCTGGAGGCCCGTCCCTACTTCTGCTTCTTGCTGACCACGACCTTCTTGATCACGACCGGGTCGACTGGCCGATCCTGCGCGCCGGTGCGCACATTGCCGATCGCCTTCACCACGTCGAGGCTCGCCTGGTCGGCGGTGCGGCCGAACGCCGTGTACTGGCGGTCGAGATGCGGCACCTTTTCCAGGCAGATGAAGAACTGGCTGCCGGCCGAGTTGGGGTCGCTCGTGCGGGCCATGGAGAGCACGCCCGGCTCGTGTGGCGTGCGGTTGAACTCGGCGGGGATCGTGTAGCCCGGGCCGCCGGTGCCGGTGCCCTGGGGACAGCCGCCCTGGATCATGAAGCCCTTGATGATCCGGTGGAAGCAGCCGCCGTCGTAAAAGCCGCTCTCGGCGAGGGCAACCATGTTGCGCACGTGTCCCGGCGCCGCATCTGCATCGAAGGCGAGCCGGATCGGCCCGGCGGACGTGTCGAGCGTGACCTCGTAATCGAAGTGGTCGAGGTCGACGGCCTTGGCGGCCTTCTGCAACTCGGCGGCGGACGGCTTGGGCATGAAAACTCCTCTGGGGGCTGATACGCTCGGACGCATGAAGAGCGACGGCTCGACGAGCGCCAGCGGCGATGGGGATCTTTCCGGGCGGAGGCTCGGAGGATACCGGCTCGTGCGCCGGCTGGGAAGCGGTGCGATGGCCGACGTCTATCTGGCCGAGCAGGAGTCGCTGGCGCGGCAGGTGGCGGTGAAGGTGCTGCGGCCCGACACGGTGCGGCAGGCCACCGCGGTGCAGCGATTCGCGCAGGAGGCCCGCGCGGCCGCGGGGCTCGTGCACGGCCACATCGTCCAGATCCACGAAGTGGCGTGCGTCGACGGCGTGCACTTCCTCGCCGAGGAGTATGTCGCGGGCCCCACACTCAAGGCCTGGCTCACGGTGCGCGGGCCGCTCGATGCGCGGCAGGCCGTGGCTGTGCTCGGGCAGGTGGGTTCGGCGCTCGTGCGTGCGGCGGAGCAGGGGGTGGTGCACCGCGACATCAAGCCGGAAAACCTGCTCGTCACACCGGCTGGCGACGTGAAGGTGGCCGACTTCGGCCTGGCCCGCGTGCTGGCCGGCCCCGAGGGCATGGATCTCACGCAGGACGGGATGACGCTCGGCACACCGCTCTACATGAGTCCGGAACAGGCCGAAGGCCGCCCGGTCGACACCCGCAGCGACCTCTATTCCCTGGGTGCGACGATCTATCATCTGCTGGCCGGCAGGCCGCCGTTCGACGGCGCGACGCCGCTGGCAGTGGCGATGGCCCACATCAACCAGCCTGCCACGCCGATCGCCACGCTGCGGCCCGACCTGCCTGCCGGTCTTTGCGAGATCGTGAACACGCTGCTCGCAAAGCAGCCTGCCGAACGCTATGCGAGCCCCACCGACCTTCTCCATGCAGTGGCGGAAATCGAGGCGGCGGTGGCCCCGGGCTCGCGTCATCGGCCCTCGGCCCTCGCCTGGAGCGACCCGGCCGAGTGGGCCGGCGCGGTATCGGTGGCGCCCATCGGGCAGGCGACCTCGGCCGCGCGGCCGCACACGCGCACGCTCGAGATGCGCGAGGCGACGATGCGGCTGCAGTCGCTGATCGAGCGCGAGGCGGTGGAGGTCGACTCGACACGGCGGCTCTGGATCGCCACGGGCGTCGCAGCTCTGGCGGCCCTCGCCGC
>JBAXUY010000144.1:0-6855 GCA_037129475.1 Planctomycetia bacterium | reverse complement strand
TAGTCGACGCCGCACAGGCACATGATCAGCGGCCACGCATAGTGGCGGTGATCATGGGACGAATGGGTCACGTGCGGCTCCTGATGACGACTGCCGGCGGTCGCACGGCGCGACTATTGCCAGGCCGGCAGTTCGATCCGGCGCTCGCGGGCCCGCTGCCGGAGGGCGTCATCATAGCGTTCGAGCAGCTGCCGCTGGGCTTTCTTCTCGGCGGCCGTCGCGCCCGCCGCCTGGGAGTCGGGAGATGTCGTCCGCGGCTTGCGAGGCTTTCGGCCTTCCTTGCTCCACGCCTTGGGGTTCACCGCGAACCGCAATTCCTTGTACATCAGCGTGCGGTCGATGCTGCGGTCGAGGATCGACCCTCGTTCATCCGGCTGTGCGGCGAAGTAGGCCTCGATGTCGGCCGCGCGGGCCCGCTGCCACTCCGCCTCGAGTGTCTGCTGCACCTGCTTGAGTTCGCCCGGGTCCATGCGATCGACGTTGCGGATGATCTCGTCGACGGCCCGCTTGCCGACCCGTCCGGAAGCGTCGCCGGCCAGGAGCATACGCTCCATCTCGAGCGTCTTGTCGACGAGGCCGTCACTACGGCCGAGCCAGAGCCAGCCGAGCAGGCAGACGACGGCGAGGCCGAGCATCGTCGCCACCACCGCCGTCTGGTTGGCGGCGGGTTGCTTGGCAGGTGCAGACCGTCGTTCGCGCTGGCGACTCTGGTTCTTCATGGGTCGCCACTGCCGTTGTCGTCGGGAGTGGCCGTCGGGTCGTTGCCATCGGCCATCGTGCAGTACCACCGCAGGACGTCCAGATCGGTCTCGTTCGAGATCGCTTCGACATGTCCGTCGAGAAACACGAAGTTCGTGATGCCCGGATGCCGGCTGCCGAACTTGCGGCTGCTCGTGTCGTCCGGGGCGGATGCAAGCCCGCGAAGCGTGTCGCGAAATTGCGTGTTCGGCGTGTCGGCGGCGAAGAACGCCGTGTCGCCCTGGTTGTAATGCACTTTCTCCGGTGCCCACGACGAATCAATCGGCGGAATATGCCGCTCGCCGATGGCGAACGTCTTGCTCAAGCCGTCGGTCACCTGTGCTGCTTTGACACGGGAAAATGTATGGATGGGACCGGCATATTTCACGTCGTTGCGTTGATCGGCTGCCTCGTCTCCCGGGTAGGAATCCGGCGATGAGAACGTGTAGTAGGCGCCGGGGTTCGCGGCGTAATCGCCCCCCGCGGCTACGCCGATGCCATCGCTCGGAGGGACGCCATTGTTGTTATCGAAATTCCGGTCGCTCGCTGGAGCCCGCCGGCTGGGGCAATAGTATCCGGCCACCGGCGTCCGCATTGCCCGAGCATTGGCGGCGTCGTAGACGGTTGCGGTCGGCACGTATGCGTTGAAGATCGACTGCTGTTCCATGAATGGCAGCAGACGGAAGGCCCACGAATAAGCCTCGCGATACCGTGTATCCGGAGCATCGCCCTCCTGCACGCCTCCGGGGCTTCGGGTGTCGCGACCCTTGGGAAACACCTTCTTCACACCCTCGTGATTGGCGACAGCCAGGCCCACCTGCTTGAGATTATTCGTGCAGGAACTGCGGCGGGCCGACTCGCGGGCCGCCTGCACGGCCGGAAGCAGCAGGCCGATGAGCACGCCAATGATCGCGATCACGACGAGCAGTTCGACGAGCGTAAAGGCCGTCGGCGAAACGGCAGGGGGGCGACGCATGGCTCGCATGGGAGGGTGCCCTCGGAGGGAGGAAGCGGCCGGGCAAAACGCGAGAACCGGAGATTTTCCGACGGGATCGCGCCGGCGTCAAGAGATGGGTCTCTCCTGTTTTTCAGCCGATTTCGCGCCCTTCACTCGCGGCGGCCGCTCACGAGCGTCCCTACCCGCTCTCCTGCCACCGCCCGTTCGATGTTCCCCTCCTTGCGGTAATTGAACACCAGGATCGGCATGGCGTGTTCCATGCACTGGGAGATGGCGGTCGCATCCATCACGCGCAGGTTCTGCTCCCGCATCTGCTGGTACGTCAGGTCGCGGTACAGGATCGCGTGCGGATTCTTCTCGGGGTCGTCGGAGTAGACGCCGTCGACGCGCGTGGCCTTCATGAGGATGTCGGCTTCCAGTTCGAGCGCGCGTTGGGCGGCGGCGGTGTCGGTCGTCACGAACGGGCTGCCGGTGCCGGCCGCGAGGATCACGATCCGGCCCTTCTCGAGGTGCCGCCGCGCGCGCCGGCGGATGTAGGGCTCGGCCACACCGTCCATGCGGATTGCGGTCATGAGCCGAGTCTGGGCGCCCAGGCTCTCGAGGGCGTCCTGGAGCGCGAGGCCGTTGATGACGGTGGCGAGCATGCCCATGGAGTGGGCCGTCGCCTGCTGCACACCCGTGTTGCCGGACGTGAACGACGCGCCCCGCAGGATGTTGCCGCCGCCGATCACGACGGCCAACTGCACGCCCCGGGCCGCAGCCTGGTAGGTCTGCCGCGCGACGTGGAGCACCTCCTCCATCGAGATGCCGCGTTCCCCAGGGCGCACGAAGCTTTCGCCGGAGAGTTTCAAGAGCACGCGTGCGTAGGGCGTGGCGTCCACTGGCATGCTCCCAGGTTCGGAACGTTCAGCGGCCGCAGGTCCGCTGCAACGGGCCGCACGGACTGCGCCGGCAACTAGCGGCCCAGTTGCCAGTTGTGCATCGCCTTCACCTCGAGCCCGGCCGCCTTCGCGACCTGGCCAACCGTCTGCTTGTCGTCCTTCACGAACGGCTGCTCGAGGAGCACGCACTGGCTGAAGAAGTTGCGCAGGCGGCCTTCGATCATCTTGGCGATGATGTTCTCGGGCTTCCCTTCGCCGCGGGCCGCCTCGGTGAGGATCTCCCGCTCCTTGGCGACGGCGGCCGGGTCGAGCTCGTCCTTGGTCACCGCCTGCGGCGCGAGTGCGACGACGTGCATCGCGATCTCCTTGGCAGTGGTGGCCGCCTCGGGGGCGGTCGTCTTGCCGGCCACTTCGACGAGCGCGGCCTTCGAGCCGTCGTGGTGGGCATAGCCGCCGCAGGGCGCGTCGATCCGGCAGATCCGCGCGAGGTCGAACACTTCGCGCATCCGGTTGAAGAGATCGTCCTTCAGTTCGCCGAGCGTCTTGTCGGGGTGAGCGTGGCTCTTCTGGGCGAGCAGGTCGGCGGGGGTCTTCGCGCCGGGCCCGAGGGCGAGCGTCTTGGCGATGTCGTTGGCGAGATTCTTGAAATCATCGCTGTTGGCGACCGGGGCGCTCTCGCACTTCAGTTCGATCATCGTGCCGACACCCTTCGCGGGATCGGTGTACACGGCCAGCCGGCCGGTCGACATTTCGCGGTCGGCCCGCATGGCTTGCGTCTTGATCCCCTGCTTGCGGAGCCACTCGACGGCCTGCTCCGTGTTGCCGCCGCATTCCTGGAGGGCTTTTTTGCACTCCATCATCGGAAGGCCCGTCTTGTCGCGGAGGGCCATCACGGCCGCTGCTGTAATCTCTGCCATAGGGTAATCCTCTCGTATAGACCCATTTCCGAAGCGTTGGACACGGACGCGAGACGCCGGCTCGGGGGCGGCAAAAGTCTCGTCGCGTGGGCCGCGGCGGCCCAATGCTCCTCGAGCGTTCGCCGACCCCCTCGCCTACCCGCCTCGAAGTTGCCGTTCCATCGCCATTTCAATCCGAGAACGGCCTCACACTTTGGGGGGCTTGGGAACGGCGCGCTTGGCGGTGGCTCGCGGCTTGGGGCCGGCCTTCGCCGCACCCTCGCCAGCGTCGGCGCCTTCGGCGGCCACTTGGGCCTCGGCGGCCACCTGCGACTTGCCTTCGAGGATCGCGTCGGCCAGCCGGGCCGAGACGAGTTCGATCGAGCGGATCGAGTCGTCGTTGCCGGGGATCGGCAGGTCGACCAGGTCGGGATCGCAGTCGGTGTCGATCAGGGCCACCGTCGTGATGCCCATCTTGCGGGCCTCGTTGACGGCGTTCTTCTCCTTCTTGGGATCGAACACGACCAGGCATTCCGGCAGGCGGGCGAGCGTGCGGATGCCGCCGAGATTCCGCTCCATCTTGCGGAACTCGCGGCGGAGCGACGATTGCATCTTCTTGGAATACGCGCCGAACTCCTCCGACGGCATCAACTTCTCGAGTTCCTCGAGCCGGGCGAGGCGGTTGCGGATCGTGCGGAAGTTGGTGAGCGTGCCACCGAGCCAGCGATCGCTGACGTAGGGCATGCCGCAGCGGGCCGCCTCGCGGGCCACGGCCTCGGCTCCCTGCCGCTTGGTGCCGACGAACAGCACGAGACTGCCGGACGCCGCCACCTGCTTGAGATACTTGCGGGCACGCAGCAGGCCGCGGATCGTCTCGCGGACGTCGATAATGTGGATGAGGTTCTTACGGCCGTGGATATACGGCTTCATCTTCGGGTTCCACCGACTGGCACGGTGGCCGAAGTGCACGCCAGCTTCGATCAATTCTTGGGCCAAGACGTTCGACACGCTTCTCACGCTCGCGGGGGGAATTCGGACCGGGGGCAACAGAGCACCGCAAACTATCGGCTTTTTTCCGCCCCTGTCAACGCACGACCGGCATCCCCGGCGCAGGCCTCAAACCCGGCCCGCGGCAGGCCTGCCGCCGCCTCGGCGTGGCCGATCGCCGCTTGAATCGGCCTCTCGGCCCCAACTAGACTCGCCGATTCGCCGTCTCCCGACCGTTTCGGCCCGTTTCCCCACCCCGAGCCCGCCGCCCATGCGCCACGTCCTCTCCGCCACCGTCCAGAACGTTCCCGGCGTGCTGGCCCACGTGTCCGGCATGCTCGCCTCGCGTGGCTACAACATCGACAGCCTCGCCGTGGGCGAGACCGAAGACCCCGGCTTCTCGCGGATGACGTTCGTGCTCCGCGGCGATGACCGGGTGCTCGACCAGGTGCGCAGGCAGCTCGAGAAGATCGTCACCGTCGTGCGCGTCGACGACATCAGCTCGCGCAATTACGTGGAGCGCGACCTCGCGCTCATCAAGGTGGCCGCGCCCGCCGGCCCCGCCCGCACCGAGGTCAAGGAATTGGCCGAGATTTTTCGCGGACGCGTGGTCGACGTGGCTGCAGACAGCGTGATCGTCGAGATTTCCGGAACGGAAAAGAAGATCGAGGGCTTCGTCGAACTGATGCGTTCGTTCGGCATCCTCGAGCTCGTGCGCACCGGCAGGATCGCGATGGTCCGCGGCAGCGCCCCCACCCGCGAGCTCACCGAGGCCGCCGACGGCGCTCGGCCGGCCGACTCGGCCCCAGCCCGCGAATCACTGGCCTGACCCCTCGAACCCCGACCCTCGAACCCCCCTGGAGTGATCCCTTGGCAGCGACGATCTACTACGACTCGGATGCGGACTTGAAGGCCCTCGACGGCAAGACCATCGCCATCATCGGCTATGGCAGCCAGGGGCATGCCCAGGCGCAGAATCTCCGCGACAGCGGGCTGAAGGTCGTCGTGGCGCAGCGGCCGGGCGGTCCGAACTACGACCTCGCCAAGAAGCACGGCTTCGAGCCGATGAGCGTCGAGGACGCCGTGAAGCAGGCCGACGTGATCAACATCCTCCTGCCCGACGAACTCCAGGGCGACGTCTACAAGACCTCGATCAAACCGAATCTCAGGAAGGGCGCCATCCTGATGGCGAGCCACGGCTTCAACTTCCATTTCGGCCAGGTCGAGCCGCCGGCGGGCCACGACATCCTGCTCGTCGCGCCCAAGGGCCCCGGCCACCTCGTCCGCAGCGAATACGTGAAGGGGGGCGGCGTGCCCTGCCTGATCGCGCTCGGGCCCAACGCCAGCCCCGAAACCAAGAAGATCGGCCTCGCCTATGCCAAGGGGATCGGCGGCACGCGTGGCGGCGTGATCGAGACGACGATCGCCGAGGAGACGGAGACCGACCTCTTTGGCGAGCAGGCGGTGCTCTGCGGCGGCGTCTCGGAGCTGATCAAGGCCGGCTTCGACACGCTCGTCGAGGCGGGCTACCAGCCGGAGATGGCCTACTTCGAGTGTCTCCACGAGATGAAGCTGATCGTCGATCTCTTCTATCAGGGCGGCCTCGAATACATGCGCTACAGCGTGTCGAACACGGCCGAATACGGCGATTACACCCGCGGCAAGCGGATCATCACCGACGAGACCCGCAAGGAGATGAAGAAGATCCTCGAAGAGATCCGCTCGGGCGAGTTCGCCCGCGATTGGATCCTCGAAAACCGCGCCGGGGCGGCGATGTTCAAGAGCACCCGGCGCCGGGAGCGCGAGCACAAGCTCACGGAGACCGGCCGTCGGCTCCGCAAGATGATGAAATGGATCGACAGTAAGGAGGTTTGATGACTCCTGAAGAGTACGAATCGCGGCGGCTCTACGAGCAGCTCCAGCCGGGCGACCGGGTGGAGGTGATCCACGGCGTCACGGTCGGCTCGAGCGCGAAGTGGACCACGACGACGGTCGGCAAGGTGCTCCGCACCGAGCGCCGCCGGCACGGCCTCCATTTCCAGCGCAACCCTGACGACAAGGTCTATAGCGACGTCGTGATCCTCGCCCGCGACGACGGCGAACTCACCACGGTCACGGTCGACGAGTACACGCGTCTGCGTCGGGTGTGAGGAATCGTAGGACAGGCTTCAGCCTGGCATGGCCTGCATGCCCAATCCGGTTCGGGGCTGCCCATACTCCGTCGCAGGACTTTCGCTGCGCCCATCCTGGGCTTCACTCACTCGGATGTGCCTGCGCTTGCCAGAGCGCATGCGCTGCGCCATCCATGCCTGCGCTGGTCACATACGCCGGCTCAACGGTAGGGGCAGCCCCTCGCCTCCTCCGTAGCGACAGAGCTCCAGCTCTGTCGATCGAC
>JBAXUY010000143.1:0-6884 GCA_037129475.1 Planctomycetia bacterium | reverse complement strand
CGCCATCCATGGCTCCGCTGGTCAAATACGCCGTCTCAACGGCAGGGGTAACCCCGAGCCTCCCCGTCTGGAAGCCCGAGGCGTGAGCCGAAGGGAATACGCGTCGTGTTTCGCCACTGGGGCATCCTCTCGGCTTACGCCTCGGGCTTTCGTTGAGGAGGCTTCGGGCTCCCCGTGTCCCGCTCGCCGGCGTAGCTGACCAGCGCAGGCAGGATGCCGGAGCGCAGGCAGGTCCGAGCGAGTGAAGCCCAGGATGGGCGCAGCGAGCGTCCGGCGACGGGATATGGGGAGCCCGAAGCCGGCGCCCTGACTATCTGGCGACGACTTCGCGATCGCCCTATGCCTGCTTCCGCAGGTAATACCGCGTGGCGAGTTTGCGGTAGAAGAACATCAGGGTCAGGTTCGGTCGCGAGAAGAGCAGGCGCGTGACGACGCCCCAGACGCCCGGCTTGTGCTCGAACTCAATGTGTTCGTCGATGCGCGTCGTCGCCGAGTCGACGGGCGTGAACGTGTGGGTGTGCTCCCAGCGGGCGGCCGGGCCCGAGGCCTGCACGTCGGTGAAGCCGCGCGGGGAGACGTTGCGATGCACCGCCGTCCAATGCAGCGGAAGTGGGCCGACCCAGAGGGTGAATTTCGAGACGGAACTCTCCGCGAGCGGTTCGATGGAGTGCAGTTGCACGATCGTGGGCGGGGGCGTGAGCCGCTTCAAGGCGCTCGTGTCGCCATGAAATGCCTGCACCGCGGCGAGGGACGCCGGCACGGTGAAGGAGTAGTCGAACGTGGACATACGGCGGAGCGGGCTGGTGCGCTGGCGGGAGGGGGTTGCGGCGGCGGTGGTGAGATCATACTGTACTTTCGGTGTTAGTAACACCGAGGTAACACGCATTCACCAGCCGAGGAGCGACATCCCCCATGGTCGACAAGAAGCCCGCGAAAGACGTGAACAAGTCCGCCGAGATCCGTCGCATCGCAGCCGCGATGAAGGAGAAAGGCGAAAAGCCGCGGCCGATCGTGATCATCGCGCACCTGAAGAAGCAGGGCGTCGAGGTGTCGTCGCCGCAGGTCAGCATGGTGCTCAAGCGGATGGGCTTCCGGCCGCGGAAGCGTCGCGGCGCCGAGGCGATGAGCAAGGTGCAGCGGCCCGCCGGCCGGAGCGGCCCGATTTCCGTCGAGGACCTGATCGCCGCCAAGCGGCTCGTGAGCCACTTCGGCACGGCCGACCGGGCGCTGGCCGCCATCGTGGCGCTCAAGCGGCTGGAGTCCTGAGGCAGCTCAGGCGATGCCGTGGCGAATGGCCCACACGGCGGCCTGGGTGCGATCGTCGAGCGCGGTCTTACGGAGCAGGTTTTGCACGTGCTCCTTCACCGTCTCGATGCTGATGTCGAGGGAGTCGGCGATCTCGCGGTTCGACAGGCCGAGCGCCACCTGGCGGAGCACCTGGGTTTCGCGGGGCGTGAGCGGGACGTCGGTCGTCGTGGGGGACTCCCGCTTCGCCATTGCGCCGGCGATGCGGCGAAATTCCCCCGCACGGGTTGGCGCCGCGTTCTTGGCGGCGCCGCCGATCGCGTCGAGCAGCTCCTTGCGGGTCGCCGTCTTCAAGACGTAGTCGTGGGCGCCCGCGGAGACCGCCCGGGCCACGTAGGTGGAGTTGTCGAAGGCGGAAAGCATCACCACGCGGGCGTTGGGTGCGGCCGACCGGATGCGCTTGATGGCGTCGATGCCATCCTTGCCGCCCATGCGGACGTCGAGCAGGACGACATCGGGCCTGTGCCGCCGGGCCGCGGTCACGCCGGCATCGCCGTCGGCCGCCTCGGCCACGACCTGGACATCGGCGGTGCCGACCATCTCCGCGATGCCGCGACGGACCATCTCATGGTCGTCGACGATGAGAAGTTTGGTGGGCATGATGTCCTCCGAAAAGCGAGACGGGAAAACCTATCCGACCGGTAGACCATATGAAAGAGGGATTTGATCCCCAGGAAAAAGAGGCGGATTTGCAGCCGGTTGTCCTGCGCGCCGGCGGGGGTGTGGTGGCAGTGGCCAAGCCCGCGGGGTTGGCCACGCAGGCTCCGCCCGGCATCCCGTCCGTGGAGGCGTGGCTGCGTGGTCGGCTGGAGCCAGGCGCCTACGTCGCTGTTCCCCATCGGCTCGATCGGGCGGTCTCCGGCGTCCTGCTCCTCGCCGTGACTCCGCGGGCCGCCCGCAAACTCTCCCGGCAGTTCGAACGGCGCGAGATCACGAAGACGTACCTCGCGCTCGTCGCCGGGGAGGCGGCCGACGCGGTCGCCGCCGGCGGGGAGGAATGGCGGGATTTCCTCGTCAAGGTTCCGGACGAACCGCGTGCCCGGGTGGCTGCCGCTGCCGAGGCCGACGCTCGGGAGGCCGTCACCCGCGTTCGTATCCTCGCGCGCCCCTTCCCGGGAACTCTGCTCGTCGGATTGGAGCCGCTCACCGGCCGCATGCATCAGCTTCGCGTCCAGGCGGCCAGTCGGGGCCTGCCCATCGTCGGCGATGCGCTCTACGGGGCCACGGAATCGCCCATCCCGGCGTTCGCACCCGCCGCCGACCCGCGGCGGCGGCCGATCGCGTTGCACGCGTGGCGGATCACCTACGCCGATCCCGATTCCTGCGAGCCGACGTGCGTCGAGGCACCGCTGCCGGCGGGCTGGCCCGAGTCGGTGCGGTCGGTGGTCGCCTCATGAGGGCGGCAGCCAGCCCGCATGGGCCATCCACTGCCATATCCAGGGTGGCGTCCACGGATTCCACGTGGGGTACGCGACCGATACCACCGAGAGCGCCAGCAGCACGAGCGCCACGCTCCGCCCAAGCCGATTGGAAGCGAGACGATCGACGGCGGGCAGCGTGGCGGTGACCCACAGGGGCGTGAGCCAAAACACCCACCGAAAACCGCTCGAGACGCCACCATAGTTGCGATCGACCTGGGTCCGCATGAGATAGAACGAGACCACGACTGCCGTGACGGCGGCGATCGCCAGGGCGAAGGACCTCTCGCCCGTGCCGCTTCTGCGTCCGCGGGTCGCCAGCGTCATGAGGCCTGGAACGACCAAGAGCCAGGCGGGCGTGAGCGACACGATGCCGTGGTGGCCGACGAGGGCGTGCCACGCGTAGACGACTGGCGACGTCTCGCCGCGATCCACACCCTGCGGATTTCGCCAATAACTCGTGAGCACCTTGCCGTTGGGCAACGTGAACGCGTAGTCGTACCAGTTGTCGGTGCCGGCACGATGGGCGTACGCCGGCAGCGGCGTGCCGTGGGCGAGCCAATTGGTGCCGATGGCCGCGGCTGCCACCACGGCGGCGGCGGGCAACGCCGCCATCAGCGTGCGCCGGGCGTCGGCGGCGGCGAGGAGCGCGAACACCGCCGCGCACCAGGCGAGCGCGGGCAGCTCGAACGCGGCCGCCAGGCCGGCGGCGAGGCCGGCTGCCGCGAAGGTCGCGGACGACCGGATGCCATCGCAGCGGATGCGGCGCAGATACCACGCGCTCGCGGCCGTGCACGCGGCGGCTGGCACGTGGTTGGTGAGGACGACGGCGAACGTCGTGAGCAGCGTGCCTCCGGCTGCGAGCGCGGCGGCCCAGAGCCGGCCCCAGTCGGTGGTGCCCGTGGCCTCGACGAGCTGGAACGTATACGCGATCGTCACCACGAGTGGCACGAGGCCGAAGAGCACCATCAGCAGGCGACCGAGTTCGAACGGATGGTCGCCGAGGGTCCAGCCGGTGGCGGCGTGGAGCAGCCAGTAGGGCCCTGCGCAGAGCACCGACAGGAGCGGCGGCTTGCTCGAATAGAGCCGCATGCGGCCGGTGGCATCGGGATGGGCCACCGCGTCGATCGTGTCCCAGCCGGGCTCGACGACGAGGTCGTCGATCGCGAACGTGCCCCGCTCCACGAGGGCCCGGATCGTCAGCCAGCGGCTCCGGTCGTTGGCCGACAGGAACGGTCGCAGGAGGCGTTTCTCCGTCTCGATGCGGGCGCGAATGGCGGCGGGGTCGGCCGGCAGTCCCGCCGTGGCGGCGGCCGCGACCGCGTCGGAGACGAGCCGCTTCTCGAGCGCCAGTTTGTCGACGCTGGCCACGGCCCCGATCCGTCCGAGCACGGCTCCCATGGCCAGCGCGGCGAAGATCGCATAGACGCTGCGACGCAGCCGACCCCGCGACATGCCGTGCGCCGGCGGCCCGGCGAGCAGGCCCTGCCCCCGCACGATCGTCGCCACGCGCACGAGGTCGTAGAGCCCGACGAAGAATCGCGTGACGCCATATTTCGAACGGCCGTGCCGGCGGCGGCGATGATGGACGGGCATCTCCACGGCGCGGAATCCGCGGGCGGCGGCGAGCACGGGGATGAACCGGTGCATGCCCGTGTCGAGCGGAAGCCCCTCGACGACCTCCCGGCGAAATGCCTTCAGGCCGCAGTTGTGATCGTGGAGGTGCAGGCCGGTGAAGGCCCCGACGAGCGCGTTGAAGACCCGCGACGGCAGCGTCTTGTGCCACGGGTCGAGCCGCGGCGTCTTCCAGCCGTTGACGAGATCAGCCCTGGGCCGGCCGTCGCGTTCGAGGCGGGCGATCATCGGCGGGATCTCGGCGGGATCGTCCTGGCCGTCGCCGTCGAGCATGACGATGAACCGGCCCCGGCACCGTGCGAATCCGGCCGTCAGCGCCGCCGACTTGCCGCAGCCCGTGGGATGCCGAATACCCGCCACGCGCGGGTCGGCCGCCGCGGCAGCCTCGATCTCGCTCCACGAGGCGTCGCCCGATCCATCGTCGACGACGAACAGTTCCCATGGCCGCCCGAGGGCGTCGAGCGTGGAGCGAATCTCGGCGATCAGCGGGCCGATATTGCCCGCTTCGTCGCGTACCGGAATGACGATCGACACGTCGGGGGAGTGCATGGGGGGCCGACGGCCGGCGGATGAGGGGAGGCTGAGGCCGATGGCCACAGGTGGCGGGACGGAGACCAGGCAAGAGGATACCCGCGATGCGGGCCGGATGTCATGCTGGCGCGTGTGCTGGCCGCCGCGTAGAATCTCGGTCCCGCGGGGAGCACGGCCGTTCGGTCGCGATCCGCGGACGAGAGAGTTTTTCATGACACGCCTGGTTTCCCTCGGAGTAATCCTCGGCCTCGTGGCCGTCTTCGGCCTGTTGTCACTGCGGGTCATGTCGAGCTTCCTCCTGCCGCTGCTGCTGGCGGCGATGCTCGTCGTCATCTTCGGACCGCTGCACCGCTGGCTCCGGGACCGGCTCCAGACCCCGGAGTGGGTCGCGGCCGGGCTGACCACGCTGTTCGTGCTCGTCATTGTGCTCGTGCCGTTGTTCCTGCTCCTCGCCCGTGCCGGCGGTGAGGCCGTTTCGATCCTCCGCACGCCCGACGGTCTCAAGCTCGACGCCAACGTGCTCGGCGGGCTCGTGGACACGGTGAACCAGGCCACGGGGCTGCATCTGACCGCCGACGCCGTGAATGCCGAGGTCCGCAAACTCGCCGAGGAGTGGGTCGGCCCGATCGCCGCCCGGACGCCCGTGGTGATCGTGAAGCTCGTGATCGGGCTGATCGTGATGACGGTCGCGCTCTTCTATTTCCTTGCCGATGGCCGGCGGATGTTCGCCGCCGTCACGCGGCTGGTGCCGCTCGATACCCGCTACCAGTGGCAGTTGCTCGAAGAGTTCGAGGAGGTGAGTCGGGCCGTGGTGTCGTCGACTCTGCTTGCCGCGCTCGTGCAGGCCGTGCTCGCGGGGATCGGCTTCTCGGTGGCGGGACTGAAAGGCGTGTTCCTACTCACACTGCTCACGTTCTTCGGCGCCCTCGTGCCCTTCGTGGGCGCGGCGGCCGTGTGGGGAACGGCGAGCCTCTACCTGCTGTTCTTCGTGAAGGACACCTGGACCGCGGCGGGGCTCGCCGCCTGGGGCCTGTGCGTGGTGTCAACGGTGGACAACATCATCAAGCCGATCGTGCTCCACGGCCAGTCGAAGCTGCACCCCTTGCTCGCGCTCCTGAGCGTGCTGGGGGGCGTGGGAGCGCTCGGGCCGATCGGCATTTTCGTGGGGCCGATCGCCGTGGCCTTCCTCCAGGCCGCTCTCACCATGCTCCAGACCGAACTCGATCATTTTTCCGGGACACAAGCCCCCGCGGTCGGCCTGGAGCAGGGGGCCGCGACGGGAGTTGCACAAACGGCGCCCGGGAGAGTGAAATCCTCCTGACTGATCTGCCCGTCCGTGCCCGACCTCGCCCGACTCAGGGAGTTTTTCGCACATGATCATCAAGATGGCCTTCCTGCTCGCCGGCCTCCTGGCAACGGGCATCGAGACGGCATACGTGCCGACGGAGGAGGGGAGCGGCGAATACCTGATGCGGGTCGAACCCGACCTCGTGCGCAACGCGAATCCATACACGTTCACGAGCGACGTCCCCGCCGATGCCCGCAACGTGCGCCGCGTGAAGGTTTACGTGGCCGACTCATGGCCGCCGGCCGTGGAACGGTCGATCGCCGAAGCCCAGAAACGGCCGCGGGCCGCACCGGTCGCCGCGGTCGCGCCGTCGTCCGCCCGGCTCCTCGAGGCGGAGACGAAGTCCGTGGTGACGGAGAAGCCATGGGGCTGGCTGATCGGCAGCCTCATCGCGCTCTTCCTCTCGCTCGGCCTCAACGTGTTTCTCGGGATGCTGCTCGCACAGATGCGGCAGCGATATATCCGCGACCTCGGCGACGCTGCGCTGCGGGTGTGACACGCCGGCTTCGGGGTTACCATATCCCGTCGCCGGACGGCAGGGCATGACATAACGACCCGCAGTCGGAGCCGGTGGAGGCATGCTCGAGGGATGTTTCACGGAACGGCACGGCATCCTGCCGTCCGTTCCTTGGCCGACCTCCGTCGGC
>JBAXUY010000142.1:0-7071 GCA_037129475.1 Planctomycetia bacterium | reverse complement strand
CCGGCTCGGGCTCGCAGCCCGGCAGGTTCATGCGGCGGGCCACCCGTTCGATCGCCGCCTCGGCCTCGTCCCACCGCTCGGGCGGGCCCACGTACTTATCGCTCTTCGGATCGCGAAACCCGAGCCGCACGCGGAAATTGTCGAAGGCGAGGCTTTCAAGGACTTTGAGTGTGAAGTCGATGCAACCCTCCACCTCCTGCTCCACCTGCTCGGGCATGCAGAAGATGTGGGCGTCGTCCTGCGTGAATCCGCGCACCCGCGTCATGCCGCCGAGCTCGCCCGACTGCTCGTAGCGGTAGACGGTGCCGAACTCAGCCAGTCGCAGTGGCAGATCCTTGTAGCTGTGCGGCCGGGCCTTGTAGATCATCGTGTGATGCGGGCAGTTCATCGGCTTGAGCAGATACTGCTCGTCGTCGTTCATCACGATCGGCTTGAACTGGCTGTCGGCGTAATACGGATAGTGGCCGGAGATCTTGTAGAGATCGACCTTGCCGATGTGCGGTGTGTACACAGGCTGGTAGCCCCGCGCGGCGAGCTCTTCGCGCACGAACGATTCGAGCGTGCTCCGCAGCACCGCCCCCTTCGGCATCCAGAGTACGAGTCCGGAGCCCACGAGCGGGCTCGTGGTGAAGAGATCGAGCTGCTTGCCGAGCACGCGGTGGTCGCGGCGGCGGGCCTCCTCGAGCGCGGCCAGATGGGCGTCGAGATCCTCCTGCGAGAACCAGGCCGTGCCGTAGAGCCGCTGGAGTTGCGCGTTGTTCGCGTCGCCCTTCCAGTAAGCGCCGGCGATGTTCGTGAGCTTGAAGGCGCCGATGCAGCCCGGGCTCGGCACGTGGGGCCCGCGGCAGAGATCGACGAATTCTCCCTGTCGGTAGAACGAGAGCGACGGATGCCCGGCGAGGCCCGTCTCGATGTGCTCGGCCTTCAGCGGCTGATTCAAGCCGCGGATGATCTCCACGGCCTTGTCCCGCGGCACCTCGACCCGCTCGAACGCCTCGTCGGCCGCGATGATCCGCCGCATCTCCTCTTCGATCTTCGGCAGATCCTCGTCGGTGATCGGCCGGGCGGCGCGCATGTCGTAGTAGAAGCCTGCGCCCACCGTCGGCCCGAACGCGAGCTCGACGCCGTCGAAGAGCCGCATCACGGCGCGGGCCATCACGTGCGCTGCCGAGTGCCGCATCACGGGGAGCGCACGCGGATCGCCCTTGAAGAGGATTTCGAGCGCGGGAGCGCCCGCTGCCGGCAGCGGCGCGTCGAGCCCCACCGCCTTGCCGTCGAGGAGGGCCGCGATCGGCCGCCCCTTCTTGCCTTTGCCAGCCGCGGCGCCGGGCATGATCTCGGCCACGACGTCGGCCACGCGAACGGCCTGGGGAAACTCGCGGATGACGCCATCGGGCAGGCGGAGCGTGGGCATGGCGGATGGCCTCGGGGGCGGGCGGGCTTCACGACGCACTCGATCGGCACCGTATCCCGCACAACCGGCACAGTATCCGCGCTCGTGCAGCCGCGGCAAGGCCGCCATACGGCACTGCGCGGCCGGTTCGCTTGACTCACGCGATCTCCGGCGGGAGACTCAACGTTCGACGGCGCGAAGGGCGATTAGCTCAGTTGGTTAGAGCACTAGCTCGACAAGCTAGGGGTCATAGGTTCGAGTCCTATATCGCCCACTATCCTCCCCGTTCCATGGGCCTGCGACGCCTCAGCTTTCCGCCGCCGCCCCCGGGGATGCCCCGCCGACTGCGGGTGTGGTACGTGGCCCTCGCGGCGATCCTCTCCGCGATCATTGCCGCCGTGCCGGCGTGCCCTGTGCAGGATGCCGCCGGTCGCCCGCTGTGGCGAGTGGATGTGGTGCACGACGGCGACACGGTCACCTGCCGCGACACGACCGGCCAACCGCAGAAGATTCGCCTCCTGGGAATCGATGCCCCCGAGTTCGACCAGCCGCACGGCCGCGAAGCCCGGCAGGCCCTTGCCTCCAAGCTCGCCGGCGGCAGCGTGCGCGTGGAAGGTGCGGCCCGCGACCAGCACGGTCGGCTCCTCGGCACGCTCTGGCTCGGCGACCGCGACCTGAACCGTGAGCTCGTCGCCGAGGGACACGCGTGGGTGTTCGGTGGTTTCGCGCCCGACCCCGATCTCCTGGCGGCCGAGGCGGATGCCCGCACGGCCCGGCGCGGGCTCTGGGCGGCCCCGCACCCTCTCGCCCCGCAGCAATGGCGGGCCGAGCACCCGAGCCACCGGTGACCGGGCCGGGATCGCACCACTTTCGGCGCGGGCGGGCGTCGTTTAGGGTGCAGGGCATGCATGCGGCGAGCGAAGTCGTGATCACGGGTCTGGGGGTCGTGAGCCCCATCGGGATCGGCTGCGAACCCCTCTGGGAATCGCTCGTCACCGGGTCGAGCGGCATCCGCCCGATCGACCTCTTCGATTCGAGCTCGCTCCTGGTCCGGTTCGGCGGCCAGATACCCGACTTCGATCCCAAGCTCTACGTGCGGCCGCGCAAGAGCCTCAAGGTGATGAGCCGCGAGATTCAGCTCGGCTTCGCGGCCGCGGACCTCGCGATCACCGACGCAGGCATCGCCCCGGGCACCATCGAGCCGGATCGGTTCGGCGTGGTGTTCGGCAACGACATGATCTACGCCGACCTCGAGGATCTCGAGGGCACCTATCGTCGCTCCGCCAGGGACGGGCGGTTCGATTTCGCCCTCTGGTCGGAGGCCATCCAGGAGGAGCTCCACCCGCTCTGGCTTCTCAAGCACCTGCCCAACATGACCGCCTCGCACATCGCGATCGCCCTCGACGCGCGGGGCCCCAACAACTCGATCGTGCTCGGTGACGTGTCGAGCCTGCTGGCGATGGCCGAGGCGGCGAGCGTGATCGAGCGCGGCTGGGCCGACGTCATGCTGACCGGGGGCACGGGCTGCCGTCTGCATCCCACGGCGCTCGTGGCACGGGGCGACGCCCTGCTCTCGCACCGGGCCGACGACTTCCGCCGGGCCTGCCGCCCGTTCGATCGTGACCGCGACGGCCTCGTCAACGGCGAAGGCGCCGCGGCGATCGTGCTCGAGTCACGGGCCCACGCGGAGCGCCGCGGCGCGACGATCCACGGCCGGCTTCTGTCGTGGTCGTCGCGGTGCGAGCCCAAGGCGCGGCGCGAAGGCCTGACCGGCTCGTCGCTGCGGCAGGCGATCCGGGCTGCGCTTCTCCAGGCCGATCTGCGGCCCGAGTCGATCGGCCACGTCAATGCCCATGGCGTGGGCACGATCGACATGGACAAGGCCGAGGCGACGGCGATCGCGGCAGAGCTCGGTGACGTGCCGGTGACCGCCCCCAAGAGCCTGTTCGGACACCTGGGCGCCGGCGGTGGTGCCGTCGAGCTGGTGGCCAGCGTGCTCGGTCTCGGCCGCGGGCTCGTGCCCGCCACGCTCAACTACGAAACACCCGATCCCGCCTGCCCCGTGAACGTGGTCACGGGCGAACCGCTCGCCGGCCGCCCGGGCACGGCGATCGCGGTCAATCTCTGCTCGACCGGCCAGGCCGCCGCCATCGCCATCGCCGAAGCGTAGGACAGGCTTCAGCCTGTCATGCCCTCAGCGCAGGGCATCCTCCCAGCGAAGCTATCTTCACGCGAACACCCGGCATCGTGCCGCTGTTCGGTTGGCGGGCCTCCGCCCGCTGGGGCTGACCCGGCCCTCCGGGCCTGGCGCCGGAGAGTCATCAACGACTCTCTTCGTCTGCGCGTGCCCACCCTTCCGACTCCGCCGACCGTTCGTGGCGCTGTAGCGACAGGCCTCCAGGCCTGTCGGATGGACAGAGCTGGAGCTCTGTCCCCACGGGGGAGGCGAGGGGCTGCCCGTACTCCTGGAGCCGGCGTATCTGACCAGCGCAGGCATGGACGCCGCAGCGAATGCGCTCTGGCGAGCGCAGGCACATCCGAGTGAGCGGAGCCCAGGATGGGCGCAGCGAACGTCCGGCGATGGAGGATGGGCAGCCCCGAGCCGGATTGGGCGAGTGAACGTGTCGGGCTGCTGCCCAAATCACCAGCTTCC
The DNA here is from genome assembly GCA_037129475.1 of Planctomycetia bacterium. Taxonomy (GTDB): domain Bacteria; phylum Planctomycetota; class Planctomycetia; order Pirellulales; family UBA1268; genus RGVT01. The sequence goes on along the minus strand of JBAXUY010000142.1, from coordinate 3,025 downwards.
CTCGCAGCCGAACGAGAGGCCGTTGTAGAAGACCTGGCCGCCGGCGTCGTGCGGGTTGCCACGCACGTTGTTGAGGTCGAACTGTCGCGTGGCCGTGGCGATGCCCGCCACCCAGAGAAAATCGTAGCCCGCCTTGAGCGAGAAGTTCGGCGTCACATTCCAGCCGGCGAACAGGCTCAGATCGCCCACGAAGCCCGGCGCGAACTGCTGGGCCGACGAGGCCCGGTTCACGGAGCCCTGCACGAACGGGTCGGGCAGGACCTTGTCATTCACGGCCGTGAGGCTCTGCTGATTGGCCGTGAAGCTCATCGATGGCGTGGCCCGGCCGCGGAGGCCCCAAAAATAAAACTCGTTCTGGCTGATCAGCTCGCCTCCGAAGTTCATGCCCCACAGCCAGTTTTGCGTCTCGATGAAATAGTCACCGCCGAACTGGCTCGGGTCGACGCCGTTGCGGCGGCTCGTCAAGCGAAACATCTCGTTCACGTTCGTGACCCGGGTGCCGATGATGAGCGCCGGAAGCCAGGCCCGTTCGGCGTGCCGGGACCAATTGCCGTTGGGCGACATCACGAGCTGGTCGCGGCCGAGGCGCCGATGGAGCTTGTAGTTCCACTCCATGCTGTTGAAGATCGAATTGTGGGCGGTGGCCAAGGTCTGTGCGCCAGTGAAGCCCGGCACCTTGTTGGCCAGCGGCACGATCAGCACCGAATTGGGCACCGCGTTGAACGAGTCCTCCTGGTAGAAGGACAGACCGCCGTAGTAGGTCATTTCGAGCGACCGGTCGCGGTCGAGATAGTCACGGCCGAGATATTCGCCGAGCGTGATCCGGGCGCCCGGCGCCAGATTGAACGGCTGGGCGGTCGTGGTGAAACTGCCCACCGGAATCTTCACGCCGTTGGGGGTCGGAAGCGTGGCATCGTAGCCGAGGAGCCGGCGGTAGTTGCGGCTGCGGTCGAACCACAACATCTCGGCGGAGCCATACCAGCGACCGTTCGAGAACCAATCGCCGCTCGAGGCCTCGAAGGGCATTTCATCGAGTGTGAGGTCGTCGAGCCGCATGCCGTCGAGCGCCCGTGCCGACGTTTCCACGATCGGCTCGCCCCGCGGCCCGATGGCCGCCTCGGAGGCCACCGGGTCGTCGAGCAGTCGATCGGCAACGACCGTTTCGGTGCCGGGCACGATCTCCTCGGCCGCGAGCACGCTCGGGATCGTGAGCACGTCGGGGGCGGCTTCATCGCCGTCGATCAGGTCGGCGAACTGGATCGGAACGATCTCCTCGGCCCGCGCAGAGCCGTTGCCGATCGCCGCAACGCCGAGGACGGCTGCGATCAGTTCGACGAGCACGACGTGGCGGAAGGCGTTCACGGTAAACGGTCCGGAGAACTCGGGGGTGGCCTGCAAGACCGGCATATTCGGTACACTTCTTCGTCACCGGCACGGCTGGTTCAACACAAAATCCCAGCCCAACCGGCATAGGCTCCCGCACCTTGCCCTGTTTGCCACGTTCCTTCCTGGAGAAACAATCGTGCCCCACGGACTCGCCTCGCTCGTCGCCACGGGCACCAAACTCTGGCTCGACTCGGTCGACCCCGACCTCGTGCTGGAGGCGCGAGCCGCAGGAGCCACCGGCGCCACGAGCAACCCGGTCATCATCTCCGACCTCATCAAGACGGGGCGGTTCGACCGGCGGATCGCGGAGCTCGTCGCCGCCGGCCACGACGATCACACGATCGCCTGGGCCCTGGCCGACGACCTCGTCCGCGGCGCTCAGGCGGTGTTCCACGACGTCTGGAGGGTCTCGAAGGGCGACGATGGCTGGGTAAGTTTCGAGCTCGACCCGCTTCTGGAGGACACCGCCGGCGGCCTTTCCGATGACGATCGCGTGGCTCGCTACGTGGAACTCGGCACGCAGTGGTCGGCCGGCCATCCAAACCGCATGATCAAGGTGCCCGCCACGCCGGCCGGCATCCGGGCACTCGAGCATCTCGCCGCGGCCGGCGTGCCGCTCAACGTGACGCTGATATTCACGCAGGCCCAATATGAACGGGCCCGCGACGCCGTGTGGAAGGGCGCCTCGCGGCGTGCGTCGCTGGCGACGTTCAAGAGCGTCTACAGCGTGTTCGTCTCGCGGATCGACGTCTACACCACGCAGCACGTGCCAAGCCTCTCGCCGGCGGCCCAAGGCATGCTGGCCATCGCCAACGCGAAGCGGGTGTGGCTCGCCAACCGCGAGTTCTGGCGGACACACCCCACGCCGCTCGCCCAGGAGATCGTGTTCGCGAGCACGGGCGTCAAGCAGGCGGGGGTCGACCCCTGTCTCTACGTTGCCGCCCTCGCCGGCGCCGATATCCAGACGAACCCGCCCTCCACGAACCAGGCCGCCGACTCCCCGTCGCGCACGTTCACCCGCACCATCGACCAGCTGCCGCCTGTCGACGTGCTCGCGGAGCTCGACGCGAAGGTCGACATGGGCCGGCTCGAGCAGGTGCTGATGGACGAGGGGATCGGGAAGTTCGTGGCCCCTCAGAAGGCCCTCCTCGCCCTTCTCGCCACGAAGCGTTGAGGCCGATGGTCACGACCGGCACGGCCGCTACAACCGCGCCGTTGTCCGGGGTGGCTGGATTCTCCGTATCGTCCGTCCCGATTAAATCCGATGAGGTTCAGGCGACCTGCGCCTCGACCGCAGGCGAAACCATGAAGACCCAGTATCTGCTCATCGCCGGACTCCTGCTGTTCTTCACCGGCATGCAATTCCGGATGGTGGAGTCGTTCACGCTGAGCGAGCCTTCGAGCCAGTTCGTGTCGGCCCAGATGGGAGCCCGGCCCCAGCAGCAGCAATCGATGTGGGGCATCGGCCCGGGTCGGAAGGTGGTCGAGCCGCCGCGGTGGCTGGGCCTCGCCCTGATGTCGGTCGGCTCCGTGCTCACGCTCAAGGGTATCGCCCTCAGCCGTGGCGGCTGACACGTGCTTCATGCGGAGCGGGCCATCCATGGCCCCGTCCGCTTGGGCCGCCGGAGCCAAAGCCAAA
>JBAXUY010000141.1:0-7183 GCA_037129475.1 Planctomycetia bacterium | reverse complement strand
CCTCAGCGAACGCTTCGTCGCCGAGGGCTGCGACATGGCCGACTTCGACAAGGACGGCCACGTCGACATCACGGCCGGCAACACGATCTGGCACGGGCCCGACTTCGCCCGGCAGACCGAGTTCACGCCCCCGGCGAACAACCCGGACGGACCGACCAAGACACCGTACGACCCTGCGAAGGGGTATTCCGACTACTTTCTGGCGTACGCGCACGATTTCACCGGCGACACGTGGCCCGACATCCTCGTGTTCGGTCTGCCGGGCGAGGAGGCACATGTGTTCGTGAATCCGCAGGGCAAGGCCGGTCCCTGGGAGAAGCATGCGATCTTCGACGTGGCCGACGGCGAATCGCCCGACCTCGCCGACATGAACGGCGACGGCCGCCCCGAGCTCCTCGTGCACTCGCGGGGCCAGTTGGGGTTCGCCGAGATCGACTGGTCGCAGCCCCTTGCCAAGGCCCGGTTTCGACCCGTCACGCCGAAGTCTCCGGAGAACGACAAGAAGTATTTCCGCTACACCCACGGCTACGGCGCGGGCGACGTCAATGGCGACGGCCGCCCGGACCTGCTCACGAAAGACGGCTGGTTCGAGCAGCCGGCCGACATCTCCAAGGACACGATCTGGCCGTTCCATCCGGGTCCCTTCGGCCCGCCGGCAGCGCCTCGCGGCGGCGCGCATATGTATGCCTCCGACGTCAATGGCGACGGCCGCACCGACGTGATCACGAGCTACGACGGCCACGGCTTCGGGCTCGGCTGGTTCGAGCAGAATGCCGACGGCTCGTTCACTCCGCACACGATCATGGGGGCGACGCCGGAGGAGAACCCGCAGGGGGTGGCGTTCAGCCAGCTGCACGCGCTGCGGCTCGTGGACATGAATGGCGACGGCCTTCAGGACATCGTCACGGGCAAGCGTCGTTGGGCACACGGGATCAATGGCGACGCGGAGCCGAACGCACCGCCCGTGCTCTATTGGTTCGAACTGGTGCGCGACGGGCAGGGCGGGGCCCGGTTCGTGGCCCACGAGATCGACGCCGACAGTGGCGTGGGCACGCAGGTGACCGTGGGCGACCTCGACAAAGACGGCAAACCCGACGTGATCGTCGCCAACAAGCGGGGCGTGTTCGCGTTTTCTCAAAAGTGACCTCGCGTGCTCCAATGGAGCAGGCTGCGAGTACACTGCACCGGGTATTCGACATCATTCTTTTTGATCCGGAGCGTGACATGCGATTTGCTTCTTTCCTGCTCGTCTGCTGTATCTGCACGGCGGCTGCTGCGGCCGATCCGTGGCTCGTGGTGGAAGGAAACGACGGGCCGGGCAAGGGCAAGCACGTGGTGCTCGTGAGCGGCGACGAGGAGTACCGCAGCGAGGAGGGCCTCACGCAGCTGGCGAAGATCCTCGCCACACACCACGGCTTCACCTGCACGGTGCTCTATGCGATCGATCCCGAGACGGGCGAGATCAACCCGATGAATCAGAAAAATGTCCCGGGGCTCGAGGCCCTGCGGAAGGCCGACCTGATGGTGATCGCCACGCGGTTTCGCAACCTGCCCGACGAGCAGATGCAGGAGATCGACGACTATCTCAAGGCCGGGAAGCCCGTGATCGGCCTCAGGACGGCGACGCACGCGTTTGCGCTGCCGAAGGAATCGCGGTTCGCCCGCTACGGCTGGAACAACAAGACCGACACGTTCACGGAGGGGTTCGGTCGGCAGGTGCTGGGCGAGACGTGGATCAGCCACCATGGTCACCATGGCCACGAGAGCACGCGCGGCCTCGTCGTGCCCGAGGCGAAAGATCATCCGATCGTCCGCGGGATCAAGGACGGCGACATCTGGGGGCCGACCGACGTCTACGGCGTGCGGCTGCCCCTCCCCGGCGACTCGCAGCCGCTCGTGGTCGGGCAGGTACTCGAAGGGATGACGCCCGATGCTCCCGTCGTCACCGGGGCCGACGCCAAGAAGAACGAGCCGATGATGCCGATCGCGTGGACGAAGACGTATTCCGTGGACGGTGGCCCGACCGGCCGCGTGTTCACGACGACGATGGGCTCGTCCACCGACCTCGCCTCGGCCGGCCTGCGGCGGCTGCTCGTGAACGCGGCCTACTGGGCCGTCGGCATGGAGAGTGCGATCACTGCAGCGGCGAACGTCGAGATCGTGGGCACCTTCGAGCCGACGCCGTTCAAGGCGGGCGGCCACAAGAAGGGCGTGAAGCCCGCGGATCTGTAGCACGCGAAACATCGCCATCCGGGCGATTTTCGCTTGGCCGACCTCCGTCGGCTGGTGCTGACCCGGCCCTCCGGGCCTGACGCGTCACGTTGGGACGGGGCTCCAGCCCTGTCCATCGACAGGCCGGGAGGCCCGTCACTCCATCTGCCGTGCAAACCGTTTCGTCGCCGCGAATGCAAACAATCCCGGGTGCAAGAGGTCCGCGAGCACCTCGAGCGAGTCGACGAGCCGCGGGCCGGGGCGGTTGAAGAGGTGATGGCCGTCGACGGCGGACACGCGGCCGGCGCGGAAGGCCCGGAGCATCTTGAGCCTGTTGCGGATCGCGGGCGACTCGGCCTCCGCGACGACGCGGTCGAGCGTGAACCCGCACGGCACGAGGACCACAACGTCTGGGTCGGCGGCGATGACGTCGTCCCACGTGATCCAGTGCGAGTGTGCTCCCGGCTTGCCGAGCAGGTCGCGGCCACCGGCGAGCGACACCAGTTCCGGCACCCAGTTGCCCGCCGCCATCGGCGGGTCGAGCCATTCGATGAGGCTCACCGTAGGACAGGCCTCGGCCGTACTCTTCCTGCTCTGTCGTGCGTCGGCCCGCACCCGGCACGTCACGCTGGCCACGCGGGCCCGCAACCGGGCCACGACCTCGCGGGCCTTCGCGAGCGTACCGGTGGCCGCTCCCACGGCGAGGATGTCGTTGTAGAAGTCGGCGAGCCTCGCGGGGGAGAGTTCGAGCACGCGGGCGGGAACGTCCATGTGGTGCACGGCCGCACGCACGTCATCGGCTGCGATGGCGCACACGTCGCAGGCCGCCTGCGTGAGGATCAGGTCGGGCTCGAGGGCGGCGAGTCGTTCGACGTCGAGCGTGTAAAGGGCGTTCGCGGATCCGACTGGCGTGTCGGCGATCGCCCTGCCGACGGCGTCGTGGATCTGCCGGCTCGTGCCCGCAGCATCGATCCGCGAGGCGGTGAGCGCGGGTAGTGTCGCCACGCTCGCTGGTTCGTCGCACTCGTGCGACCGGCCCACGAGCCGGTCGGCGAGCCCGAGGGAGGCCACGATCTCCGTGGCAGCCGGGAGGAGCGACACGATCCGTGGGGCGGCAGGGTGCATCACAGTTTCGGTAGGATTGTGCACCCGGAGACCAATCCATGCTACAGCCCGCCCACGACCACACGCCCACCGAGCGGCTCACCGAGGCCGCCCGGTTTCATGACTATCGCTATGCCTCGAACCCGCTCGCCGACGGCACGCTCGGGGCGATCCCGGGGGCGCGGTTTCCCGCGGAGCTCCACGAGCGGGGAATCACCCGCACGGTTCCGCTCGACACGAGCACGGCCCTCGGCTGCCCGGGGCCGGCCACGACGCCGGGCCTGTGCGCGAACTTCGTGCACCTGCTGCCCGGCGACGCGCACGTGACCGACGCCAACGCCACGAGCCAGCTGTTCTTCGTGATGCGGGGGAGCGGTCGCTCGCACGTCGGCGAGGGCGGCTCCGGCGACCACGAGATCCCGTGGCGGGCGGGCGATCTCTTTACGCTGCCGGCCCGGAGCCGGGCCGAGCACGTGGCGGCAGACGACGCGGCGCTCTACTGGGTGCACGATGAGCCGTTGCTGCGCTATCTCGGTGTCGTGGCGAGCGAGCGGCGCTTCGCCCCCACGCTCTATCCCCACGCGGCGATCATGGAGGCACTTCAGGCGGTGCTTCACGATCCGGCGAGCGCGAAGGCCAACCGGCTGAGCGTGCTCCTCGGGCAGCGCTCGTTTTCCCAGACGATGACGATCACGCACGTGCTCTGGGCGATGTTCGGCGTCCTGCCGGTGAACGCGGTGCAGGCGCCGCACCGGCACCAGTCGGTGGCGGTCGATCTCGTCGTCGACGCCAAGCCCGGCTGCTACACGATGGTCGGCCGCACGCTCGACCAAGACGGCACGATCAAGGACGGCGAGCGGTTCGACTGGAAGCCACACGCGGTGTTCGTGACCCCGCCGGGTCTCTGGCACTCGCACCACAACGAGTCGGGCCACCCCGCCCACATCCTCCCGATCCAGGACGCGGGGCTCCACACGCACCTCCGCACGCTCGACATCCGCTTCACCCGCCAGCTGACCGGCGGCGGATGCGAAGTCGTCGAGAATGCGGGCTAGGGCGGGGGTGACGGGTGCGGCGAGGCCGCACAAGGCCCTCCACTCGCCCATCCCGCCCAGGTTATGCGACCGGAATTCGCGGCACGTCGATCACGATCCGCATGACCGGACGTCGAAAGCATTGGGGGAGTTTTCTTCCTGGGAGGGTGTTGAGACCATGAACATGTGGCGCGGTTTTTCCGGATGGGCTGGTTGTGCCCTGGTTGTCGCCTTGCCGGCGTTCGTGCTGGCATCGAGCTTCGAGGATGGCTTGCAGGTCAGTGACCGGTCCGAGCTGTTCTCGCCCGCTGCAGAATCCGTCCTCGTGGACAATGCAGGCGATGCCGTGTCACTCGATGAAACGGTCGGGCTGCCGACCCAACCCAGGTACGTTGCTTCGGACGAGCAGGCACCCGCATCGTGCATCGAGGGCGGCTATGGCTGCCTCGATGAAGTCGCATCATGCGATGCGGATGGGGCCGATGAGTGTCCGCATGGCGTCGGCTGCGGCGATGACGAATGTCTGTCCGCTGCATTGTGCACCGATGGCCCATGCCGGTTGCGCGCAGGCTGGATCAATCGCATTCTCGGCCCGGCCGACCCTCGCTGGGTGGTTCAGGTCGACGCGCTCATGCTCTGGCAAGGCAACATTGCCAGTCGGCCCATCCTGCTCAACGGCGCCGGCCTGACGGCGCTCGATGTGAATCAGGCGCAGACAGTGATGTCCGCAGGCCCACGCTACGGGCTCTTCTTCAACATCGATCAGTGCCGGGCGGTCGAGGGCAACTACTTCAATGTGGGCTCGTTCACCGGTAGTGAGCCGTTGCCTGCTGGGACATACACCCCGGTGAACATGCCGGCGTTGTTCGCGCCGCCGACTGCGGCGTCGATCCTGCAGACAACCGGCCAGATTCAAAGCGCCGAACTCAACTGGCGCCGCCGCGGATGTGGAAGCCCGATCACCTGGCTGTCGGGCTTTCGCTGGGTGGAGTGGAACCAACGATTGAGATTGGTCGATGCCGCTGCGCCGACGATGGCTTCGATCGATTCGCAGGTTGGAAACGACCTCTACGGTGGCCAGGTGGGTATGGACGTATCGCTCTGGGAAAAACAGGGCGGTCCGATCACGGTGAACGGCATCGGAAAAGCCGGGGCCTTCTACAACAATGCCTTTCAGCGGACGAGCGAGACCGCGCAGGGTGGCATCATGCGGGGGCCGGAAAGTGCCCAGGTGAACACGACCTCTTTCTTCGGTGAAGTTGGAGTGAACGGCAGTGTTCGGCTGACACGATGGCTCGCGTGGCGGGCAGGATATTCGCTTTTCTGGCTGAGCGGCGTGGCGGTACCCGCGAACCAGTTGTCCCTTGTGAGTCTGTCAGCGACGCCGGCTCCCGCCGCGATCAACACCGAGGGCAGCGTACTCCTACACGGCGTCACCACCGGCCTCGAGGCGCGGTGGTAGGGGGCGAGGGGGCGCAGGTGGCCAGGGCTTCGCCGGTGTGGCTCCGCAGGAGCCCGCCGGCGGGCTTCGCGGCCGCGGCTTTGCGCTCCCGGAGGGCGTGGATCACGATGTCTTCGGGCGGGCCCTCGGCCACGATCCGGCCGCCGCCGTCGCCCGCCTCGGGTCCCATGTCGATCACCCAGTCGGCTGCCTGGATCACCTCGAGATTGTGCTCCACCACGAGCACCGTGTTGCCCGCGTCCACCAGCCGCTCGAGCACGTGGAGGAGCTTCTCGATGTCGGCGAAATGGAGCCCCGTCGTCGGCTCGTCGAGAATGTAGAGCGTGTTGCCCGTGCCGGGCTTCGCGAGCTCGCGGGAGAGCTTCACCCGCTGCGCTTCGCCACCGGAGAGCTGGGGCGCCGGCTGGCCGAGCGTGATGTAGCCGAGCCCGACGTCGACCAGCGTGGAGAGGATCCGGGCGATCGGCGGCGCCGTCTCGAAGAGCTGGTGCGCGTCGGCCACGCTCATCTCGAGCACGTCGGCGATGCTCTTGCCGTGCCACTTCGCGTGGAGCGTTTCGGCTGAATACCGCCGCCCCTTGCACGCCTCGCACTCCACCCACACGTCGGGCAAAAAGTGCATCTCGACCCGCCGCTGGCCGAGGCCCTCGCAGGCCTCGCAGCGGCCGCCCGCGACGTTGAAACTGAAGGTGCGCGGCGTGAACCCGCGGGTGCGGGCCTCGGGCACCTTCGCGTAGAGCTGGCGGATGTGGTCGAACACGCCCGTGTAGGTGGCCGGTGTCGAGCCGGGCGTCGAGCCGATCGACTCCTGGTCGACGAGGATCACCTTGTCGATCTTGTCGAGCCCCTTCACGGCGTCGTGCTGCCCGGGCTGCTCGCGGGCCGCGTGCAGGCGGCGGGCGAGCGCCCGCCAGAGCACTTCGAGCACGAGCGACGTCTTCCCCGAGCCGCTCGGGCCCGTCACCGCCGTGAACACTCCCAGCGGAAACCGGGCGTCGAGCCCCTTGAGCGTGCGGTGCCGGATGCCCGTGATCTCGAGCCAGTGCTCGGGCGTGCGACGGCCCGTTGTCCGCTTCTTCTCGAGCACGGCGTCACAGGCCCGACGCTTCTTCAAGTAGGGGCCCGTGACACTCTGCTTCGTCGTCGCGAGCTTCACGGGCGCGGCGTGGGCCACGATCATGCCCCCTTCGCGTCCGCTGCCCGGGCCGAAGTCGAGGGCGTGGTCGGCCGCGTTCACGACGTCGCGATCGTGCTCGACGACGACGAGCGTGTTGCCCAAGTCGCGGAGTTTGCCAAGGGCGCGGATCAGGCGGTGGGTGTCGCGCGGATGGAGGCCGATCGTCGGCTCGTCGAGCACGTAGAGCACGCCCGT
>JBAXUY010000140.1:0-7300 GCA_037129475.1 Planctomycetia bacterium | reverse complement strand
CGACAGAGCTCCAGCTCTGTCGATCGACAGGCCTGGAGGCCTGTCGCTACAGCGATCGGAACGTTCGGCGGAGTCGGTCGGTGGGCACGCGCAGACGCAGGGAGTCGTTGAGGACGAAACAACGCCAGGGCTGGAAGGCCGGGTCATCACCAGCCGACGGAGGTCGGCCAAGGAACGGACGGCAGGATGCCGTGCCGTTCCGTGAAGCATCCCTCGAGCATGCCTCCCTTCGGCTCCGAATGCGGGTAACCATCACCTGACCTGCCGTCCGGCGACGGGGTATGAGTGCCCGACGCGGTTTGCTACCCAGCGTGTAAAGCGTGCGCCTCGTCGCGGGTCGCTGCTGCGAGTTGCGTGTGCAGGGCGACGAGTTGGCGGTGGCGGGCATAGCGGTCGGAGAGCGTGGCGACCGACTGCGGCCGCGGCGTGAAGCGAGTGGGGGTGCCTGAGGCGTGGCTCGCGAGGAAGGCGGCCCAGTCGGGGGCGTGGCCGGCGATCGCGAGAGCGCGATACTTCGCCATGAGCGCGGCTCCCCAGGCCGTGCCCTCCGCAGCGCCGTCGAGGATCGTGACGGGCGTGTTGAAGACATCGGCGAGCAGTTGCCCGAGCGCCGGGGTCTTCGCGAGGCCTCCGGAGAGGATGATCTCGGTGCGCGGAAACCCCTGGGCGTCGAGCGGTTCGCTCCCCAGTCGGAGGTTGAACATTGTCGCCAGGAGCATCGCCTTGGCGACGTTGCCCGGCGTGGCGTTGGCGTCGTTGAATCCCACGACCGAGGCAGAGCCGCCACGTGAGACGCCGAGCCCCGGCTCGTCGTCCATGAACGGGAGGGCGATGAGACCGCCGCAGTCATCGGCCGCCGCGAGCAGGTGCGGGATCACCGCCGCGAAGCCGTCGCCCCGGTCCCCGCCGTTCACGCGGCCGAACATCTCCACGAGCGTGTTCAGCGCCGTCGTTCCGTTGCGCAGCCAGACCATGTTGATCGGCTTGCCGTCGGGCGCACAGAAGTGATCGACACTCCGGGCGATTCCGGTGAACGGCCGGTCGCCGACGGCGTTGGCGACGACGCTCGTGCCGAAACTCATCGACACCATTCCTGCAGCGCCGATGAGCGAGCCGGTGAGGGCCGCCGGCTGGTCGCCTTCGGCGGGGGCCACAGGCGTGCCGACCGGCAGTCCGAGCACGCTCGCGCCGTGGCCGTCGAGCATGCCGCCATCCTGGCCCGCGCGACGGACTTTCGGCAGGAGATCTCGGAGCGGCCGGATCCCACGGCCGCCGACCGTCGCGTGCACGAGGGCGTCGAAGTCGGCGAGCAACCGGGCGTCGTAGTCGAGCGTGGATTGATCGATCGGAAACATCCCGGCGGCGTCGCCGATGCCGAGGGTCCATGCTCCCGTCAGCCGGAAGGCCAGCCAACCGGCGGGCGTCGTCAGGTGGGCGGCCTTCGCGGCCACGTCGGGCCGGGTGCGGATCGTCCACAGCCAGCGGGCGCTCGTGATCCGCTTCGGCATCTTCGTGCCGAGCCGCTCGGTGAGGTGGTGTCCCTCGGCCTCGTTGCGGCCGTCGCACCAGAGCCGCGCGGGCCCGAGCGACCGGCCAAGCTCGTCGGCGAGCACCTCGCCATGCATCTGCCCGCAGATGCCGATCGCCCGCACGTCGGGCTCGATGCCAAGGGTCGCGAGTTTCCGCCGCAGGTCGGCCATCGCGGCGCCGAGCGCCCGCTCCCAGTCGGCCGGCTCCTGCTCGTAGCACTCTGGGGCGAGCCCGGGCACCATCGCGTAGCCCGCCTCGCCCGTGGCGAGGATCTTCATCTCGTCGTCGGTGAAGATCACCGACAGGCCCTGGGTGCCGGCGTCGATGCCGAGGAAGCCGGATCGTTTCATGACGGAATCCAACCTTCCTTACGCGTCCCAGCGAAGGGCTGGCGACACGCCGTGGCCGCGGGTGCCGCAGAACGAGACGTCCATTCCAAGGTCGCGGGCCACCGCGGCCTTGAGAATCGCGGCCTTGTCGGCGGCGGCGGCGTCCTTGGCGTAGGCCACCTGGATGTGGTTCGCCTTGTGGCGTGCCATCATCTGGTCGCGGGAGATGCCGTAGGTGACCGCATGCATGATCGGCCACTGCGGCGTCGTGGCGTCGAGCCGGCGGCGGGTCTCTTCGTCGGGTAGTGACATGACCTGCGCGCGTCCGATGTCCATCCGCAGTTTTTCCTGTCCCGAACTGCCGTCGACCCAGATTCGGCTCCAGACGATCTCGCCCGGCTTGCTCACGCCGGCGAGCGTGCTGCCGCCGAGCCGGAAATACATCGGTGGCTGGCGGAAGCCCTCCGCGCCCTTCCATCCGCCCGTGAAGTGGGCGGGCGGCGCGCCCCCCGAGATCTCGAACACCCACACCCACTGGTCGGTCGAGCGCGACTGGTCCCAGTCGCCCCAGCGGATGTCGTGGAGCGTGTTCTCCACCGGCTGGCCGAGGGCCTCGTGGACCCGCTGTGAGATCAGGCCGTCGAGGCCCGCGCACTCGTCCACCTCGTTGAAATGTACGAGTGGTTTGCCTTTCCAGAGCACGCGGCTCGAGCCTTCGGCCGTCACCGGCGGCCGCTTCGAGTCGTTGAGCATCCCCTCGACGAGGTCGCTTGCCGGCAGCAGATCCTTGAGCCCCTGCTGATACTGGATGCCCACCAGGTCGCAGCCGAAGCGGTCGGCGATCCGCAGGGTGGCCACGTATGTCTTGCACTGCAGGAGCACCTGGGCCCGCGTCAGGTCGCGCGTCTCGTCCTTGCCGAAGTGGAACCGCATGCCCGCCTTCTCGAGCCACTTGAACACCGCGCGAGCCTCGGCATCGCTCACCCGCGTCGTTTCATGGTAGAGGGCGCTTTGGCTGAGCCGCTCCTTGAAGACGCCCGTCGCGTGGAGCAGGTGGTCGGGAATGATCGCGTTGAACATCCCCATGCAGCCCTCGTCGAACACGCCCATCAGGGCCTTCGAGTGGCGAAGTTCGGCCGCGATCGTGGCTGCGGTTTGTGCGAGCGGCCGCGGGATCGACACATTCGTGAGCGGCACGACATGGCTCGTGTCGTGGTGCACGTGCCCCGTGTCGACCCACGACTGCAGGTGGCGGCGGAACGTCGGGCTCGCGAAGTCGTCGGCCCACAGCGTGTGGTAGGCCACGCCCGCCTTCGTGAGCGAGCCGTTGAGGTTCAGCATGCCGACGAGGCCCGGCCACTGGCCCGACCAGTTGGCGACGGTGAGGATCGGCCCCGAATGCGTCGTGAGCCCGGGGAGCACGTGATTGGAATACTGCCAGACCGCCTCGGCCACGACGAGCGGTGATTCGGGATCGATCGTCGCGAATACGTCGAGCCCCTCGCGGGCGCTGGCGATGAAGCCGTGGCCGCGCGAACGCGACGCAGCATGGCCGCGCGACAGCGTCCAGCCGGCGGCGGCGAACGCCTTCGTGAGGTCGGTCTCGAGGGCCTGCTGCGCGGGCCAGCAGACGCGGTTGGCCTCCTCCCGCAGGTCGCCGCTGGCGACGAGCACGGCCTGGCGCCCCGCGGGCGTTCTCCTGAACGTGGCGGCGGAGGGGGATCGCACGGTGCGGGCCATCGGCGGAGGTTCCCTGATGGATTCGGTTGATCGGCGGGAACTATACTCTGCGCGTCGTTCCTTCAGGAGATACATCGATGACCGCCCCATGCTTTCGGCTCGTCGTTCCGGCCCTCACGCTCATGACGGCTGCGTTGGCGGCCGGATTCCCGCAGGCAGCCGATCCGCCGGCCCCGGCCCAGCCGGCCGCCCCCGCCGCCACCCTCGGGGAGTTCAAACGCTGGGTGATCGCGGCCGACTACGCGCATGACGGTGCGTCGCTCGTCACTGCCGGCGGCGAGAGCCTGCTCTACCGCCCCGGCGACGTCGTCGTGTGGAAGGCCGATGGGTCCCGCATCGGCGACCTGGCTGGACACCCGACGGCCGTGTGGGCGGTGCAGATCTCGAAGGATGGCACGCGGGCCGCCACGGCAGGCTACGACGGGCTCGTGAAACTCTGGGATCTGCCGGCCCGCGCCGCGAAGCACGATCTCAAGAAGCACAAGGGCTGGGTGCGGTCGCTCGCCTTCTCTCCCGACGGCACGAAGCTTGCGACGGCGGGCGAGGACGGCCTCGTCGTGCTCTGGGACGCGACGACGGGCCAGGAGGTGAAGGCGATCACCGCGCACGCCGGGCCCGTGACTGCTGTCGCGTTCTCGCCCGACGGCGCGACGCTCGCGACCGGCGGTGGCGACAAACTCGTGAAACTCTGGAACGCGGCCGACGGCGCGGAGAAGGGAAAGCTCGAGGGGCACGGCGACGCGCTGTGGACGGTGGCCTACTCGCCCGACGGCTCGCGGCTGGCCACCGCCGGCGCCGACCGTACGATCAAACTTTGGACGACGAGCGACTCGAAGGAATACGCCACGCTCAAGGGGCACAAGGACTGGGTGACATCGGTGGCATTTTCCGCCGATGGCACGCGGCTGGTGAGTGGCAGCCTCGACGGCGCCGTGAAACTCTGGGACGTGAACGCGAAGGGAGAGCAGGAGGGCCTGCCGGCGGAGAAATCGAGCGTGTGGTGCGTGACGTTCTCGCCCGACGACAAGAACGTGTTCGTCGGCACGCACGCCGGTGGCAAACTCGTGCCGACGCCGGCTGCCAAGCTTCTACCGCCCCCGCCTCCTCCCCCGGCTCCACCCGCAGAGGCGCAAGCCCCGGCCGCCAAACCGGCAGACAAACCGGCAGACAAACCGGCCGCCCCCGCAGAGCCGGCGAAGCCCGCTCCGCCGGCCACCCCACAGCCCGCCCCGCCACCCGCAGCCGCTGCGACGCCACCGGCGGCTCCACCCAGTGCTCCCGCCACGCCGCCCGCGCCGGCTCCCGCGCCGCCAGCGAAGCCGTAGGCCGTAGACTGGCTCGGAATCGTTGCGTCGCAGCGTGCATGTGGCTGTTTTCAGGAAGGGAGTTGATTCATGAGGATCGGTGAGCATGTGGCGCGGACGGTGACCACGGCGGCGGCCGCGATCGGGCTCGTGACGACGGGTGTCGTGGTGGGATGGTGCTTCGGGCCGCCGAGTCCGCTCCCGAAGGCGCAGGCGCTCACGTCGCTCGCCGATGAGTCGTTCGCCGTGTGCACGGTGCCGCTCGGGATGGGCGTCGAGGGATTCTTCATCCTCGACTTCGAGACCGGTGACCTGTCCGGCGGCGTGATCAATCCTGCGACCGGCAAGTTTTCGGGAGCCTACAAGCACAACGTGCTGGCGGATCTCGGCTTCAAGGCAGGCCAGGCGAAGAATCCACGGTTTCTGCTCGTGGCGGGGGCCGCGGAATTGCAGACCGGCGGGGCCGCCAACTTCGCCCCGAGCGTGCTCTACGTGACTGACTCGTCGACGGGCACGACCGTGGCGTACGGCATCCCGTTCAATCCGCAGCAGGCGGCAGCGACGCCGTTCGTCGCCAAGCTCGAACCGCTGGACGTTGCCCGGCCACGCGGCGGCGGAGCCAAGGCAGCGGGCGCCGTCAAGGCGAAGAAAGACAAGGAATAGCTCCGGCATTGTCCGGTCGGTGAACGCCATGCAAGCCACCACAGCCAGCCTCACGATCACGGTCAATGGCGAGCCGTTTCCGGCCGCCCCGGGTGCAACGGCGCTCGACGTCGTCGAATCGCTCGGACTCACCGGCCGGCCGATCGCCGTCGAGGTCAACGAGGCCGTCGTGCCCCGGGCACGGCTTTCCGCCTGTATGCTCAAGGCCGGCGACCGCCTCGAGATCGTGACCCTGGTCGGCGGCGGGTGAGCGGCCGGGCCGCCTCGCCCGGCACTTCGCCGATCGCACCTGTGCCAGAGCATCCGATGACATCACGTGCCGCCACGCCCACTGCCACGAGCCCGCCGGACCAGGCGCTCGACGCCCCACTGCGCGTGGGCGGGGTGACGCTGCACAGCCGGCTCGTCGTCGGCACCGGCAAGTACGCCAGTTACGCCGAGATGGCCCGTTGTCTCGCAGTCTCCGGCACCGACTGCGTGACCGTCGCCGTGCGTCGCGAGCGGCTCGTCAACTCGGCCGGCGAGAACATCCTCGACCACCTCGACGCGACGCGCTACACGATCCTGCCGAACACGGCCGGCTGTTTCACCGCGGCCGATGCGGTGCGGGTGGCCCGGCTCGGCCGCGAACTGCTCCGCGACCTCGGGAATCCGGGCTCCGAATGGGTGAAGCTCGAAGTGCTCGGTGATGCAAAGACGCTTCTGCCCGACCCGGTCGGCACGCTCGAGGCGACGGAGCGTCTCGTGGCCGACGGCTTCGCCGTGCTCGTCTATTCGAGTGATGATCCGATCATCGCCCGGCGGCTCAAGGAGCTCGGCGCCGCGAGCGTGATGCCTGCCGGCAGCCCGATCGGCTCGGGGCAGGGCATCCTCAACGCCAACAATCTGCGCATCTGCCTCGAATACCTGAAGGATGGCGACCCGCAGTATCCGGTGATCGTCGATGCGGGCGTGGGCACGGCGAGCGACGTGGCGGCGGCGATGGAACTTGGCGTCGACGGCGTGCTCTTGAATACGGCGATCGCCCATGCGGCCGATCCACCCCGCATGGCGGCGGCGATGAAGGCGGCGTGCGAAGCGGGTCGGCAGGCCTTCCTCGCCGGGCGCATCCCGAAGAAGCTCTACGCCACCGCCTCGAGTCCGCTCGAGGGCACGATCACCGCCCCCGGACGCCCCCACTGATGCTCGCCAAGCGGATCATTCCCTGTCTTGACGTCGAGAAGGGGCGGGTCGTGAAGGGGACGAAATTCCTCGATCTCGTCGACGCGGGCGATCCCGTGGCCGTGGCGGCCCGCTACGAGGCGGAGGGCGCCGACGAGCTCGTGTTCCTCGACATCACCGCCAGCCACGAGGGCCGTTCGATCATGCTCGACGTGGTGCGGCGGGTGGCGGAAACGATTTTCATGCCGTTCACGGTGGGGGGCGGCATCCGCACGCTCGCCGACGCCTGTGAACTCGTCCAGGCCGGGGCGGAGAAGGTGAGCATCAATTCCGCCGCGGTGCGCACACCCGACCTCGTGTCGCAGGTCGCCGACCGGCTCGGCAGTTGTGCCACGGTGGTGAACATCGACCCCAAGCGGGTGGTGCGCGACGGCCGCGAGATGTGGGAGGTGTTCGTGAGCGGCGGACGCGTGGCCACGGGCCTCGAGGCCGTGGCGTGGGCGAAGCGCGTCGAGGAACTCGGCGCCGGGGAGATCGTGCTCACCTGCATGGATCGCGACGGCACCCGCGACG
>JBAXUY010000014.1:0-40852 GCA_037129475.1 Planctomycetia bacterium | reverse complement strand
TGAGCCGGCTTTTCGACGCCTTCACGACGGGCATCACGCGGGCCATGTCGAGCACGGGGATGCCCTCGGTGATCGCGATCACCAGTTCGATGCCCGCATCGACCGCCTCGAGGATCGCATCGGCCGCGAAGGCCGGCGGCACGAAGATCATCGTGGCGTTGGCGCCGGTCGCGTCGCGCGCCTCGGCCACCGTGTCGAAGACCGGCAGGTCGGCGACCGTTTCGCCTCCCTTGCCGGGCGTGACGCCACCCACCATGCGCGTACCGTAGGCGAGGCAGCCGCGGGTGTGGAACTCTCCGACCTTGCCGGTGATGCCCTGACAGATGACGCGGGTGTCGCGGTTGACGAGGATGCTCATGGTGATTTCCTAGGCCTTTGCGGCGGCGACGACTTTCTTGGCGGCATCGGTGAGGCCGTCGGCGGTGATGATCGCGGTGCCGCTCGACGCCAGGATCTTCTTGCCCTCCTCGACCTCCGTGCCCTCGAGCCGCACGACGAGCGGCACGGTGAAGCCGACGGTCTTCGAGGCTTCGACGAGGGCGGAGGCGATCGTCGTGCACCGCATGATGCCCCCGAAGATGTTGACGAGGATCGCCTTCACGTGCTTGTCGGAAAGAATGATCCGGAAGGCTTCGGTGACCTGGCCGACGTCGGCGCCGCCACCCACGTCGAGAAAGTTGGCCGGCTCGCCACCGTGATACTTGACGAGGTCCATCGTGCTCATGGCCAGACCCGCGCCGTTCACGAGGCAGCCGATCGTGCCGTTGAGCTTCACGTAGGACAGGCCGGCGGCGGCGGCCCGCGTCTCGGCAGGCTCCTCCTCCGCCTCGTCCCGCAGGGCGGCCACGTCCTTGTGACGAAACAGCGCGTTGTCGTCGAACGTCATCTTCGCGTCGAGCGCGACGAGGGTGGCGTCTTTGGTGAGCACGAGCGGATTGACCTCGAGGAGCGAGGCATCGAGGTCGACGAACGCCTGGCAGAGCTTGCGGAAGAAGGTCTCGGCGTGCCGCCAGGCAGCCGTGGGCAGCTTGAGCTTCGAGGCCAGCAGCCGGGCCTGGTAGCCGGCAAGTCCGCGATCGGGATCGAAGGGCTCCGAAAGAATCAGTTCCGGCGTCTTCGCCGCCACCTCCTCGATGTCCATGCCGCCGGCGGTGCTCGCGATCAGGACGGGCGAGCCCACGCGACGGTCGACGAGCACGGCACAATACAGTTCACGGTCGATCGCGCAGCCGCTCTCCACGAATACCCGCCGCACCACCTGCCCTTCGGGGCCGGTCTGGATCGTGACGAGCGTCTTGCCGAGGAGACCGGCGGCGATGCGCCGCGCGTCGTCGGCGCTTTTGGCGAGTTCGACGCCGCGCTGCTCGCTGCCCTGCACCTTGCCCTTGCCGCGGCCGCCCGCGTGGATTTGGGCTTTCACGGCACACACGGGCGTGCCCAGGGCCGTGAATGCGGCCGCAGCCTCGTCGGGCGTGGTGGCGACCCGGCCGGCGAGCACGGGCACACCGGCGGCCCGGAGCAGATCCTTGGCCTGGAATTCGTGAATCTTCATCGCTGGGCGCTCCTGGGCGAAGTCGGGAAATATGGCACGCCGCGTGGTCGCGGCCAATCGGCTCGAGTCGCGCGGCCGAAACAGGCCGTCTGACGCGATCAGGCCGCCTTGCGGGCGAGAACCGCACCGTCGAAGTACCACGGTTCCACGGGCCTGCCCGTCAACCGACTCCAGGCGGCAAGCGTCTTCCGAACGACGCCGTCTCCGAACCGTTTCCGTCGGCCGTAGATCAGGATCTGGCTCGGGTTGAGAAAGAGCCTTCCGTGGCCCGCGTCGATCAGGCTGCGGTGAAACGTCACGTGCTCGCAATCGGAAGGGCCGTACCGTCCCGTGCGAAAGGCCTCCATGCGGTAGATGCCGAGGCCGCCGAAGCAGCAGGTCACCGGCACCAGCGACTCGCCGCGACGGTAGACGTGGCGGCCGGCGAGTGCCGTGGGGATGGCGGTCATGCCGGCGTCGAAGCGCAGTGCCCACATGTCGTACTGCCGCAGGGCGTTGATGGCGAGCCCTTGCCTGCGGAAGACGAGGCCGTTGGAGCCGATGAAGTCCCAATCGTCGTGGCCGAACGAGTTCGCCACGCCGTCGAGGCTGAAGCCGCCGGTCACATCGAGATCGAGCACGATCGTCGCGTCGAAGTGCCCGCCGGCGTCCAACACGAGCTCCTGGGAGCGGGTGCGGTAGCGGGCCATGCGCTCGGCACGGGCCAGGCACCGGGTCGACGGGTTCCGCGGGTCGTGGTGATTTTCCATGGTCACCAGCACACGCGGGTCGGAGGCCGCCCAGCGACGGAGGATCAGTTTCGTGGCATCGGTCGAGTCGTTCTCGTACACGACCACGCGGTGGTCGGCGAACAGCCGGCAGAGCCGGTCGACGCGGGCGATCGTCGTGGGGAGGACGCCGGCGAGATTCCGGGCGAGCCCCGTGACGACGACCCGGCTCCGGGCCATGGCGGCATAGCCGCGCTGGCACCGCGCCGCGTAGTCCGCCGCGCATGCCTCGACGGGTGGAAAGGCCCGCTCGGGAAAGGCGGCGGAGGCGAAATCGGTTTCCACGAGTGACACGGCAGGCGGCCCTGGGGAGGGCGGGGATGGTAGCGGCCCGGGGCAGCCGTGCCAGCGGCAAAAACACCGGTGATTCGCCCGCCACGGGCCGTTCATGCCGGTCGTCACCCTGCTTCGAGCGTCGCGACAAGGTCGAGGATCATCCTGCCGCAGGCAGCCCGTCGGGACTGGCCGCGGTCGCGCAGGTCGGTGGCGGAAACCGCCGCCGGCGCCGTCTCGAGCGCGCGGTTCATGGCGTCGGCCAGCGCCTCTGGATCGCCTGCGGGGAAGAAGGCCACCGTCGTCTCGTCGGAAAGTTCCCGATTGATCGGGATGTCGGAGACGATCGCCCGAACCCCCAGCGAGACCGCGTCGTACACGGCGCCTCCTCCGGGGCCACCCTCACAGAGCGTGGGCTGCACGACCGCAATCGCGCCCTTGAGCAGTTCGATCTGCTCCGCCTTCGGCAACAGGCCGGTAATCGTCACACGGTCGCGGATGCCAAGCGTGTCGAGGAGTTCGACGAGCGTGTCGAAGTAGTCCGGACGGCGGAAGTCGCTCGTCTGGCCGGTGCAGACGAGTCGCACGTCTGGTCGGCGGGCTGCCAGCCGGGCGAGGGCGCGAAAGGCCGTCGGATGATCCTTGTGCAACCAGAACTGGTTGCTCACGAGGAAATACGGCTCGGATGGAGACGACACCGGCCTGCCGATCGAGCCGTCGAGCCACTCCGGGCGCGGGCTCGCGTTGAACGGCAGGGCATGAATCCGCCCGGCTGCATGGGGATACAGACGCCGGGCCTCGGAGGCCGTGTCTCGGGAATTGACCACGACCGCCGGAGCCGCCTCGACCATCCGGGAGAATGCCTCGTCGCGCTTGCGGCGCTCGCGGTCGGTGAAGAGCTGGGGCAGGTGCCGATGTTGGAAGTCGTAGAGATATCCGATCCATGGGCAGGGCATGGAGCCGGGCAGCACGCCATGGGCCGGAAGCACCACATCGAGCCGCAATCGCCTGCCTGCCTCGGCGATCGCGTCGGCGCCGTCGGCCAGTGGGTGCACTGCGTCGCACCGGGCGGCGATGGCGGAGCAATCGAGCGCGGTCGGCGCCCGTCCGCCCGATCGGCCACGCAGCAGTCCCGCGACGGCGCGGCGCAGCCGCTTCCAGCCGCGCGGCGCACGCGGCAGCGGATCGAGCAGGTGGAGTTCGACGGCCTCCGGCGCGGCGCGGATGCTGTCGACGACCGAGAACAGGAAGTCCACTCCTCCGGCCCAGTCGCGAAAGCCGTGCGTGGGAATGCCGATGCGAATCATGGGAGCGCCGGGCGCGGTGTTCTGATCGACCAGGGGGCTCAGGCCGCCCGGCGGCCTGTCAGACCCATGCGCCCTGCGCCGACCTCGGCGATCGCGTCGCAGATCCGGTCGATATCGTGATCGGCGAGCCCCGTGTAGGTGGGGAGCATGATGCCCGTAGCACCCAATCCGTCGGTGACCGGCAACTCCCGCGCGGCGACGAGTGCTTGCCGGTAGGGGGGCAGCGAGTGGAGCGGCACGAACATCGGACGGGTCTCGATCCGCCGGTCGTGCAACGCCCGTGCCAGGTGGTCGCGGCTCGTGCCGAAGGTCTTCTCGTCGACAAGGCAGGCGAACATCCAGGGCGATGTCTCCGACCAGTCGTTCTCTCGGCGCAGGCCTATGCCGGGAACCGTGGAAAGCCTCTCGACGTAGCGACTCCAGATGCGTCGCCGTCGCTCCATGATCGCGGCACGCCGCTCCATCTGCCCGCAGAGGATCGCGGCCGCCACGTTCGTCATGCGGTAGTTGAAGCCGATGATCGGGAAGTAGTAGCGTCGATCCGGATCCATGCCCTGCCCGCGGAGCATCTTGTAGCGCCGCTCCATGATCGGCTCTTGGAACGTGATCGCGCCGCCCTCGCCGCTCGTCAGGAGCTTGTTGCCGTAGAAGGAAAAGGTGCCGGCGTGGCCGATGCTGCCGACCGCCCGACCCTTGTAAGTCGCGAACGGCGCCTCCGCGGTGTCCTCGACGACCCACAGGCCGTGGGTGCTCGCGACCCGCATGATCGGATCCATGTCGGCCGGCTGACCGAGCAGATGCACCACGATCACGCCTCGCGTGCGCGGGGTGATGGCCGCCTCGACCGCCTCGGCCGTGATGCACCAGGTTTCCGGATCGACGTCGACGAACACCGGCTCGCCGCCGCAGTACCGGATCGCGTTGGCGGTGGCGATGTAGGTCATCGAGGGCACGATCACCTCGTCGCCCTGCTGGACGTTCATGCCGGCCAGGGCGAGATGGAGCGCCGTGGTGCCGTTGGAAACGCCGAGGGCGAACCGAGACTCGCAGGCCGTGGCGAACTCCGCCTCGAACCGCTCGAGGAAGGCCCCGCTCGACGAAATCCAACTGCTGCGAACCGCCTCGACGACGTACTTCTCTTCGTTGCCGCTCAGGTCGGGAATCGCCACCGGGATGAACGGCGCCGGCTCCGCAGATGCCGGCGCGGTCCGGGCGCCGGCATGTTCGAGATATCCGACGAGTTCGGTCGGTGAATGCTCGTCGAGCCGATACCCGAGCGACTCGTAGAGCCGAATGGCCGAGAGGTTGCGGCGGTCGACCTTGAGCCGGATGCGGTCGGCCCCGCGCTGTTTCGCCCGGTCGTGGAGATGGCGCATCATCTCCCGGGCAAATCCCCGGCCACGATGGAGAGGCGCCACGGCCAGGCCGAGGCTCGGCACGTCGTAGCCCTCGTCCCAGCCGCGGAGCATGCCGTAGGCCACGACCTCGGGGCCGCTCATCGCGAGCCAGTATTCGTCGCGGCCGGTCTCACTGACTGCAGCGATGCGGCGTGCAGACTCGGCGTCGAAGGCATGTGGATGGAAGAAGGCGGCGTCACCGTTGGAGTCGAGTGATTCGAGAAACGTGGTGAAAGCCGGCAGGAGATCGGCCGAGAGTCGCTCGAGGGCAAGGCGATCATCCGACGGCGAGGCGGGCTGCGACATGGCTGTGGAGAACGGGGGCGGGGACGATTGACAGAACCCTTCCGGCGGGGGTGTCGCACACGGCGGCCGGCGACGCAAGAGCATCCCGACCGGGCAGGTCGCCCGGCCTGAGCGGGGATCGGCGACTGGGAGGGCTGCGTGGTGCCGGCAAGTCAACGTGACCGTTTGCACTCGCTCCTGCTACCTTCCGGCTCGTCAGACCCCAGGTTCCTGCGGTCGCTCCCTGCCGTCTCGCCCGCCACCACGATCTATGGATATCGGGATCGTCTGCCAGAAGGCCTCCACCGGCGGTTGGCGGTACGCGCTCATGCTCGCCTGCGCGTTGAAGCGGACGCAGCTGCGAGCCCGAGTCACCGTCCACTGCAGGGCCCGCCGGCTCCCGCCCGGTGGCATCGACGCCCTGAGGGCGGCCGGTGTGGAGGTTGCCCGGCTTCCGCGTCCACCCCTGCCGCGATCACCATGGCCGCTCCCGACCAAGCGATTCACGGGCCTCAAGGCCATCGACAAGGGCCTCAACCTCCTGAGGCAGCGATGGAAAGAGGTCACGCGCGAGAGCCGGAGCCGGCGTCTCGCCCGGTCACTCGCCCGACACGATGTCGTGCACTTCGTGTGGCCGTACGACTTGGATCCCCCTCCGCTCACGGTGCCGACGTCGTTCATCCCCCACGACTTCATCTACACCCATGAGTTCGGTGTCGCCAACTACCAGCAACGTGCCTGGCTCGCCACCCGGCAGGCCCACGAACGCTGGCTGGCCGCGGCCACGCCGATCGTCTCGTCCGATTTCATCGCGGGCGAACTCCGGCGGACGTTCCCCGACCATCGTGGCACCGTCGACGTGGTGTACCTGTCGAGCCTCAATCCCGTGCCTGACACCGGGATCACGCCGGCGGCCGTGGAGGAGGTGCGCGAACGATTCGCCCTCCCCGCACGCTTCGTCCTCTGCCCCAACAACGTCATGCCGCACAAGAATCTCGCCGGCGTGATCGCCGCCCTCTGGCACGTGCGCCAGGCGGGTGACAACGTGAAGCTCGTCGTCTGCGGCGTCGAGACGGCGGGCATCCGGGCCACGGTGGCGAGTCCGCTCTATGCCGATCGGACCGACTCGGAAACCGCGTGGGACGTGCGCGGTCTGGGGATCGTGTCCGACGCCGACGTGCTCGCGCTCATGCGTGCTGCCGTGCTCGTGATCAACCCCTCGTTCTGCGAGGCGGGGAGCGGATCGGGGCTCGACGCCTGGGGCTGCGGCTGCCCGGTCGCCCTCTCCGACATTCCCGCCTTTCGCGACCAGGTGCGCTTCCTGGGTACGCACGCCGAGTTCTTCGATCCTCGCGATCCTCGCGATATCGCGCGGGCTGTCGTCCGGATGCTTGCGGAGCCGGAGCGCATCGCCCGCGAGGCCGAGGAGTCACGGGCGGCGATCGCCCGCTACGGGTGGGACCAGGTGGCGACCCGCTACCACGCCGTGTTCGAGCGGATGCTTGGCGAATCGGCCCCGCACCGGGGGCACGTCAGGGCAGGATGAATGGCTGACGGGCGGCTCTCGCTGCGCTCACGGAAACTGGAAGGCCGTCGGAGGAGGGCCGTCATGCGGCGAGTGCGTTGTCACGCGGACATCGATCGGCAGTCGTTCCGGAGGCAACTGGTCCCATCGGGCGAAGCGATGCCCTCCGTCTCGGGCCGCCGTCGCGAGGTCGCGTTCCTGCCATGTGGCGGACGCGGCGCCCTCGGGCAGTGGAACGCCGGCTGGGTCGAGGAACAGCGCATTCGTGATGCCGAATGACCGCAGATAGGTCGGCACGGAGAGCGTGGCCTCGTAGGTGGCTGCCGGGTCGGTGCCGATCCTGAACACGACGGGCCGCTCGGGGTCGGTGCGGCACGCCGTGGCGAGCGCGTCGAGACGCGTGAAGAACGCCTGTGTGCGGGAGGCATACCCCTGCGTGACGGCGCGGGCATGGTCGCCGCCGAGCACACAGGCCGCAATCGCGAGCGTTCCTGGCACCAGCAGCCGCCTCCGCGCGCGGCGGACGGACGGGCCGCCGTACCGCGATGTCGACATGAGAACGAGTCCGCCGACGAGCAGGATCACGATCAGCGGCACGAACGGCAGGTCGTACCGGCATTTCTTGAAGACTTCTCCACGATAGAAGAAGAACTGGCTGAGGGCGGTGACGGCCAGCGTCGCTCCGACGGCATATATGACGGCCAGACGCGGCTGCGTTCGGCGGCTGCGCCACGCGGCGATTCCGAGTCCACCGGCGCCAGCGAGGAGCGGCAGCCCGTATCCGGCGATTTTGCGGAGTGCGCGGCCCGATGATGCTTCGCCGCCCCGCGCGAACCCGGCCAAGCCGACGGGCCGCTGGTAGACGTCGCGGCCGCCGTTGGCGGCAATGCCCGCGCCGACGACGAACGCCACCCACATGGCCGCGGCACCGACGACGATGCAGGCGACGACGGCGGCCGCGGTCAGCCGGCCGCGCCACCACTCACAGCCGGCGACGACGGCGGCAAGCGGCGCGAGAATGACGAAGTTCTCCTTCGAGCCGATCGCCACGAGCGCCGCAAGCGTGAGGCCGGCCCATGTCGCGGCATGGGCCGTGGTGCCGGACCGAAGGATGTGGACGGCGCACCAGGCGAAGGCGACCACCGCTGGTGCGGCGTAGCACTCCGGAGGCCCGAGCTGGATTACGATCTCGGGCCACATCCAGAGGCTGGCGAACAGGGCCAGCGCGATCCCGCCACCCACGAACCCGAGCCACTGCCGCAAGAGGTCGAACCCGAGCAGGGCCGTGAATGCGAAGAGCACGAGCCGCGTGATCATCCAGCCGCCCGACCATCGCCCCCATGCCGCTGCCTCGCCGAGCCGCAGCAGGTAGTAGGCGGGTCGATACCTGGTCGACGTGAAGGGTGGGCTGCCGATCTCCGGATGCCCCACAACGATGCCGGGGAGTTCGCCGGGCGGGATACGCTCCCGTCCGGCACCGATCATGGCGTGAATCTCATGGTCGTCGATGATGCCCCAGGTGGCACTCGTCGACGCCCCGAAGAGCAGCCAGCAGATGGCCACCGCCGCGCAGCCCATCAGCAGCCAGCGGAGTCGCGGCCGGCTGTCGAGCTGCCGATCGACGAGGGGCGCATGCCACGCGAGCGCAAGCACCAGAGCAGCCGCGGCTGCATGAAACGGCGTGAACCGCCAGTCGTGCGGCAACGCGAGGAGCAGCACCGGCAGGCAGGCGGCTGCAAACGGCGCGAGTGATGCGAGGCGCTGACCCATCCGTCAAACTCCCGTCGCGGACGCTGGCAGCGTGGAGAAATAGCTGCCTTGGGAAAGCGACGCAAGGTCAGCGGGCCGCGGCCAGCCGCCGACGTACGAAGACCGCCAGGCCCGCCGCGCAGAACAGCGGAAAGACGTCTCCTGTTCGGCTGTAGAGCGTGCGTGACTCGAGGATCGGCACGGTGGCCACGAGCGAGTCCTGCACGTGGACGGGAAGCCGGGCGACGATGCGGCCCACCGGCGAGATCACGCAGGTCTCGCCGGTGGCGGCGCAGCGGACGAATGCCCGCCGGTTCTCCACGGCCCGCAACTGGGAGAGCAGCCGGTGCTGGGCGAGCGTGAGGGGTTCGGTGAAGGCGGCACCGTTGATGAGCGAGACGAGCACCGTGGCGGCGTTGGCAGCGAGCGTCCGGGCGGCCGCGGGGATCATGTCCTCATAGCAGAGCATCACGCCCAGCCGTGCACCGGAGGCCGTGGCGAGCACGGTCGCCTCGTGGCCGGCCGTGAGATCGTCCTGCATCGGAAAATACCGCTTCACGTCGGGAAACCAGTCCTCGCCCGGCACGTACTCCCCGAAAGGCATCAGATGACGCTTGTGATAGCGGCCCGTGATCGCGTGGCTGGCATCGATCAAGAGAGCCGATTGATGAAGTGCGGTCGGCCGTTCGGGATATCCGGAAAACACTTTTCCGCCGCACAGGAGTGGGCACTCGTACTGCTCCAGCGGCCGCATGCCCCGCTGTGGATCCCGCGACCGCCGCAGCACTTCGTCGGGGTCAGCCAGCGAATGGAGGACATCCTCGTAGGAGCCGGCGCTGCACTCCGGCCAGCAGACGAGGTCGAGTCCGTGCGCAGGGTCGTTCCACGCCCGTGTCGTGAGGGCCCGCAGCCCGTCGAGTCCGCCGGCCTCCTCGGGATTCGCCTGCACGAGTGCGAGCCGAACCTGCGGGGCGGCGGCGGCAGCCCGTTCCCACGCGGCGATGGAGATGAAGCCATAGAGGGCGTTGGCCCCTGTCACGAGGAGGGCAAGAACCGTGGCGGCGGTCAGCGGGACGGGAGTGGTGAGCGAGCGGGTCGCCAGGACCGCTTGTGCAGCATGCAGGAACCACACGATCAGGCCGGCGAGGGCGAACAGCGTGAAGGTGGTGACTTCGGGTCCCAGGAGATCCGCCGCTTGCACGAACGGCGTCCACGCGATCTGGCTGTAGCCGAGTTTCCAGGGAAACACGCTTGGGAGCAGCCATTCGGCCACCACGGCCACGAGTCCGGCCGGCAGCCAGGCCACCAGCGGATCACGCGTCAGCCGCGCGGCACACCAAAAGGGCAGCGTTAGGCGGATGCCGTCCCAGAGCATGATCGGGGCGGCGATCAGGTAGCCGATGCCGTCGCTCGTGTTCATCGCATAGGCGAGCACCTTCGGTGACCAGTGAAATGCCGCGACGATCGCGGCAGTCGCCGCGGCGAGCGCAAAGGACTCGCCGATCCAGCCCCGCAGCCGGGGCACGCACGTGAGCGCGAGGGCGACGCCGAGCCATTCGCAGGCCACGAACTCCTGGCGGAGCCACGGCACGGCCACGAGAGCGGCGACGAGGATGGCGATCAAAACCTTGACGAGCATCGCGACACGCCCAGGAATGGCGACGGCCGAAAAAGTCGGCCGGTGGAAGCCCTGAGACTTCCACCGGCCGATACTACCCTGAAAGCCATTGCGAATGGCTTTTTCCGTAACCTAGAACGCGTCGGCCGAGCCGGCGATCGTCGGCGGGTTGCCCGCCGTGATCTTCATGTACCCGGTCTTGCCGGCGTCCGCCTTGTAGGCGCCCGTGTTGAAGTCTCCGACGTTGGCGAAGTTTGCGTTCGCCACCGCCATCACGCCGAGGCCGGACGGCACCGAGAACGACACCACCTGGTTCGGATTCACGATCCGGCCACCCGCTGCCTGGAAGGCCGCGAGGTTGCCGACCCACGACGCAACGGTCGCGGGCGCGGGAACGGCCTGGAGCGGGATGACGGCGATGCCGTTGCCGGCGGCAGCACCCTTCACGCGGATCGTGGAGTTCTTCTTGGCACCGCCACCACCGGCCTCGGCCGGGGCGGCCACGAGAAAGCCCACCGCCAAAACGGCGAGGGCTGCGACTGCATAACGACGAATCATGGAAAACCCTTTCAGCTGAGGTTCGAACCTTTCACACACAAATGGAGGCGATCCGTCGCACGAACGGCCGACTTCCGTCGATCGTCCGTCTCCGATTGTCCATGTGGCTCACGGCGCGCTCGCGGCCGAGGACTTCGTCTCTCCGCCGTTTCGCGTGCAGATCGCCGCCAGGACATCCGGATCCATGTTCTCACTGAGAAACGCCGTGCGCCCGTCGGCGAAGCTGGCGTGCGCGCCGCCGTCGTGGCGGCTGCGCAGGTTCTCGTTTTCGTAGACGTTGATGAACCGTGCGTTCTGGGCGAAGCAGTTCGTGCCCAGCGCCCAGCGGCTGTTGAGCTCAGGATTCACGTCGTTGGCCGGAGGCAGCCCGCGATCGGCCGCCTCGCCGATGAGGAGCGTGTGCGAGAGACCGTCGGTGACGCTTGCGGGGGTGATCGCCTGCTGGTGGTCGGCATCGCGGAACACGAGCGTGCCGTTGTGGAAGGGATCGTCGGCCGGCTGCGTTTTGTCGCTCGGCACGATGTACGTGCCCGTCACCCCGCCGTAGTCCTGCTTGCCGACATACGACACCATCCCGCTGGGGCAGACGTAGATCGAGAGGAATGCATCCGACGCCTTGTCGTTCCCGCCGGGTGCATTCCAAAACTTTCGGTAGTCGATCCGGCTCGCGAGGGTCGTTTGCTCGATGTACGGGAGAATGAACGACGACCACGCATGCTGCGTCCCGATCGGGAGCGTCGGCGGAGTGGCGAGCGCATCGTTTCCGATGGGATAGTGCCGCTTCGACGTCTCGTAGGCGCCGACGCCGAGCGTCATCCCACGCAGGTTGTTGAGACAACCGGTGCGACGGCCCGACTCCCTGGCCCGCTGGACGGCGGGGAGGAGGAGCCCGACGAGCACGCCGACGATGCCGATGACCACGAGGAGTTCGACCAGGGTGAACCCAGAAAAGGCTGCACGAGTCGCTCGACGGCCAGTCATATGGATCACCATGCGATGTCGTCCGGAAGGGGGTGGCTCCCCAGTTGCGGGGTTCCGGTGAGTCAAGATAGGGAAGGCTTGCGGGCTGTCAAGCAGGTAGGCAGATACTCACAAAATCGAGGCCCACGTCCTTGGACGCTTGATTCTCGGCCGGGTGATGGGCCGGCTCGAGACGCCCTAAGTCGTTTCCTCGAAAAGGCTTCCGCGCCTGGCCGGCCACCTAGCGCTGCACCTCGCTCCGGCGCCGGAGGTAGAACGGCGACCGCACACCGACCTTGGCACGCCACACATCGCGGAGGCGAAGCGGTCGCGTTGCGGCTTCCTCGACCCGAGGGCCATCTCCGAGCGCCACGACGGCTTCGTGACGGCACCACCGCCGATTGAGCACGAGCCCGTCGGCGCCCGCCGTGTCGGTCGTCGTGAGCCTGGGAAACAGGAGCGGGCCGTGGTAGTGGTCGGCCCGCCGCCAGGTGCGCACGTTGGTGGCGTGATGATGCCGGGCTTTGATCGACAGGGCCGGGTCGAGGACGACGACGCCTGCCCGGGCGGCCTCGAACGCGAGCCGATTCTCACACCGTGGGATGCCGAGCTGGAAGTCTGCACGAAACGCAGGCAGGGAGCCGGCGCGAAAGAGCCAGGCGTCCTGCGATTGCGAATAGAATCGCCACGTGGCCGTGTCGACCCGACCCTCCATCGACGGTGCCGTGTCGTCGTCCCAGCGAGTCAGTGCCAGCATCACGCCGGGCCGCTCCAGCAACCCGAGGGCAGCTGCGATCGATTCGTCGAATGAGATGTCGCTATTGGCGATCACACAGGGCTGGCCGGCACATTGCTCGCTGGCGAGTTGGAAAAGGTCGGCGAACGTCCAGCGTCGTGCGCTTCCTTCAACCGGCACGATCCGCTGAAAGGCCCGACAGGCCTTGTTGCGGTCCAGTGCCTGTTCGAGTTCCGCCTGGCGCGCGGGATCGGAGGACACGTAACGCTGGTGGATGAGGATCATGGGCGGACAGATTCACGATGGTCGAAGACGAGCCGTGGCAGGATGGGGGAAGTAGCGAAAGGCGGTCTCGCACCGCAAGGGCGTTCGCGGCCCCGTCGGGGAACGGCCGTAAAAGTCACCTGTTTCCGGGGCTCAAGGTCCGCTACAGACCCGGGTACAGACCCGAGCATCATGCTGTTTCCAGAGCCCGTGGCCACGAGCGACTTCCCATGCGATCCCCAGATCAGCCGGATCAGTCAGATCGGCCAAGTCAGCCAGGTCAGAGTGTTCCGACGATTCTCGCGTTCCCAGGTGGTCACTCCGCGGCGGAGGCCGGCTTCGATCTGACGGTGGTCGTTCCGGCCTACAACGAGGCCGCCCGCCTGCCCCGTGCGCTCGACGGTCTTGCGGCGTGGTGCGCGGGTCAGGATCGGGCGATCGAGGTGCTCGTCGTGGATGACGGCAGCACCGACGCCACGGCCCGCGCGGCAGCCGACCATCCTCTCGGCTGCGGAGTCGTTCGGCTCAGGTGCAACTCCGGCAAGGGTGCCGCCGTCCGCACCGGCATGCTCCTGGGGCAGGGCCGCATCGTCGCCTTCACCGACGCCGATTTGCCCTACGATCTGGCGGCACTTCGCTGGGGGTGCGACGTGATCGACGCCGGCATCGCCGCCGTCGTCTACGGTGGCCGCGACCTCGATGGATCCGTGCAGGACGTCGAACGCACCGCTGTCCGGTCGATCGCCAGCGCCTGCTTCCGCACCGTCGCGCGGAGGCTCGTCTCGCGCGACGTCGGCGACACCCAGTGCGGACTCAAGGTCTTCCGCGGCGATGCCGCCCGCGACATTTTCAGTCGGGTGCAGACCACAGGGTTCGCCTTCGATGCCGAAGCCATCCTCGTGGCCAGGCGGCTGGGATACGCCGCGGCCCGGGTCCCCGTCCGCCTCGTCAACGAGGCCGGCTCGACGGTGTCGCTCCGCCGCCACGCGCCGGCGATGCTCCGCGACATCGTGGCCGCGCGGTTGCGGCACGGCATGCACGCAGGGCCGCCCACGGCCGTGCCGCAGGACCACGACGTCGTCCGGGTCGCCGTGGAGCACGCGCGGCCGATTCGACGGGCCGCCTGACACGTTCGGCTCGTGTCGGCGTCTTCACGGCACGAGGAACGCAGGATGCGACGATCGCCGACCGTGGAACCCTCGGCGTTTCCACCGGTCCGCCACGTGGAAAAAGTCAGGGACGACTTTTTCCACGGACAGTCAGGGCGAGACGAGCGTTGCGATCAAGCGGCGCCGCAGGCACGTCGTGCCGAGCGACTCCGCCACCGTGCGCGTTGCGGCTCGGGCGATGGCTACCGCCTCGTGCGGCCGTGAACGGAGCCGCTCTGCGACCGCAGGCAGCGACCGGCGATCGGCCGTCACGCAGTTGCCGCCGTCGACCAGCAGATCGTGCCAACACTCTTCCCACTCGCACTCGAAGCGGATCGGAACGCCGCCGAACGAGCCGATGAGCATGTAGCGGTCCCACGACGAGGAGTTGCCGTCGGCTTCAACGAGAAACCGATGGCGGTTCATGGCCCAGATCGGGAGCCGCCACCCGACGAGCCCTTCCGCCTCGAGCCGCGCGGCGAACCGCCGATCGACCTGTTTGATCCGCGAGACTCGGCAGTCGGCCCGCGACATCGTTTTGGCGATGCGGCACAGCGCCACGCGGGCGTTGGCTTCGTAGTCGGTGGCACCGGTGCTCGCGCCGCGGAAGTACACGGTGTCGCTCTTGGAGTGCCACGGCAAGGCGGGGCCGAGCCACGGTCGCGGCCGCAGCAGGTAGGGATTGGGAATGAGCCGGGCCCGCGACCCCGGTCGCCGCGCGAAGGCGAGCAGAGACGGCGGTGCATCGGCGCCGACTCCGTCGCCGAGATCGATGAGGACCTCGCGGAAGACGAGGCTGCGATCGCTCCGGGCCACGTCACGAATGACGTCGGCCAAGAGCCGCCAGCGGATGAGCAACCGGCTGACCGCCTCGGGGCCATGGAATGTCACCACGACGCGGCCATCGTGAGCGTCGTGCGAGAACGTCCACCGGGTTACGCAGGGGGGCAACGACGTGTCGAATCGGATCGCGGCGGAGGCATGCGTGAGCGCACGCAAGGTGCGCCGCGGCCGCGTCAGCCAGAACGCCACTCCTTCGGGATGCCACCGCGACACGGCCTGAGGGGCAAGGGACGCCACGGTCATGCGGCCTGCGTGTGTGGGGCACGGACGACGGGGAGATCGAAGACGTAGCCGAAGCGATCGATGTCTTCACCGAAACCATCGGCGACGGTGGCGGCGAGCCGTGGCGTGTACAAGGCGCGATAGTCGCCATGGGAAACGGCGTTGACGTGCGGAAGCCGGACGGCCACGCGCAGGTGGCGGCAGATGGCCATGAAGTCGGCCTCGAGCGTCTCGAAGCGGCCCACGAAGTCGACGAGCAGCCGGCCATGGCGGCTCGTCAGCATCGGGCTCTGCAGCAACTTGCCCCGGTGGAGCTCGTACTCGACGTAGCGTGCGAACGATCCAAGGCGGGCCGCCAGGCGACCGCGACGGTGGGAGGGGTTGTGGAGCAGAAAATGGTACGACGAGACGAGCAGGTCCCACGGGTTGCGCACGAAGGCAAACGTGAACAGCTGCGCGTACACGTCCGCTGGCAGTTCACGGTGCAGGATGCCGGCCGGCGTATGGGTGCGGAACCGCTTGAACGGCCACGGGGCGAAGTAATTGACGCGGATGCCGCATCGTTCGAGCCAGCGGTTGGGCGGATAGCCCAGGACGTCGTCAGCGAACGGTTCGAGCGCGATCTTCACGCTGCAGCCACCCGTCTTCGGCACATGGATGAACGCAAAACGATGGGTGTGGGAAATCATCATGCCGGCGAGCCTCTGGACGGCATTTCCTTACCACGTTGGACATGCTGCTGTCATCGCGAGGTGCCGTGTGCCCCCCTTCCCACCCTGCGCAGTTTGCCCGCACGAAGCCCCTTGGAAACGATCCTCATGCCCCCTGCCGGTCGTGCCGAAAACACGGGTCAGAGGACCTTTTCCTGCGTCGCCGCAATGCCATGCCCGTGCTGCACACAACCCTCGGCCGCCGTTGCGCGTCTGCCGTGATCCTGCTGCTCGCCGGCGCGGGTCAGGCGATCCTCCACGCCCCGAGGGCGCTGGCTGACGACTCGGGCACCTATGCCGTGTTCGATACGGTGTTCCTCCAGCGGTGGAATGCCGCGGCCGACCAGCCGCTCGTGTTCAACGGCGCCGCAGCGAATGCGCCCGTGGCGGTCTCCGTCCGCGACATGCATTTCCCGGTGCAGCCCGGCATCCGGCTGTTCGTGGGCGACGTCGACGAGTGCGGCCGCGGGTGGGAGGTCGGCTACCTCGGCGTGTGGGGGATGTTCGCCGATGCGGAGGCCACCGCGGCCGGCACGCTCCGCGCGCCCGACCCGCTCGCCCTCCAGCCGAATACCGGCCTCAACGACGCCTCGTTCGCACGGGCCACATACTCCTCGTCGCTCAATTCTGCCGAGGCGAATCTCTTCCTGCGTGACGCCGACACCGGCTACGACCGCCGCTCAGGCCGCCCGTGGCAGCGCTGTGAAGGCTACGTGCAGGGGCGTGTCGACTGGCTTGCCGGCTTTCGCTGGGCGGGCCTCGACGAATCGGCCACCGTCTCCTACGCGCCCGCCACCCCTCCGGTGCCGACGGCGTACGCCGTGCAGTCGAGTTCGAATCTCTTCGGCGTGCAGGTGGGTGCACGCGGCCGAATGGAGTGGGAGCGGTGGGCCGTCGAGGGCTGGGCGAAAACGGCCCTCGCCGGTGCGGAACGGTCGCAGTCGCAATCCCCGATCGTCGACGCCGCCGACGGCGGGCTGATCCGCTCCGCCGGGGCCTCGCGCGATGGCGGCGTCGGATTCATCGGCGACATGACCGCGAGCGTGATCTACAAGCTGAGCGACACGTGGGGCCTGCGGGCCGGGTACAACCTCCTGTGGATTTCGGGGGTGGCGCTCGCCCCCGACCAGTTCACGTTCGCAGCCCTGCCGGCCGGGAGCACCACGATCAGCGCGAACTCCACCGCCTTCCTGCACGGGGCGAGCCTCGGCCTCGAGGCCCGCTGGTAGCGGTGCGCCAGGCGGCGTCCGCCGCCGGATGCGGCTTGCTCGCTCAGTCGACCTCGGTCAACGTCACGTCGAAGACGAGGTCGGCGTTGGGCGGGATGTCTCCCTGTCCGACCGAACCGTAGGCGAGGGAGGCGGGAACGGTCAACTGCCGGACCCCGCCCACGCGCATGCCCTGCACCCCCTCGATCCAGCCCACGATCGCGCCGCCGCCTGTTCGCAGCGAGAACGAGAACGGCACGTTGCCGTGGTCGGCGGAACTGTCGAACTTCTCACCGGCGAGTTTCGTGCCCACGTTCTCCCGATACACGCCCCGGTAGAGCGTCTTCACGGTTGTGCCGGCGGTCGCCAACGCGCCCGACCCCACCGTGAGATCGATGTACTGCAGCCCTGAGGCGGTCGTGACGATGTCGGTGTTTTGCGGTTCCGGAGCGGACGTCACCCGCGTCCGTGCCGATATGTCGCCAAGCACGCTGAAGACGTTGCTGCCAATCGGCGCGCGGCGCAGGCCCGCGGCACCACCTGAACCCTGGGCTGCATACAGCGAGTCGGCACGGCCATCGCCGTTGGTGTCGACGGCCGACGCCACGACCGCGGCATTCCGCAACTCAAATTCCGACAAAGCAGCATAGGCCTGCAAGCGGGCGTTCGTGCCGATGCGGCCGTCGTGGATCTCGATCCGCGACCCACCGCGGCGGCCGGCCGCCACCACGACATCCGAGATCGAGTCGGCGTTGACCCGCGCCGTCGACACCGTCACGCCGCCGAGGAAGGCCGATTCGAAGGGCCTGATCGTGTCCACCACGGTCGGGGTCGCTCCCGAAACGTCGTACACCCGCACGAGCGGTCCTGCCGTCGGCCCGCTGCCGACCACGATTTCGAGCCGGCCGTCGGCCTTCGCTCCGTCCACGAGCGTGCCACCGGCGAACGTGCCGAAATCGCCCACCGCCACCGTCGAGCCACCGACGAAATTTGCCGGGAACGGGCGGATCGTCGCGAACTGGCCGGGTGTGGCCGCCGCGGCGGTGCGGAACACCCGCACTTCGCCGTCGCCCGTGGCCCGTGACGCGACGATGTCGGCGAGACGGTCGCCATCGATGTCGCCCACCGCGAGGTTCACGCCACCGGTCCACTGCGGCCCGAACGGCGTGATCTGGTAGTCCGGCAGCTCGACGCCGTCGAGGCTGAACACCTTGACCACTCCGACGACGCCCTTGCCGGGCGCCACGATGATCTCGGGGAGCCCGTTGCCGTCGAGGTCGCCGAGCACCGCCTGCACGCCGCCGCGGTAGCCGCCGGGGAATGCGTCGAACTGGTTCCGTACCGAGCCCGTGGACGGGTCGACGACCCTCACGATCGACGAGCTCGTCCAGCCGGCGGCGTCGGTGACGAGGATCGACTTGGGTACGAACACCTGCGTGCGGGTCACGGTGTCATTCGCACTCGT
Source organism: Planctomycetia bacterium (assembly GCA_037129475.1). Taxonomy (GTDB): domain Bacteria; phylum Planctomycetota; class Planctomycetia; order Pirellulales; family UBA1268; genus RGVT01. The sequence goes on along the minus strand of JBAXUY010000014.1, from coordinate 22,265 downwards.
TGCGTCGCCGGTGGCCGCGACGGTCGCCGTCGACGAGGCGACGCCCGTGGCGTCGGCCGTGAACGTGCCGACGATCGTGAACGTGGCCGATCCGCCCTGCGGGATCGAGAGCGTATCGCCCGTCACGATCTGCCCGGCCCCGCTCACGGGCCCGGAGGCGCCCGACGAATAGGCGGCCGACCAGACGGGAGTGCGAAACTGGCTCGCGAGCGCCGTCGTGAGCGAGCCGCCGGTGATGTCGGTCGTGCCGAGATTGCGGACGACGACGGTGTACGCCCCCTGCGTCGCGGGCGAATAGAAGGCCGGCTCCGCGATCTCCACGGCCAGGTCGGCCGCGAGCACCTGCCGGGCCTCGAGGGACTCGAGCCCCGTGACCGAGTGGCCGAGCGTCTCCCAGCGCAAGAGCGTGTGCATCGATCGGCGGGGGATGGCTCGTCGGCGACGCATGGCGGGCACTCGGGCGGGCGAAAACTCTGGCTCGGGCAATCTCTACGCTTAGAACTACCCCGGGGTTCGCCAGGCGTCAATTTTTCGGCTGAAAAACCCGCCCAGCGTGAGCAGGGTGCCAGAAAAAGCGAGGGGGCCGGGCGATCGCTCGCCCGGCCCCCTCTTGTTCACGACACGAAGCGTGTCACCGTGGCTTAGCAGCCGCAGCGACGGCAGCCCTTGCGACGGCAGCCCTTCTTCGCACCGCCGCAGTCGCCACAGGCGGCCGCACCGGCATCGCCGCAGGCGCCAGCGTCGCCGCAGGCACCGGCGTCACCACAGCCACCGCAGGCACCCTCGACGGGCACTTCGACGGCCACGGTCACGCACTTCTGCACCGGCACTTCCTTGGTCACCGTGTGAGGAACGCGAACGGTGTAGCTCGCGGTCTTCGTCTCGGGGACGCAGTCATACACCGTCACGGTGTACGACTCTTCCTTCTGCGAGGGGACCATGACCGTGTAGGAAACTTCCTTGGTCATCGTCTCCGGCACGCACTTGGTCACCTGGTACTCGCGAGTCTTCGTCTCGCTCTTGTACTTGGTGACGTTGACCGTGCGGGTCTTCTGCTCCGGCACCATCTTCGTGACGGTGTAGGTGCGGGTCCGCTCTTCCGGCACGCAGGTCGTGACGGTGTAGCTGCGGGTCCGCTCTTCCGGACGGCACTTCTGGACGCTGACCGTGCGGGTCTTCGTCTCCGGCACGCACTTCGTCACCGTGTAGGTGCGGGTGCGCTCCTCGGACTTGTACTTGGTGACGCTGACCGAGCGGGTCTTCGTCTCCGGCACGTACTTCGTCACGGTGTAGGTGCGAGTCCGCTCCTCGGGGCGGCACTTCGACACCGTGTAGGTGCGGGTGCGCTCCTCGTCGCGGCACTTCGTCACGCTCACCATCCGGCTCCGCTCTTCCTGACGGCACTTGGTGACCGTGTAGGAGTAGGGAACTTCTTCCGTCGTGCACTGGTAGGTCGTGCAGGCGACTTCCTTCGTCTCACACGAGGGAACCCACACGCGCTTGCAGCACATCTTCGGGGGGCAGGGGCAGCCGCAGGCGTCGGTGCCACCGGCAACCTCCACCATCTCGGTCTGCCACGAGCCACCGCGCACCTGCACCTGCTTCATGGTCGTCACCGGGACGCGCTTCTGCACGGTCCGGGTGCCGGTCATCTCTTCGGTGTAGGGCACGTTCACCGTGTACTTCTGCTCCACCTGCTCGGTGTAGGGCACCTTCACCGAGTAGGTCGAAACCTTCTCTTCGGTGTAGGGCACCATCACCGTGTAGGTGGCGGTCTTCTCTTCCTGGACCGGAACGCTCACCGTGTAGGTCTGCTCGACCTGCTCGGTGTACGGGACCTGGACCGTGTAGGTCGAGGTCTTCTCTTCCGGCACGTTCGTCATCACCGTGTAGGTCTGCTCGACCTGCTCGGTGTAGGGAACCATGACGGTGTAGGTCGAGGTCTTCTCTTCCTGCTTCGGCACCATGACGGTGTAGGTCGAGGTCTTCTCCTCGCTGACCGGCACCATCACCGTGTAGGTCTGCTCGACCGACTCGGTGTACGGAACCTGGACGGTGTACTCGGCCGTCTTGGTTTCCGTCACGTTCTTGTTGACCGTGTAGTTCACGGTCTTGGTCCGAGTCTCGGGAACCTGCACGGTGACCGTGCGGGTCTTCGTCTCGGTCCGCGGAACGCGCTTGTTGACCGTGTAGGTCCGCTCACGCGTTTCCGTGGTGTACTCGGTCGACGTGACCGTCTTCATCTCGGTCACGTACTGACGCTGATACACCGTCTTGGTGCCGCACGCAGCGGCCTCGCCACAACCACCACAGGCACCGCCACTGACCACGGCGCCTTCACAGCCACCGGCACAACCGCCACTGCAGCCACCACAGTCGGCAGCCCACGTGCTCGTGCACAGGGCGACGACGGCGACAGCCGGCAGGAGGCAGGAAAGAACTTTGCGAATCACGCAAACCTCCAGAAAGAAAAGGAACAGGAAGAGACTCGAGCAGGTTTTTCGCACGCGCCCGAACGTCGGTCGGTCGAAGAGACCTTTCTCTTGCGACGACCGAAACACTCGGCCGCCTGATAAGGTGGATAGATTACGTTGAGTTGAGGGGCTTTCAAGCGTCGGGGTTCGGATTTTCGCCAACACCCCTCCGAAGGGGCGGTATTTGGCCGGAAAACCGCAGCCTGCAAGGGCATACCCGGTCTTAGGGACTCCGGGGCAAAAAGACCGTACTTCCCAGCCGCGCAAGCAGCCACAGTGTGCCGAGCGGCAGGATGATCGTGGAAATCGTGAAGTAGATCGCGAGATTCACGATCGACTCGCCCACCGCCCCGACACTGTCGTAGAGCCTGCGGGCTCGATCACCCACGTAGTCGACCGGATTGAACCGCTCGTACCACGGCTTCTCCGTCTCCTCCACCTCGACGGCCTCGAGTTGTGCGGTGGTGTTCACCACCGCAGCCGACGCTTGCTGATAGCCCGCCTCCAAAAACCGCGTCGCGACGAGTTCATCGAGGCAGGCGGCGGTGGGAATCGCCAGCCGGGCGAAGAGCGCGAATGCGAACAGCCGCCGGACCCAGCCGAAGATCGCCCGTCGGCGCCGGCCCGTCGTCGCGGCTGCAGCCGCGATGGCCAGGGCGGCCGGCAGCAAGAGCCACCAGCCGAGGGCCTGGCTGATCTGCAGCCCCAGCCGCTGCACGCCGACCGCCGTCGTGCTCGTGAGCAGGAGCGACCCGTATTGCTCGACGAGATCGTTGATCGGATCGAGGGCCTGGCCGATGCCGATGCTCCCGCCGGGGCCGAGGCTGAAACTCACTTCGGAGCTTTGGGCGAGCGAGATCGCACTGTCGAGCCCCCGCGTGGCGGCGAGGGCCGCCAGCGTGCGGGCAAACGACGCCTCCAGATACGCCGCGCCCCGCGCGTCGGCCCACGGAGCGATGCCCGCCACCGCCACCACCGCGACCGCGCCGAGCAGGATTCCCCACGCGGCGGGCTCCCGCAGCCGTTCCGGCACGCCCCCGAGCCAGCGGCCGTTCCACAGCCGCATCCAAGTGTCCTCGTGCTCCGGCATCCTGTTTTCTCCCGTCAGGCCTTGGCGACTCGGGTGTTTTCTACCATTCACCGAGGAAGGAGGGTGCGACCATGGATACGGTGCGAGAAATGCTCCACGGCCAGGTGCGGCTGCTCGTGACCGCGAGGCCCGAGCACACCGTGCTCGAAGCCACCCAGCGGATGAACGACGAGCACGTCGGGTCGGTGCTCGTGATGGAGGGAATCCGGCTCGTCGGCATCTTCACCGAGCGCGACGTGCTCCGCCGGGTCGTGGCCGCCAGGCTGCCGCCAGACAGGACACGAGTCGCCGAGGTCATGACGACCGACCTCGTGTGCTGTCCGCCCGAGGCATTCGTCGACGACGTGGCCGAACTGATGCGCAGCCGCCGCATCCGGCATGTTCCCATCGTCGATGCCGAGGGGCTCGTCGTGGGCCTGGTGTCGATCGGCGACGTGAACGCCTGCCGCTACAGCCGCTGCGAGGTGGCGCTTCACCAGGTCGAAGACTACGTCTGGCGTCGGGCCTGAGACGGGCTCGAGCCTGTCAGGCATGCCGACAGGCTGAAGCCTGTCCTACGGCCCGAGCAGTTCCTTGAAGAGCGGCCTGAGGATTTCTGCCCGGCGGGCATTGCCCTGCACGCTTGGATGCTGGAGATCCTCGACGAAACACGCAGGGTCGGGTGTGCCGTCGGGTCCGAGGAACGCCGCGTTCGCGTCGAGGTAGCGGAGCTTCGAGTCGCCCGACGAGGCGATGAATGCCTTCACGGCGTCATTCGCCGCAGCCTGTCGCTCGCGCTGCTCCCAGCGCTTGATGCTCGGCGCGATCGCGAGAAACGCGATCGTGACATCGGGCAGATCGGCCCGCAGGGTGGCGACGATTCGCCGGAAACCGTCGAGCACCTCCTGCGCCGTCGCGCCGGAGCCGATGTCGTTGGTGCCGGCCGACACCACGACCACGTTCGGCTTCGCAGCCGCGACGAGCCGCGGGGCGAACTCGGCCAATTCCGAGAGCCGGCAGCCGCCGACGCCCCGGTTGACCACGTTCATGCCGGGAAAGTCGTCGCCCAGCGTCGTCCAGAGACGGATGTTCGACGAGCCGACGAGACAGATGCCCCCTTGCATCGGCGGCTGCTCGGCGTCGCGGCGCTCGTACGCGGCGATGTCCTCCTCCCACCGGGCCGGTTGCAGGCTGGCCGAGCCTGCCTGCGCGGTGGTGGCAGGAGCGTGTTTCGTGAGCGGCGTCGCGAACACCTGCTTCCAGTCGCGGGCAATCTTGACGACCTGCCAGCCATACCTCTCGGCCGCGTCGAGCGATTCGTTCGTCGGCTCCCCGTAGGCCATCTCGCGCTCGGCATCATCGTGAAGGACCAGCAGCTGAAGATTGGGGCGCGGGCTCGACTGCGACCAGCGCAGCATCTCCACGTCGCCACCGGTGCCCACGTTGCCTGCTGCAAAAATCGGCCGGCGACCGATCTGCTCGCCGATGCTCACGGGCTTGCGCCCCTCGTCGTTGAGGACTTCGAGTTCCGGCTGAACGACGAGCGCGAGCCGTCGGTTTGGCGATGCGTTCGGAGGCAGCGGCTCGGAGGGCTCGAGCTCGTCCATTCTGGTCGTCGACCGTGACGCGATCACGTGCTCGGGGCCGATCCCATACCACGCCGCGGCGGCGGGCCGCATGAAATGGATCCCGCTGCCCGAACAGATCCAGACCGTAAACCCGTTCGCCCGCAGGAGTGCGACGAGTTCCTTCATCGGCTGGAACGTGACGTCGCCGAAGGGCACGTCGAAGACGGGGTGCCGGGCCGTGGCGAGAAACTCGCGCACATCCGCCTCGAGGCTCTCCTCCGGGACGCCCGCGAGCGTCGTGAAGGTGAGGTCGGCGAAAAATTTCTTGCCGAGCCGGCGGACGAACTCGAGATCGCCGCCGACGAGTGTGGCGTAGGGCTCCTCGTGGGCGAACTCCGGATGGGCGGCCACGAACTTCCGCACGCGCTCCACGAGGAACGCGCCGTGCACGATCGGCTTCTCGCACACGAGCGTGCCGTCGTGGTCGAACACGGCCACCCGCTCCTCGGGCGGCACGAACGTCGGGGTGCCCGGACGGGTGACGTCGGCGAGAAACGCGAGGATTTTTCGTTTCGTGGGGCCGTCGTGCCAACTCGACAGCGGATCGCCGAGTGCAGACGGGGCGGCGACGCCCGGCACCGCTGGAGTCGCCGGGCCGGGGGGCGCGACGGTGCGGGCGAAGAGAATGGCTGCGGCAACGGCCCCGGCGAGAGCCAGGAAGGGCTTCGCCTCGGCGAGCAGGCCGCCCGGGCCGCGGCCCGGGCCCGGCGGCGTGGATGGTTCCCCGGGCGCGCCGTTCCCGGCAGTTTCGTGGGGTCGCTCATCGGATTGCATCGGCGATCTCCTCACCCGAACACCCGCATCATTGCGGGATCCAGCCGTCACTGTACCTTACTGGGAAAGCCGGTTCATCCGTGCCGCCGTCTCGGGGATTTTTCCAACAGTCGGAGTATTCGCCGATGCTTCACCGCTGCCAAGCCGCCCTCGTCACCAGCGTCGCGCTGGCCCTTCTCGCTCCCGCAGCCCGCGCCGACGTGGCGCTCAACAACATGTTCGGCGACCACATGGTGCTCCAGCAGGGGATCAAGAACCGCGTCTGGGGCAAGGCCGACCCGGGCGAGGCCGTCACCGTCACGCTCGGCGGGCAGTCGAAGTCCACGACGGCCGGCGCCGACGGCGCCTGGCACGTGTTCCTCGATCCGGTGATGGAATACGGCGGCCCGCACACGCTCGCGGTGAAGGGGAAGAATACCGTCGCCTTCACCGACGTGCTGATCGGCGAGGTATGGGTCTGCGCCGGACAGTCGAACATGCAGTGGAGCGTCAACCAGGCGAACGACCCAGACCTCGAGAAGGCCGCTGCGAAGTTTCCGAACATCCGCCTCGTCTCGGTGCCACAGGTGGGCATCCAGGAGCCGCAGTGGAACTTCAACGGCTCGTGGCAGGTCTGTTCGCCCGAGACGGTGGGTGAGTTTTCGGCCGTCGGTTATTTGTTCGGCCGGCAGCTCCACCAGACGCTCGGCGTGCCGATCGGCCTCATCGACAACGCCTGGGGCGGCAGCGCCGCCGAGGCCTGGGTGAAGCGCGACAAGCTCGCCGCGCATCCGACACTGAAGGCGATCCACGAGCGCTGGGTGAAGACGGAGGAGGGGGTGGAGGCGGCCAAGGCCGACTTCGAGAAGAAGATGGCTGAATGGAAGGCAGCCGTCGCAAAGGCGAAGTCAGAGGGCAAGCCCGAGCCGAAGCAGCCCGCCAACCCCGAAGGCCAGATGAAGGGCAACGCCCGTCCCGGCAACATCCACTCGGGCGTGCTCACGCCGTCGATCGGCTACGGCATCAAGGGTGCGATCTGGTATCAGGGTGAATCGAACGCGGGCCGGGCCTACCAATACCGCGAGCTCTTCCCGTTCATGATCAAGTCGTGGCGGGAGGAGTGGGGCCTCGGCGACTTCCCCTTCTACTGGGTGCAGCTCGCCGACTTCAAAGCCGAGAAGCCCGAGCCTGCCGAAAGCGATTGGGCCGAGCTGCGCGAGGCCCAGACGATGACGATGAAGAAGCTGCCGAATACCGGCGAGGCGGTGATCATCGACATCGGCGAAGGGAAGGATATCCACCCCAAGAACAAGCAGGACGTCGCCAAGCGGCTCGCACGCTGGGCCCTCGCGGAGACGTACAAGGTTCCCGCGATCCCCTGCCGCAGCCCGCTCTACAAAAGCATGGAGAAGCAGGGGTCGAAGATCGTGCTGGCGTTCGACAACGTCGACGCGAAAGCAGCCGGGTGGCGGCCGTTCGACGTGGCGGAGCCGGTCGGATTCACGATCGCCGGGGCCGACAAAAAGTTCGTCGCCGCCCAGGCAAAGATCCTGCCCGACGGCATGATCGAGGTCTGGAGCGACGCCGTGGCCGAGCCCGTCGCCGTCCGCTATGCCTGGGCCGACAACCCGGTGTGCAACATGTATTCGGCAGCCGGGTTGCCGCTGACACCGTTTCGCACTGACGATTTTCCAGGCGTGACGGCCACGGCGAACTGACGAGGGCCGTGTGCAGGCTGCCAGTCTGCACCTACGGGTTCGAGAGCCCCGCGACCCCGTAGCCGCAGAGTGGCACTCTGCGGAAAGCCGCGCTGTGCGGTCCCCCCGCATCGGGTACACTCCACGTCCATCAACCACGGAGGGTTTTATGGTGCGCTGCATCCCGCGTCATGGATTCTGGCTCGTCGTTGTCTGCAGCCTGCTCTGCGGCTGTACCTCCCGTCCGGTCGACGAGGGACGCACCGACATGCCCGTGCGGGTGACGGCCTCGGCCGATCCGTCGCGGCATGATCTGCGTCCGGTGCCGGAGGTGATCACGAAGCCGAAGCCGTTTCGTCTCCCCGACGTGATCGGAGAGGTGCCGTCGCTCGAGCCGGTGACGATGGCTTCCCGCAACGGTTTCGTGCTTCCCGGCACGGCGCACGAGACAGCGGCGCAGGCCCCGCTCGAATTTCCGCAGAGCAGGCCCGCGGTCGAGGAGGTCGCGGCGATGCTTCGCGACTATCTCGCAGCCTTCAATCGCCACGACGCGGCGGCACTCGCGGCTCACTGGACGGCGACCGGTGAAAATGTCGACCTCGACACGGGCGAGACGACCCGTGGCCGTGAGGCGGTGGAGGACGTCTTCGCGACGCTCTTTCAAGCAGACGATGGGGCTGCGATCGACATCGATATCGAGTCGATCCGTCCGCTCCGTGACGACGTCGCCGTCGTCGACGGCGTGACGCACGTCGCATTTTCCGATGCGGGCGACGGACACGGCCGACCGGCCGGCAGCCGATTCTCCGCCGTGGTCGTCAAGGAACGCGGCCGGTGGATGCTCGAGAGTGTCCGCGAAGCGTCGCTCGTGAAGCCGCTCGGCCCCGGCCCGGCGGCGACGCGGCCCATCGATGCCCTGGGGTGGCTCGTGGGCGCCTGGGAAGACGCGGGCGAGGGCGTGACGGCGGGCACGCAGTGCTCCTGGAGCGCGGGGCGGGCGTTCCTCGTGCGCAGTCACGTGGTCACGTTCGACTCGGCCGACGCGGTGCGGCCGGTGTCCGGCGACGACTCGATTCCCGGCCTCCTCCCGCCCGGCGCCGGGCCCCGGCGCGAGATCAGCGAGATCATCGGTTGGGATCCGGACCGCCAGCAGATCCGCTCGTGGCTGTTCACGTCGGAGGGTCGCTTCGCCGAGGCCACGTGGACACCCGAGGGCAACGCCTGGCGTGTGCTGTTTGACGGTCGCGGAGCCGACGCCGGTGCATCGGGCAGCCTGCTCCTCGAGCGGCTCGGCCCCGACGAGATCGCGATCCGCTGCGACGCCGACGGCCTGGCCGACGTGATGCCCCCGGCCTGCGACTTCATGCGAACCGCCCGGCTCGGGGACGAAATGGACCGCGACTGACCGCGGCTCCTTTCTCGCCTCTCCCTCAGGGAGAGGCCGGCCGCAGGCCGGGTGAGGGTGCTTCGAAGCAGAGTCGACCGCACTTCAGGGCACCCTCACCCCGACCCTCTCCCGGAGGGAGAGGGGGCTCTCAGGAAAACCATGCGACGCGTTCTCGATCTCGCCGCAAACGCCTTTCCGCTCTGGGTGCTCGCGGCCTGCGGGTTGGCGCTCGTGCAACCGGCGTGCTTCACGTGGTTCCGGGGTGAGGCGATCGTCGTCGGCCTCGCCGTGATCATGCTCGGCATGGGGATCACGCTTTCGGTTGACGACTTCGCCCGCGTGGCGACACGGCCCGCCACGGTGGCCGCCGGCTTTGTGGCCCAGTTTCTCATCATGCCGACAGCCGGCTGGCTCGTGGCCACGCTCTTTGACCTGGAGACGCCGTTCGCCGTCGGGTTGATTCTCGTGGCCTGCTGCCCGGGCGGCACCGCGTCGAACGTCGTCACCTACATCGCCCGTGCCGACGTCGCCCTCTCAGTGCTCATGACCACCTGCACGACGCTCGGCGCCGTCGTGCTCACGCCGCTGCTCACGAAACTGCTCGCCGGCCGCCTCGTCGAAGTCGATGCCTGGGGGCTCTTTTTCTCGACGCTCCAGGTCGTCGTCCTGCCGGTCGCGGCGGGCGTGGCGATCAACCGCTGGCTCCCGGGGGTGGTGCGGACGGTGATGCCGGTGGCGCCGCTCGTGAGCGTGGTCACGATCGCGCTGGTGTGTGCGAGCATCATCGGGCAGAACGCCGCGGCGGTGAAGGCGAGCGGTCCGCGGCTTCTCGGCGCCGTCGTCCTCGTCCACGGGATCGGGTTCGGCGTCGGCCACCTCTTCGCCCGACTCCTCGGCTACGACCGGACGGTGGCCCGCACGATCTCGATCGAGGTGGGGATGCAGAACTCGGGCCTGGGTGTCGTGCTCGCCCAGAAGCACTTTCCCGCCGAGCCCCTCACGGCCGTCCCCTGTGCGATCTCGAGCGTCGTGCATTCCGTGATCGGCAGCCTCCTCGCCGGCTGGTGGCGGCTCCGGCCCTGATATCAGGCGATGATGCCCTTCACGACGTGTCCGTGCACGGGAGGTTTCACGGAAACCCTGGACATCGTGTCCAGGTTTCCTTGGCGAACTCCGTTCGCGCTGTTCGCACCCGGGCCTCCGGCCCTGATTTCAGGCGATGATGCCCTTTACGACGTGTCCGTGCACGTCGGTCAACCTGAACTGGCGGCCCTGGTAGCGGAACGTGAGCTTCGTGTGGTCGATGCCCGCGAGGTGCATGATCGTGGCCTGCATGTCGTGCACGTGCACCGGATCGGCCGTGATGTTCCATGCGTAGTCGTCGGTCGAGCCGTACACGTGGCCCGGCTTCACGCCCCCGCCGGCCAGCACCCAGGAAAACGCCTTGCCAAAGTGGTCGCGGCCCTTGGGATTGTTCGGATCGCCCTGGCCGAACGGCGTGCGGCCGAACTCGCCTCCCCAGACGACGAGCGTGTCGTCGAGAAGGCCACGATCCTTGAGGTCTTGGACGAGCGCCGCCGTCGGGGCGTCGGTGTCCGTGCACATCTCCTCGAGTTTTGAAAACAGATTGTTGTGTTGATCCCAGCCGGCGTGCATGAGCTGCACGAACCGCGTGCCGCGCTCGAGGAGCCGGCGCGCGATCAGACAGTTGTAGGCGAACGTGCCCTTCGTCTTCACGTCGGGGCCGTAGCGGTCGAGCACGTGCTGCGGCTCGTCGGAGAAGTTGACGAGGTCAGGCACGCTGGCCTGCATCCGGTAGGCCATCTCGTATTGGGCGATCCGCGTGTCGATTTCCGGATCGCCGTAGTCGGCCAGATGGGCCGCGTTCATCGCGGCGATGTCGTCGAGCAGCTCCCGCCGGGCTTCCCGGCTCACGCCCGGAGGATTGGCGAGATAGGGAACCGGGTCGCCGGTGTTGCGGAACTTCACCCCCTGAAACCGGCTCGGCAGGAAGCCGCTCCCCCAGTAATAGTCGAAGAACAGCTGCCCGCAGCTCTTGCCCTTGTCGCTCGACGTCATCACGACGAACGCTGGAAGATCGTCGGTTTCACAGCCCAGGCCGTAGCTCATCCAGGCGCCCATGCTCGGCCGGCCCGGCACCTGGGCTCCCGACAGAAAGAACGTCACGCCCGGTGCATGGTTCACGGCCTCGGTGTGCATGCTGCGGACGAGACACATGTCGTCGGCGAGGCTGCCGATATTCGGCAGCATCTCGGAGAGCTCCGTGCCGCACTGTCCGTACTTCTTGAAGGGCTTGATGGGCGAGACGACCGGCCACTTGGCATAGCCGCTCGACATCGTGGAGAGCCGCGTCTGGCCGCGGACACTCGCGGGGATGTCCTGCCCGCCCCGCTCGATGAGCGCGGGCTTGGGGTCGAAGAGGTCGACGTGCGACGGACCGCCCCCCTGCCAGAGCATCACGACACGCTTGGCCTTCGGGTCGTGATGTGGGAGGCCGGGCAGGCCGGGCGTGCCCCCCGGCTGTGCGGTCGCGGCGGCATCCCTTCCGAGCAGCGACGCCAGCGCCACCCCGCCGATGCCCGTTCCGGCCGAGCCGAAGAGCCGGCGCCGGGTGACGCGGGCGACGTTTTCGAGATGCAGGCTGTCCATGGCTACTCCCTCGTCAGGGCTTCATCGAGATTGAAGATCGCGAGGCAGACGCTCGTGAGGGCCGCGTGGCCAGCCGGGTCGAGCGACTTGTCGCGGGGGCTTTCGCCGACCGCCAGCAGCTGGTTCGCCGCGTCCGTATCGGTGCCGTAGATTTCCAGCTGTCGCCCGTGCATCCGCTCGAGCGCATCGAGATCATAGGCGGTGGGCTTGCGGCCGAGCACGCGCCGGAACGCAAACGTGAGCCGGGTATCGACGTCGGCAGCGGCCTGCATGCTCTTCTCGGCGAGCACGCGGGCGGCTTCGACCCATGTCGGGTCGTTCAATGTCGTAAGCGCGTGCAGCGGCGTGCTCGTCTGGCTGGCCCGTACCGTGCAGATCTGTCGGTTGGCCGTGTCGAACATGTTCGCCGGGCTCACCGTGCGCCGCCAAAACGTGTAGAGGCTGCGGCGATACAGGTCAGGGCCATGCGACGCGGGATAGGTAAAGTCCCGCTCCTTCGTGATCGCGAGCGCCTCCCAAATCTGGTCGGGCTGATATGGATAGACCGGCTGGCCACCGATGCGCAGGTCGATCAGGCCCGCAGCGGCGAGGGCCACGTCGCGGAGCACCATCGATGGCATACGGAACCGGCTCGCCCGGGCGTGCAGCCGGTTTTCCGGATCCTTGGCGAGGCCGTCGGCCGTCACCTTGCTCGACTGCCGATAGGTGGCGCTCGTCACGAGCAGCCGGTGCATCTGCTTCTGGCTCCACCCGTGCTCACGGAACTCGACCGCGAGCCAGTCGAGCAGCTCCATGTGCCGCGGATATTCGCTCTGCACGCCCATGTCTTCGGTTGTCTTCACGATCCCCGCGCCGAAGAACTGCTGCCACATGCGATTCACCTGTACCCGCGCCGTGAGCGGATGCTCGGGCAGGAACAGCCATTTCGCGAGCCCCAGCCGATCACGGGGAAACTCCTCGGGGAGCGACGGCAGGAAGGCCGGCGGCAGGAACGTGAGCTTCTCGCCGACGGGTGAGAGATAGTCGCCGCGGTCGAGAATCTTCGTGTCGCGGGGCTTGGCGTCGCTCATCACCATCACCCGCGGAATCTGGTCGCCCTTGTACTCCTCGTACGCCTTCTTGGCAGCGTCGTACTTGGCCACGGCGGGCAGGTTCGCAATGAGCTTCTGCTTCACCTTGGCATCGAAAAACGCCCGCAGTTCCCGCTCGATTTCCTTCTTCTCGGTTTCGGTCCGCTCGGCCTCGGGCTTGAGCAACAGCGGGGGGAGTGTCCGGGGCAGTTCCTCGCCGTCGGCCGGCTTGCCGTCGGCGAAGAGGCCGATCCTCCACGCCTCAAACATCGACTCGAGCACCGGCTTCGACTCGGTCTCCAGTGACTTCACCGTCGCTTCGAGTTCCGCCAGCCGGCGTGTGTTTTCCTCGGTGGGCAGTTCCAGCACCGGCGGAGCCAAGCGGATGCGGGCCGAGAACTTCGACGGCGTGCCCGACTCCGGCACGCGGTTGAAGGCATCGAGCAGTCCGTAGTAGTCGGTGCGCGTCATCGGGTCGTATTTGTGGTCGTGGCACTGGGCGCAGGCCATCGTCAGGCCAAGCCACGTGGTGCTCGTGGTGTCGACCCTGTCGAAGAGCGTGTTGAACCGTTGCTCCTCGGCGATCGCGCCCCCCTCGCCGTTCAGGAGATGGTTGCGATTGAAGCCGCTCGCGATCTTCTGTTCGGTCGTGGCATCCGGCAGCAGGTCGCCGGCCAACTGCTCGATCGAGAACCGATCGAACGGCATGTCGGCATTCAGAGCCTTCACCACCCAGTCGCGCCAGATCCACTGCCAGGTGTCGCCGTCCTGCTGAAAGCCGTTGGAGTCGGCGTAGCGGGCCGCGTCGAGCCAGGGCAGCGCCATCCGCTCGCCGTAGTGGGGCGAAGCGAGCAGTTTGTCGACGAGTTTCTCGTAGGCGTCCGGATCGGGATCGGCGACGAAGGCGTCGACCTCCTCCGGCGTCGGCGGCAGGCCGACCAGGTCGGCATGCAGCCGGCGGATGAGCGTGGACCGATCGGCCTCCGGCGCCGGCGCGAGGCCGGCAGCCTCGATCTTCGCGAGCACGAACCGATCGACGTCGTTCCGCACCCAGTCGACGCGATTCACGGCCGGCGACGTGGGGCGGACGGGCGCCGTGAACGCCCAATGCGGTTTGTACCCCGCCCCCTCCTTGATCCAGCGGTCGAGCAGTTTCCGCTGCTCGTCGGAGAGCCGCCGGTTCGAGTTGGGCGGCGGCATCGACACGTCGGGATCGGTGGAGTGGATCCGCTCGAGCATCGTGCTCGCGCCCGGGTCGCCTGGCACGATCGCGCCCGCACGAACAGCCGCGGCGCGGTCGTCGAGCCGCAGGTCGGCCTCCCGCTTCTGCCCGTCCTGACCGTGACAGTAGAAGCAGTTTTCCGAGAGGATCGGCCGGATGTCGCGATTGAAGTCGAGCGGTGCGTCGGCGGCCAGGCTCGAGCTGCTCAGCGCGGCGACACACGCCGCGCCGACACACCAGGTGCGCCATACGCCGAAGCAACCCATGGACCGTTCCAATCAGGGTCACCCGCGTCGCCGATCCGCAGCCCATGCCGGGCAGTTCGGATCGCGGACCTTGCGGTCGATCGGCGGGACGAACGAGTACACTTACCTTCAATAAGTGTAGCTTCCTGCGCCCCCCGAGCGATTGTCGGTTTTTTACGGATGCCAACGGCCTCTTTGCCCAACCGCTGCGACGTTCTGGTCGTAGGCACAGGAGCGGCGGGGCTGTTTGCCGCCACCTGGGCGGGCCGCGCGGCCCGTGCGGCGGGCAAACCCGTGTCGGTCGTTGCGCTGGATGGGGCGCGGAAACTCGGCGCCAAGATCCTCGTGGCCGGCGGCGGCCGCTGCAACGTCACGCACTGGCGCGTGACCGAGGCTGACTACGCGGGCAGCACCTCGCCGGCGATCCGCAAGGTGCTCGGCCGGTTCAGTGTCGAGGATACGGTGCAGTTCTTCAATGCATGCGGTGTCGAACTCAAGCGTGAGGACACCGGCAAACTGTTTCCCGTCTCCGACTCGGCCCGCACGGTGCTCGACGCGCTCGTCCGCGCCGCCACCTCCGCCGGGGCGACGCTTCTCCACCCCGCCCGCGTCACGGCGATCGAAGCCGCCGACGCCGGGTTTCTCGTCGGCACCGACGCGGGAGCGGTCCGTGCCGCGCGTGTGATCCTCTGCACCGGCGGCAAATCCTTGCCCAAGTCGGGCTCCGACGGCTCGGGCTTCGAGATCGCTCAGGCGCTCGGCCACTCGCTCACAACCCCGATCGTGCCGGCGCTCGTGCCGCTCGTGTTGCCGGGCGACCACTGGATCCGCGGGCTCTCCGGCCTCACGCTTCCCGCCGAGGTCGTGCTCTTGTCGGCGACAGGCAAGCGGCTGCGGTCATTCACGGGGAGCACGCTCTGCACGCACACCGGCCTCTCGGGCCCGAGTGTGCTCGACATCAGCCGCCACTGGCTCGTCGAGCGGGCGAGTGATCCAGCGGTGAGGCTGGCGATCAACTGGCTGCCGGGCGACTCGGCTGACGACGTCGAGCGGCTGCTCCTCTCCGCAGCGGGCCGCGGGGCGCTCGCCGTGCTCCGCGAACGGCTCCCCGAGCGGCTCGTGCGGATGCTCTGCGAAGCCGCCGGCGCGCCCGTGGCCGGCGATCTGCCGCGGGATGCCCGGCGGCGTCTCGTGCAGTGCGTGACGGCCCTCGACCTCAACGTCGTCGGCGACCGTGGCTTCACGGTGGCCGAGGCGACGGCCGGTGGCGTGCCGCTGGCGGAAGTGCGGCTCGACACGCTCGAGAGCCGGATCCGCCCGGGTCTGTTCTTCGCCGGCGAGGTGCTCGACGTCGACGGCCGGATCGGCGGCTTCAACTTTCAGTGGGCGTGGGCGAGCGGCTTCGTCGCCGGTTCGGCCGCAGCCGCTGCATGCAGCGGCGACTCCCAGACCTCGTAGCGGCGGGCACCCGCCCGCAGGTCGACGACCCTGAGTGGCAGCGCAGCCGGAACCTCGCTCGGTCGACCGGGGAGAAGCCGGTCCACTGCTTCCATCACGCGTTCGATGGAGATCGCCTGCATCGACGCGGGGGCCGGGTTCCATGGCAGGGTGTGATCGGGGCGCGTCCGATGCGGCAGGAACATGCCGCGACGCGACGATTCGGCCTTCACGATTTCGCTCGCGGTCTTCCACGGATGCCAGCGATTCGGATCGGTCGGGCCGGCGAGCACGACGACGGGCACCCCGTTCGCGGCTGCGATGTGGTTGAGCCCCGTGTCGACGCCCAGACACAGATCCATCCGGGCGAGCAGGCCGCCAACTTCGCGGAGCGACACCGCCGGCGAATGGTCATGCACGTGCCGAGCGGAACGTGGGTCGACGAGCCGGAGCAGTGCATCGTGAACGGGTTGGTCGGCAGGCCCGCCACAGAGAAACACCTCGCACCCTCGGGCGGCAACGAGCCAGTCGATGATCCGGGCAAACCGGTCGAGCGGCCAGAGCCGGTGTTCGTCGGTCGACTGCGGGGCGATGAACACCCGCGGCCGGTCGGCGGCGACGCCGGCGACCAATGCGTCGGCCCTGGTGACCGAGGTCGTGGTGTTCCAGCTTTCGTTGCGGCCGTCATCGACGGCGATCCCCTCGCACCGCAGGAGGTCGAGGAACAGTTCGGCCTGATGCCGGTGCGGCACGACCGGCACCGTCCGCGACAGGAAGCTCGAGCCGATCGAGCGGAAGCCGACCCGCCACGGGATGCCCGCGAGCCAGGCGAGCAGAGCGCTCGAGAGCGATCGTTTGAGCAGATAGACCCTGTCGTAGCGACGCTCGCGAATCCCGCGGGCATTCTCCACGATGTTGCCGAGCGACCCGCGCACCACACGGCCCACCCGCGGTGGCCGCCGCCACGGGAGCAGTTCGTCAGTGTATGGGCAGTCGGCCAGGAGCGCGTCAGACCCCGACTCGCAGAGCACGTCGATCACGGCATGCGGGAAGTGCCGCCGGAGGTTCCGCAGGAAAGGCACTGCGAGCATCGTGTCGCCGATGAAGCGATTGCGCACCACGAGGATGCGTTGCGGCTCGGATGACTCGGGGATGGAAGCACGCATGACGGAACACTAGCGGGCGAAGCCGACGAAGAAGCTGAACAGCTGCTGGCTGTCGTACGGGGCGTAGGCGACCGGGACGGCGAAGTCGAGCGCGATCGGGGCCGGACCCATCGCTGGCAGCGTGATGCGGAGGCCGACGCCCGGCGATACGCGCATCTGCTGGATCGACACGTTGGACTCCACGGTGCCGAAGTCGGTGAACACGACTCCGCGGAGCGTGTCGTCGGCCGTGATCGGGAAGAGATACTCGATCGTGTTGAGCCACTGGAACGGGCCGCCGATGATCGCGGCATCCTGCCCCGGCAGCGGCGACGTGCCGGCGACGGTCTGCCGGGGGCTCGCACCGCGAAACGTGAAGCCGCGGAGCGTGTTGTAGCCGCCGGCATAGAAGTTGTCGTAGGCGGGCGTGTCGGGGCCCGACATGCCGAGCACCGAGCCGATCGAGAGCACGTGGCGGCCCGAGCCGTCGGCCCGCTCGCTCAAGAGAAAGTACTGCCTTCCCTCGAGGATGCCGCGTGGATAGACGAACGTGCCGATCACCTGCTCGAACTCGAACGTCGCCAGATGCCCCTGTGTCGGCAGGAACGGGCTGTCGCGGGTGTCGTGAATGAGTCCACCGGAGAATCCGTACACGGAATTCGTGCCGAGCATGTTGTTGATCGCGGGCGTCCGCAGCCGCGGGTTGAACACGTCGACACTCTCGCCGCGGAAACCGCCGTTGATCGACAAATCGGGCGCGAACTGGAACTGGTAGCCGAGTCCGACGCGGCCGCCGATCCGGGCCTCGGCCCAGTCGTAGAAGTAGCGGGTGTAATAGGAGGCACTCGTCGACAGGCCGATGCGCGTGTCGAAGAGATAGGGCTCCTGAAACGTCGCCGTGTAGCGTTGGAGCTGCGTGCCGGGCGCGGCCTCGAGGCGGAACCGTTGGCCGGCCCCGCGGAACGCGGTGCCGTTCTTGATGTCATCCCAGCTCTGCGGGAGCCGGAAGAGATCGAAGTTCTGCTCATCGACCACGATGTTGCCGACGAGTCCGGCATTGGAGTTGACGCCGGCACCGATCATGAGACGGCCGGTCTGCGTCTCCTCGGCGTCGACGTCGACGATCACGTAGGGCTCGTTGCCCGGGAACACCTGGAGCGGCTGGTCGGCGCCGAAGTTCGGCACCATGCCTGGCTGGGCCACCATGCCGGGCTGCCCGAACGGTTGTCCGGGAAAGGGCTGGACCATGCCTGGCTGGGCACCGGGCGCGGGCTGTGCGAAGCCCGGCTGCAGGCTGCCGGGCGGGACCGCCTGGGGAAGGCCCGAAGGAGGCGCCATCGGCTGCTGCGCCACGTAGACCGGCGGCTGCACGGCCGGCGGTGGCGCGACGGTGCGCGAATAGTCGAGGGCCTCGGGACCGGCGGGAGCCAGTGGTGCCCCGCCCCAGGCCTGGACCGGCGCCGGCGGCTGCTGCTGGACGAACGGCTGTGGACTCTGGCCGCGCCACACCGTGCCGGCGACGCTGGCCGGAGCGGTCTGGCCGCCCGGCTGGGCATGCGGTGCCGGGGCCATGGTCGGCGCCGGTGACGGTTGCACGACGGTGCCGGCCTCGAGCAGTTCTCCTTCGAGCACGAGATCGATCACCGCGTCGTCGGCCGCTGCGGGGTTAGGGCTCTGGCCGCGGAATCCGGGCCGGTCGGGATCGCGGGCGATCCGCTCGTTGGCGTCTTCGGCGTTCTCCGGCTTGCTGAATACGATCCGTGGACCTTCCCCCTTGGCTGCATCGGCGAGGAACAGGCTGCTCGACTTCAGCCGGCGCTCGTCGTCGCGGAGCTTGCGGATGTCGAGGATGTCGCCGGGCCGCAGCGAGAGACGATTGAGGATCGTGCTGTGTTTCGTGTGTGGGTGGTCGCCGCGGATGCGCACGTTGATCTTGCCGACGCGATACCGCTGCCCTTCCGCGACGTTGTAGACCAGGTCGAGCTGGCCCGGTTCCTCGAGAAATCGTGGATCGGCCCGGATGTCGGCGAACACGAAGCCCCGGCCGCCGTAGATGTCACGGATCTGGCCGAGGTCGAGGTCCATCTTCGTCTGGTTGAACGGCTCGCCGCTCTTCAGCTTGAGCTCCCGGGCCAGGAACTCGCTCTTGAACTTGCTGTTGCCGATGAACGAGATGTTCCGCACGGAGTAGCGCGGGCCCTCGTTGATCACGAACGTGAGCAACGTCCAGTCCTTGCCGGCCCCGTGCACCACTTCGAGTTCGCGGCCCACCTTCGCCTGGAAGAACCCGAGGCTCCGGTAGTAGGCGGTGATCGTGTCGACGTCGGCGTCGATCTTCTCACGGTCGACGTCGCCGCCGAGCAGCCAGAACACGCCCGGCTTCGACTTGATCTGGGTGAGCAGGCGGGCGTCGCTGGCGATCGTATTGCCGACGAACCCCGTCCACAGCGACTTGCGGCTGCGGCCCTCGTCGATGAGGAAGACGGCTCCCTTGTCGCCCGGCTTGCTGCCCTCGACCGTCGACACGCGGGCCGCATCGTAGCCTTTTTCGTGATAGAACGACTCGATCCTTCGGCGGGCCTCCTCGACGACGTACGGATCCATCGAGTCACCCACGTCGATCTCCGCCTTCTTTCGAAGCGTGCGCGTGGTGACCTTCTCGTTGCCGACATACTTCACGTAGCGGAGCATCGGACGCTCCACCACCTGGAAGATCACGACCACGCCCTCCTTCACCCGCACGTACTTCGGATGCACGTCGACGAACTTCCGTGAACGATGCAGCGTGCGCACGTCCTCCTCGATCGCCTGGGCGTCGAAGATCTGCCCGGCACGGGTCACGAGCTTGGGCAGCTTCGAGACCTCGGTGGCGTGGTTTCCCTCGATCCGGACCTCGACGATGCGGTTGGCCTCGTTCACGGGCGCCGCTGCCGCGGGGAGCGGCTGGGGCGGCGCGGGGACGGCCGCCGGCGCCACCTCCTGGCCCGGGAGCGGCGGCTGCGCCCACGCCGACGGCGGTGCAGCGGCCATCGCCAGCGCGACAAGCTGTGGCCGGATCAGGGTGCGAAGGGTGGAGGCGACCGCGCGAAATGTCATCGACGATCCCGTGGAAGGGCGGGGACGAAGCCGGGGAGGAATACCGGCAGACTGCATCCAGCCACAAGGCGAAAACATGCCGCTGGATGGGCCCTGAAATCCGGCCCTACGCTGCGGGTTGGCAATCGCCGGGAGCGGCGGGGTGGATGTGGTCCCGGTGGCGACGCAGCCTGCGTCGCTGCTTGACTGGCCCCGTCAAACACCGATACCTTTTCCCATTCTTCCCGGTTTTCCGCGCCGTTGGTGCATGGCGTTTCCCAAGCAACCGGCTTTGCCCATGCGGCCAATGGTGATCGACCTGCGGAAGACCGACGACCCCCGCGACGTCGTCCATCGAGCCGTCCAGATGCTCGCGGAGGGGCGGGCCGTCGCCTTTCCGACCGAGACCGACTACGTGATCGCCGCGAGCATCCGCGACGCCACCGCGGTTGACCGGCTCGTCGGTCTCGCGCCGGTGCGCGCCGGCGAACCGAGGCTCTCGCTCGCCCTCAAGAGTGCCGACGAGGCGCTCGATTGGGCGCCTCGCCTGAGTCCGATCGGCCAGCGAATCGCGCGGCGTTGCTGGCCGGGGCCGGTCGCGATACTCGTGGCCGACGACCATCCCGAGAGCCTCGTTCACCGCCTCCCGGCTGCAGCCCGGGCGGCGGTCGTCGGCACGGGACGGCTGCGGCTCCGCGTGCCCGGTCACGCCATGCTCGCCGATTGCATGCGCATGCTGGCAGGGCCGGTGGCGCTCGCCGAACCCGCCGGTCCCGGCGAATCCGCCCCGGTCACCGCCGAGGAGATCGCCGCCTGCGGCCACGACCAGGTGGCGCTTGTCATCGACGACGGAAGGTCGAGGTATGCCCAGCCAGCCTCGACGATCGAGGTCGACGAGCACGACTTCCGCGTCGTGCATCCGGGGATCGTCTCGCAGGAGACGCTGCGCCGGCTCTCGAGCCTGATGGTGCTCTTCGTCTGCACGGGCAACACCTGCCGCAGCCCGATGGCCGAGACGATCTTCAAGCAGCTCGTCGCCGAACGTCTCGGCTGCCGGGCGGAGGAAGTCGATCGCCACGGCGTCGTGGTCGCAAGTGCCGGCATCGCGGCCTGGGGCGGCGGCGCGGCCAGCGCCGGAGCGGTCGAGGCGATGCGTGAATTCGGCGCCGATCTCTCGGGCCACGAGAGCCAGCCGGTCACCGACGCGCTCGTGCGGCAGGCTGACATCATCTGGACGATGACCGCGTCCCACCGTGCCGCCGTCCTCACCCAATACCCGGAAGCCGGTGGCCGCACTGCCGTGCTCTCGCCCGACCGCATCGACGTCATCGATCCGATCGGCGGCCCCGTGGCCACCTACCGCACGTGCGCCGAGCAAATCCGGCAGCACTTGATCGCCCGGCTGGATACAATCCAATTACCCGTACGGCACCCGCCGGCCCAGTGACCGATACGAGATTTTTGCGACGCATGGAGTGATTGATGCGGATTGCCATCGGAAGTGACCACAGGGGCGTCGCCGCCCGTCAACGGATCATCGGACTGCTCGAGAACATGGGGCACGAGGTGATCGACTGCGGCAGCCACGGCACCGACGCGGTCGATTACCCCGACATCGCGGCCGACGTCGCCGGCCGCGTGAGCGCCGGCACGGTCGACCGCGGCATCCTGCTCTGCTGCACCGGCGTGGGCATGGCGATCGCAGCCAATAAGCTCCCCGGCGTCCGTGCCGCCACCTGCCACGACGAAGTGACGGCCGAGATGAGCCGTCGTCACAACGACTTGAACGTCCTCTGCCTTTCGGCCGAGCTCCTCGGCGCCGAACTCCAGGACAAGATGCTGCGTACCTGGCTCGAGACGCCCTTCGAGGGCGGACGCCACGCCCGGCGCGTCGCCAAGATCACGGCCCTCGAGCCGCACTGCACGTAAGGCGCCGTGGGACACGCCGGCGAGGGGCTGCCCATACTCCGTCGCCGGACGTTCGCTGCGTCCATCCTGCCCTCCGCTCACTCGACTCCGACTGCGCTTCGCCATCGTGGCTGCGCTTGTCTCCATACGCCGGCTCCCGGGACACGGGGAGCCCGAAGCCTCCTCCGTAGCGACAGAGCTCCAGCTCTGTCGATCGACAGGCCTGGAGGCCTGTCGCTACAGCGCCAAGGACTTTCGGCGGAGTCGGGAGGGTGGGCACGCGCAGACGCAGGGAGTCGTTGAGGACGACACAGCGCCAGGCCTGGAGGGCCGTGTCAGCCCCAGCGGGCGGAGGCCCGCCAAGCGAACAGCGGCACGATGCCGGGTGTTCGCGTGAAGATGGCTCCGCTGGTCAGTAACGCCGGCTCCTGGAGCATGGGCAGCCCCTCGCCTCCTCCGTAGCGACAGAGCTCCAGCTCTGTCGA
>JBAXUY010000139.1:0-7350 GCA_037129475.1 Planctomycetia bacterium | reverse complement strand
TCGATCCGCAGCTCAACCTCTACGACGAGCAGTGGCCGATCCGCACGCACCACCCCGCCTACCCGCCGCCGAAGTTCGTGTTTGCCGGCGAGGGGCCCGATGCGCGGCGCGGCGAGGCCACCGACAGCCTGGTGTGCCCGGGCGCGATCCTCTCCGGAGGACGGGTGACCCGGTCGATCATCGGCCCCGGGGTCCGCGTCAACAGTTTCGCGAAGGTCGAGGAAAGCATCCTGTTCGAGGGCGTCGACATCGGCCGGCACGCACAGGTGCGGCGGGCGATCATCGACAAAGGCGTGCGGGTGCCCGCCGGCCTGTGGATCGGCTTCGATCCCGACGAGGATGCAGCCCGGGGCTTGACGGTTTCGGCGCAGGGCGTGACCGTGGTACCCAAGGGCCACCAGTTCGAGGCCCGTGTTCCTGCCCTGATCTCCTGACGAGTCCGGCTGGTGTCATGCCCAAGCGCAACCTCCTGCTTCTGACGCTGATCACGGCCATGTCGCTCGTGGCCTGGCTCGCTCGCGATCATGGCCACCAGGCGCGGCACGTCGGCGAGGTGCTCGGTGCGATCGAGAGGTCGTATCTCGAACCGGTCGACATCGACGACCTCGCGGCTGCCGCGGTGGACGGGATCGTCGCGAAACTCGACGAGCATTCGGCGATCGTGGATGGTGCGGCCCGACGCGAACTCGAGGCGGCCCTCGACCAGGAATTCGGCGGCGTTGGTCTCGAACTCGTGGCCTCCCCCGAAGGCATCGTCGTGCACGCCCCGGTCGTGGGCGGGCCGGCCTGGCGGGCCGGCGTTCGAGAAGGCGACGTGATCGTCTCGATCGACGAGGCCGACACGCGTGGCATGGTGGTTCGCGATGCGGTCGGAATCCTGCGCGGCGACGTGGGATCCGCCGTCACCGTCGGGGTGCGACGGCCGTCGCCCGGACCCGGCATCGACGGTGCGGGGGCCGCGGAGGAAAGCCGCACGGTCGCCCTGGTCCGCGAGCTCGTGCGCACCGACAGCGTGCTTGGCGATCGGCGGCGGCCCGACGGCACCTGGGACTGGTTCGTCGAGGGCGAGCCCGGCATCGGATTCGTGCGGATCACCAGTTTCGGCGACCGCACGCTCGCCGAGCTCGACGCGGCGTTGACGACGATCGCCGACGCCCCCGCCCTGCGCGGGCTCGTCATCGACCTGCGCGGCAATCCGGGCGGCCTGCTCGGGGTCGCGATCGACGTCTGCGACCGCTTCGTCGACGATGGCGTGATCGTGTCGACGCGGCGCCGCGGTCCGCGTGACGTCACGGTCGTGGAGCCGCGCCGGGCCACGCCCGGCGCCGTCCTCGCAGGCGTGCCGATCGCCGTGTTGATCGACGGGCTGACAGCGAGCGCGGCGGAGATCGTCGCCGCCTGTCTGCAGGATCATCACCGCGCGGTGATCGTCGGCAGCCGCTCGTTCGGCAAGGGCACCGTGCAATCGATCATGCCGCTGTCGGACGGCCGGCGGCTGCTCAAGCTCACCACGGCCGAATACCTGCGGCCCGACGCGACGGGTATCCACCGGCGCGGAGAAGCGGGGGCATGGGGCGTCGCACCGGACGGCGAGCGGGAGATCGACCTCACCGGCCAGGCGCGCGACGCACTGCGCGCGTGGCGGAGGCACCGGGACGCCGTCCCGGCGGAGGATGCGGTGAACGACGAATCGACGACGTCGGCGGGCGATTTGCCGAGACACATGGATTCGGTGCTCGCCGGGGCGCTCGAGGCCCTCATGTCATCCGGGGCCGATTTCGGCGGCGAGGAAGAAGCTGCCGGCGACGCAGACGAGGCCCCTGCGGCCGGCGATGCGGCGGGCACGCTCGACAGCCTCGGCGGGTGAATCGGCCGCGTCGACGGCCTGGATTCCGGCGGAAAGGCAGGCGGCGCGCAGGCGGTCGGCCGTGGCGGCTCGCGGGTTGGTGGCATACCGTGTCACGATCACACGGTCGAAGCGGCCCGCCGCCACCCGGAGCATCCGCTCGATCTGCTTGTCGGCGCTCGCGGCGAACACGAGCACACGGGGGGCATGAGCGGCGAGCGGCCCGGCGAGCGTGGCGACGAGCGCCTCCATCGATGCGACGTTGTGCGCGGCGTCGACGACCACCAGCGGCTGCCGTGCCACGACCTGGATGCGGGCCGGGAGCACCGCGCGGCGCAGCCCGGCCGTGATCGCCCGCTCGGGCACACGGTAGCCACGAGTGTCGAGCCATCGCGCCGCCACCGCGGCGAGCGCCGCGTTGTCAGCCTGGTGCCGGCCCGGCATGCCGATCTCGTACGTTCGCTCCCGGGGGCCCGAGCCGTCGAACATCTCCGGCAGCCGCAGGTGCACCGGGGAGACGCCGCGCAGGACATCGCGACCGTCGGCGGTTTCGCCGACCGCGACCGTGAAATCCCGCCCGAGTTCGAGGAGCGGCGCCCGTCGCCGGGCGGCCGTCGCCCGGATCACGCGCCGGGCCGACGGGTGGATGGCGCCGCTCACGACGGGAATTCCCCGCTTGATGATGCCTGCCTTTTCAGCGGCGATCTTCGCTATCGTGTCGCCGAGCAGGGCCATGTGATCGAGGCTGATGCTCGTGATCACCGAGAGCACGGGCCGCGACACATTGGTGGCGTCGAGCCGGCCGCCGAGACCCGTCTCCAAGACGGCGATGTCGACGTTCGACCGGGCGAAGTGCAGAAATGCCACGGCCGTGAGCACTTCGAACCAGCTCGGCCCGCGGGTGTCGCGTTGGGCCGCCTCGCGGTCGAGCCGGTCCACGACAGGCATGACCGTCGCGAACGCAGCCATGAGCGCGGCGTTGCCGATCGGCTTACCGTCGATGCCGATTCGTTCCTCGAGTGCGTGCACATGGGGTGAGAGATAGCAGCCGACACGGTGCCCGGCGGCACCGAGGATGCCTGCGATCATGGCGACGGTCGATCCCTTCCCCTTGGTGCCGGCGACGTGAACCACGGGCACGGCTTCGTGGGGCGATCCGACCGCCTCGAGCAGCCGTCGCACCCGGGCGAGTGCGAACGTGCCGTGCACCGGCGGCACACGCTCGTAGTTGAGCCGTAGGTCGAGCCAGGCGAGCGCCTCGGCACGCGAGGTCCGGCCACGAGTTTGCCGCTTCGCCGTCATCCTGCGCAGTTTTCCGGGGCTGCTGACATGGCCACGACGAGTGTATCCACCCCGGAGGCAAAGCGGACTTGACCGGTCTTCCACGATTCCAGACCCTCCCGCCCCGATCCCGTCCCGGGGCCACAATGCGATCTGTGACCGATATTGTTCGATCGTTCGGGCCGCTGCGCGGCGCGGCATGGGCTGCGCTTGTCTGGGCCGTCACGGGGATCGCCCATGGCCAGGCTCCGGGTGTCGATCAGCTTCCTGCGCCGCCCGCCACCCTGCCTCCGGTCGGCGATCCTCCGGCGATGTACATACCCGACCCCGCGGCCGTGGACGGATTTCCCGGGTTCACGCCGTTCAATGCGTCCGACCGGCTGCCCGACTGGCCGCGTTGGTTCGCCGGTGCGAGCGGGCTCGTGATGACCCGCTCGCTACCGAACGGAACGGCGACGATGTTGCCGGCAGGGGGCACGCAACTCACGACCACCGCCGGCGGGCTTTCGTGGCCCGGGGGCGTCGACCTTCACCTCGGTCGCTGGTTCGGGGCACGGCAGCACCACGGCCTCGAATTCATCTACTGGGGCGTGTACGGACTCGACGGGCAGGCGACCGTCAACGCCCCGGGCATCGACGCGATTCCGCAGGCGAGCGGCGCCAAGGTGGCGGGCGTGGACGCGAACGACTTTCTGCAGGGGGCCACGAGCCAGCAGATCACGAGAGCTGACCTCGTGAACGACGTCGAGATCAACTACCTCTACTCGCTCTGGGAGCGGCCTGAATTCCTGTCGAGCGATCCTGAGAACCCCTCCCGCCCGGTGAGCCTGATCTGGCTCGCCGGCTTCCGCTTCTTTCAGGTCCAGGACGTACTCACGCTTTCCACGTTCTCGCCGACATCCGGCAGCCCGCTCGACTTTCAGGCTGCGACCAACAACAACCTCTACGGCGGGCAGCTGGGGGCGAAGTTCGACTGGCGGTTCGCGCCGCGGCTGCGGTTCTCGGCCGTGCCGAAGTTTCTCATGGCCGGCAACTCGATCACGAACACGTCGACGCTCGCCACGGCGGGCGGCACCTTCGCGAACTTCACCGGGGGCAGCCCCGTGGCCGTCCACTCGACGCTCGGCGTGTTTTCGTGGCTCGGGTCAGTCGACGCCGCCGTGGCCTGGGACGTCACGAAGCACTGGAGCCTGTGGCTCGGCTACCGTGTGGTGGGCGTCGGCAACATCGCCCAGGCCGACGGCCAGTGGCCCGCCGACATCACCACCGCCGGCGACCTCACCCGCATCACCGCCGGTTCGACCACGATCGTGCAGGGCGGCTTCGCCGGCTTCCAAGGCCGATACTGACTGGACGCGAAACATCGCCCTCCAGGTGATTTTCGCTTGGCCGACCGCCGTCGGCTGGCACTGACCCGGGCCTCCGGCCCTGGCGCCAGGCGTAGGGACAGGGCTCCAGCCCTGTCCAGCCTTCTCGGCAGCGGTACACTTCCCGGCATGCACACACCCCAGGCCGCCTGTGATCTCACCGCCAAGAAATGCGTGCCCTGTGAAGGGGGAGTGCCCAAATACAACCGCGCCGAAGCCGAGGCGCAGCTCGTGAACCTGCCCGGCTGGCGGCTCACGCACGACGGCCAGCGCATCCGGCGCGACTGGACGTTCAAAAACTTCCGTGAGGCGATCAAGTTTCTGAACAACTGCGGCGCAGTCGCGGAGCGCGAGCAGCACCATCCCGACCTTCACCTCGAAGGCTACCGCAATGCCTGGGTGGAGCTGTTCACGCACGCCATCGGCGGCCTCTCGGAAAACGACTTCATCGTCGCCGCGAAGATCGATGCGCTCGCCCCGGGCGGCAACGCGTAGCCTGATCACCGGCTCCCAGAGCCGCCTGATCTGGTCGAGGGAACCGCGACCCGCTGCCAGCGGATCGCGTTTTCGAGGAGCCGCAGCATGCGGTCGTCCTTCCAGATCGGAAACGTCTCGTGGCCGGGGCGGATGTAGACCACGCGGCCGTCACCCACCTGCCAGGCCATCACGCTGCGAAATCGCTCGCCGGCGGCCCAGGTCTCCTCGCACACGATCGTATCGGGCTCGGGCACGTGGTAGGGCTCGTCGTACATCTCCGTGCGGTCGAGCTTGAACACGTCGGGCAGGCCCGCGGCGAGCGGGTGCTGGCGGTCGAGCACCTTCACCGTGCTCGGCTTCCCGTCGTTGCGAAACGCCGGAAAGATGCAGCCGGGGAGGTGGAGCGTGACGGCGACGGTGCCGTCGGGCTTGCGTTCGACGTCGGTGCAGGGCGTCGAGCGGGCGTCGCGGGCGGGCACTGTCCGCGCGCCCGGAATCTCGGTGATCACGAGCTTCTCGGCGGGCACGTCGGCGAACTGCCGGCGGACATCCTGCCGGGCCCGTTCGTCCATGAGCGCGGTGAAGGGTGGCGCCCAGTGAGCCGAGTGGACGCCCACGAAGAGCAGCCGCCCCGCCTTCACCTTCTCGACGATCGCCTTAACGGGCTCGGGCTTGACGTCGCCGTTGCGGCGGTGGCTCCACCACACGAGCACCTCCGCCCAGTCGAGAATCTCTGGGGCGAGGCCCTGCTCAGCGTCGTCGAGACCGACCGACCGCACCTCGATACCGTCCCGGCCGCCGAGGGCGTCGGCGATCGCGTTGCCGAGGAAGTTTTCATACGCCTGCTTCTGCTCCGGCTGCCGTTCGTCCCAGATCACGACGCGAATCGGAGCGGCCGTGGCGTCGGCGCCGAGGATGACGCGGGCCGACCCGCAGACCAGGGAACACAAGAGCGTTGCAAGGGTGCGCGTCGCCGTTCGCTGCATGGCCTGGAGGCTCCCGGATGGAGTTCAACGGTGGTCGAGAAACCCGTGAGCGTAGGCCGGCATGCACGCCGCCGGAATGAGATTTTTGGCACCTGAGGCGGTTTCATCGCGAGGGCAGGTGCACGCCGCAGGGCGCTGCACCGAAAGCTGGGCCCTATTTCGCGGCCGCCGCAGACGGCCTGGCTGTGGCCGGCGCGGGCACGTCGAAGTCGAACGTCGTGACGCCGCGCGCGGGATCGAGGTCGATGGTAGTGCGATGATCCTCGAACCACATTTTTGGAAACTCCACGTTCGGGTCTTTGGCCGGGCCGCCCGTCATGATCGCCACGAGCGGGCCATCGAGGGCCCCTTTGCTCCCCTGCGTGGCCGTGGTGTAGCGGCCGTCGATGATTGCTGCATACCCGACCGGCCCGGCGTTGCCCCGCGTCGCATCCGGCTCAAACCGGATCAGGCCGCTCGGCACGGGCCTGCCTTCGAACGTCACCCGTCCCTCGAGCTGATAGCGAGCGGGGCCGGTGGGCCCGCAGCCGGCGACGACAAGGATGGCTGCCGCGACCGCGCCAAGCCGGAAGCATCGGTCAGCGGTCGTCAATCAATAGTCTCCCGTGATGGCGAGGCCGTCGGCCCGATGGCTGAGCCGCTGGTAGGTGCCGAGGGGCGAGGTCGCCGACTGGATGTTTTCGCTGATGAAGCGAACGGCCCCGTCGCACATCACGAACTGCGCACCTCCCGGATGACGGCTGCCGAAACCGTCACAGTCGTCGATTCCTCCGTTGGCATTCAAGATCCAGTCGTCCGGAAACTGACTGTTGAGCGGATGGGCGGCGTCACACTGGCGGAGCACATAGTCGTCCACCTTGAGCTGCTGCGGCAGCGCCGGCCAGATCCCGGCCCCCTGCATGTTCATGAAATCACCGTCGCCGTTGTATCCGCGCTGCTGCGTGCTGATCTCGCCGACCAGAAACGTCTTGCTCGTGCCGTCGGTGATGTCCTTCGTGCGGATCGCTGAGCCGTGATAGAGCACGCCATGCGTGTTGGGAAGCGGCTGGCCCGTCCGCTGCCCGGCGATGCCGTTCCACGTGCCCGCCGGCGGCACGCCGTAGTTGCCCACGTAATTCGACGGGCCCATATTGCCCGCGAGGCCGGTCTGCTTGAGCGTGTCGGAGGGACACGAGTAGATCGGCAGCGGCCGTGCGCTCACGGCGGACGACGACGAGACGATCGTCGTGGTTTTGACCGTTTTGGAAGAGTCGCTGAACCGTGCCCAGGTGGATTCGGTGAACGCCAGTTTGTCGTACACCTCGTTCTGCTCGATGAACGGCAGGATCATCGCCCCCCACGCCGGACTTCCACCACGAAATCGCCAGTCCGTGAGCCCTCCATCGCCGTTCGC
>JBAXUY010000138.1:0-7542 GCA_037129475.1 Planctomycetia bacterium | reverse complement strand
AACAAGGTAGCCGTAGGGGAACCTGCGGCTGGATCACCTCCTTTCTAAAGGAAACCGCCAACGCGGATCTTCGGATCCGTCGAGGCAACCGCTGGAATGAACATCTGGCATCGTGCTTCGGCACGCTCTGCCGGTTTGGGAGGTCCAGTGGTCCAACAGATTGTGGAGACATGATCGTGCTGCCGGGCTGGCCGAAAGGTCGCCCGGGAGATGCCACCGAAAGAGATCTGCGATGCCTGACGGGAAACCGTCGGTGTCGCAAAACTGCCGGAACATCATGGAATTGGACCCGCCAGGGCTCGGCCGAGCCCTGGCGGGTTTTTTTATTTTCGCGGCCCATTACGATATGCCGCATGACGACGCAACTCATTTCGGGAGTGGTGCCGCCCGCTGTCGCGGAAGCGACGGTGATGACGGTGTGGCCATCCGTCGGTTCGACCGGGCTTGGCCGTACGCTTGGCCGTCTCTATCGCATCAAGAGCGGGCTGGGGCCGATCTCGGTGGGGCGTCTCGCGCTGCTGGCGACGATCCCGGTCGGCATGATGCTCTACTTGTCGCTCCGATTGCCGTGGGCGATCCGACGCTATCGTCTGACGAATCGCCGGGTGAGCATCGAGCGGGGCATCAGCCCGCAGGTGGAGCAATACGTCGATCTCGATCGGTTCGATGCGATCGATCTGGTCGTGCAGCCCGGGCAGGAGTGGTATGACTGCGGCGACCTCGTGTTTCGCCGTGGACCGATCGAGACGCTGCGTCTGCCGGGCGTGAGCCGCCCCGAGCCGTTTCGCCAGACGTGCCTCAAGGTCCGGCAGTCGTACGTGAGCGTGGCGGCGGCGAAGTCGGCGTGAGCCCGTGGGACAGGCGTCCCGCCTGTCCCATCAACCGGCCCAATCCGGCTCGGGGTTGCCCCGTACCATCTCGCCGGACGCTCACTGCGCCCATCCATGGGCTCCGCTCACTCGGAGTGACGGGCGCTGCGCCATCCTGGCTCCGCTGGTCACTCACGCCGGCTCAATGATAGGGGCAACCCCGAGCCTCCCTCACCGTAGCGACAGAGCTCCAGTTCTGTCGATCAGCAGGCTTGGCAACCACTCCTACACCGCGCGGCGGTTGGCGACCGGGCCGCGGGCGTGGATCGCGGCGGCGATGTCGCGGCGGGCTTCGTCGTCGAGGTCGACGGTGAGGGCCTGGGCGTTGATCGTCACCTGCTCCGGCGACGTTGCCCCGAAGAGCACGCTCGTGATCCCCGGCTGCTCGGCCGTCCAGGCGAGCACGAGGTCGGGGAGGCTGCATTCGAGCCGGGCGGCCACGGGACGGAGTCGATCGACGAAGTCGAGGTTTTTGTCGAACTCCACTCCGTTGAACATCGGGTATTTGTGGCGGCTGTCGCTCGCGGGAAAGACCTGTCCGCGGTGCATCGTGCCTGCGAGCAACCCCTTCATGAGCGGCCAGTAGACGATCATCGCCACGCCGTGCCCGCGGCACCACGGGAGGATCTCACGTTCGATCTCGCGTTGCAGCACGTTGTAGTGCAGCTGACACGCTGCGAGGGGGCAGGCTGCCGCAAACACCTCGAGCTGTGCGAGCGATACGTTCGATACACCGATCGCCTTCGTCGTGCCGGCGGCAAGCAGCCGCGCGAGTTCACCGGCCGACTCGTCCAACGGCACCTGGGGGTCGGGCGCGTGCAGGTAGAGCAGGTCGAGGTGGTCGGTGCCCAGCCGGCGCAGGCTCTCCGCGACTTCCGTTCGAATCCGTTCCGGCCGGCCATCCACGACCTGGCGTCGCGGCGGCGTCGCAGCGGCGTCGGGCTCCCAGTGGATCCCGCACTTCCCGGCGATCACGGCACGCTCACGCCGTCCGCGGATCGCGGCCGCGATCGCCCGCTCGCTCTCGCCGTGCTCGCCGTAGCAGTAGGCGGTGTCGAGGTGCGTGATCCCGCGATCGAGGGCCTCCCTGACCGTCGCCTCCGCAGCCTCAGGCGTCACGCCGTCGCGGGTCATCCCGGCCAAGGGCCAGCAGCCGAGGCCGAGCGGACCGACGGTCACGGCCGAGCTTCCCAGTGGACGTGGCGAGCGGTTCATGGCACGGCGTCGGCGGCGACGGGAAACCGTCCCGTCGCCAAGAAGGCCGCCACGTGGTCGGCCGCATCGCGACGAAACAGGAGTCCGGAGTGGAACGTCGGCAGTGTGACGTGGGCGTGTGGTGCGTCGGGGTGCGTGCTTGCCTCCGCGACGAGCGCATCCCATTCGGCCGCGATCACGCCGATCTCGACGTCCTGCGGCACGGGCAGCGAGTTCACGAGACTGTCGGCCGCGGTCGACAGCTCGCGGACCGGCTCGAGCACGCGGCCGAAGGTGCCTGCCGCACGGGTGGCCACGAACGAGCCCTTGTTGGGAGGCGCGAGCATCACCAGGCGGCCCAGCTTCGCCGGGCGGTAGCGGTCGAGCGCCGCCCGCGCGATGATGCCTCCCATGCTGTGCGTCACGACGTGCAGCGTGTGGACCGACTCATCGGCGTCGAGGGCCATGAGCCGCCGGGCGAACCGTTCGGCGTGCACGAGCAGCGAACAGCGGATGTTCCAGTAGCCCCAGGGCGCCGTCTGAAACCCGTGTCCACGGAGCCGCGCGGCGAGCAGCGACAGCATGTAGCGATTGGCGAGATAGCCGTGCACGAGGGCCACGGTCGTGGGGCGGGCTGGCCGGCTCATGGCCGCCGCATGGCCGGCGCCGGGCAGCAGTCGAGCGGGCAGACGTCGTGGCTGGCCGGCAGGCTGCCGATCGCCGTACGGTCGGCCTGTTCGTAGTGCCGCTCTGCGATCAGGTCGCGCATCATCGCGACGAACGCCGGATCGGTGCCGACGGTCTCGGCCCGCACCATCTCGATGCCGAGTTCGCGGCACAGGCTCGCGGCTTCGGTGTCGAGATCATAGAGCACTTCCATGTGGTCGGAGATGAAGCCGATGGGCGCGATCACCAGGCGCCGCACGCCCGCGGCGTGGAGCTCGCGGATCCGATCGCAGATGTCCGGTTCGAGCCACGGCTGCGTCGGCGGGCCGCTGCGGCTCTGATAGACGAGCTCCCACGTGCTCACGCCGGTCGCTTCGGCGACGAGCCGCGACGCTTCGCTGAGTTGCTTCACATAGCGGCAGCCCTCGGCCATCGACGTCGGGATGCTGTGGGCCGTGAACAGGACGGGCACGTGCGGGCGGTCGGACGCGGCGAAGTGATCGAGGGCCTTGCGGACGCGGGCCGCCATCGGGCCGACGAAGCCCGGATGGTTGAAGAACACCCTGATTTTGTCCACCTGCGGAGCCCGTTCACCGAGTGGCGCGCACGCGGCGGCGATGTTTTCGCGGTACTGCCGGCAGCCCGAATAGCTGCTGTAGGCGCTCGTCACGAACGCAAGCGCCCGCTTGACGCCGGCATCGGCCATTTCGCGGAGCGTGTCGGTCAGCAGGGGATGCCAGTTGCGATTGCCCCAGTAGACCGGCAGATGCGGGCCGCGATGCTTCAGTTCGCGCCGCAGGGCATCCAGCAGCGCGCGGTTCTGCTCGTTGATCGGGCTCCTGCCGCCGAAGTGGTGATAGTGCTCGGCCACCTCGAGCATCCGCTCGCGGGGCACGTTGCGACCCCGCAGGACGTTCTCGAGGAACGGCATCACGTCGTCAGGCCCATCGGGGCCCCCGAACGACACGAGCAGCACCGCATCGTAGAGTCCGTCGCTCATGGATGGAGTTTTCAGCGGCAGAGAATGACCCCACGGGGAATCGAACCCCGGTTCCAGCCTTGAAAGGGCCGTGTCCTAACCGCTAGACGATGGGGCCAGCGACCAGCGAAATCGTTGTACCGCAGACGAGGCCATCAGGGAATGGCGTCGGTGGCAGGAGGCCGCGGTTCGGCGGACGCGTTGTCGGCTTCGGGCGCGGCCAGTGAGCCGGCATCCAGCGGTTCACCGCGTGCGATGGCCTCGAACACCTCGCGGCGATGCACCGGGACCTCCTTCGGCGCCTCGACGCCGAGCCGGACCTTGTCGCCACGAATCTCCACCACAACGATCGTGATGTCGTTGTTGATGACGATACTCTCGTCCTTTTTCCGCGACAGAACCAGCATGGACCATTCCTTGGCGCATCTGCGGCGCATTCCAAGAGCCGAGGCGACGCCGACCGCACTCGACTCAAACCTCTTAACTGTAAAGGTTTCCGGTCGAGAGTCAAGCATTCTGCGGGGGGCGGGCGGGGTGGAAAAGCCGCAATCTTTGGGCTGAACGTGCATGTTTCGACGTCCCGCTGCGGCGTGGACACCCTGCCGCAACGTCGCAACGTGTTGATGCCGCCGTGTTTCCGCACGGTGCTTGTTGGTGCCGCACCGGTTCCTATACTCTCGCGGAGCCGTCGTCGTCCCCTGTCTCCCGCCTGCAAAACCATGCAATCCTGGTTTCGCAATCTGTTTTCGGCCATCGGAACCGTGCTCGAGGGCATGGCGGTCACGCTGCGAGTCTTCGGTAGCACGTATGACCAGAAGCGGCGCACGTTCACCGAGCATTTCGAGTATCCCGAACTGCCCGCCCCCGTGGCGGCTCGGTACCGCGGGTTTCACCGCTACGACCTGACGACCTGCATCGCGTGCGACCAGTGTGCCAAGGCCTGCCCGGTCGACTGCATCTACATCGGCAAGGAGCGGGTGAGCGGTGGCAAGGGCTTCCAGGTGACAGGGTTCACCATCGACTATTCCAAGTGCATGTTCTGCGCCCTGTGCGTGGAACCCTGTCCGGTGGACTGCATCTTCATGGGATCGACGCTCGATCTCAGTTGCTACAGCCGCGACGGAACGATGGTCGATTTCGCCCGTCTGCCCGTCGATGTCGCGTGGGGCCGGGCCACGATCAATCCCACGGCGGTTGCGGCGTCGAAGGTGATCGTCGAACCGGTGCACGGCGGCCCGAACCAGTAGGCTTCGCATGAGTCCCACCCATCCCGCCCTGATCGCCGGCTACGTCGCCCTGTTCGTGGCGCTCGGCGGTGCGTTTCTGTGCGTGAACCTGCTCGTGGGCTGGCTGGTGCGGCCGCGGGCGCCGAACACCGAGAAGCTCGAGGTGTACGAGTGTGGCGAGCCGGCCATCGGCTCGAGCTTCGTGCAGTTCGATCTGCGGTTCTATGTCGTGGCACTGTTGTTCATCATTTTCGACGTCGAGGTGGCGCTGTTCTTCCCATGGGCGACCGTGTTCGGGAAGGCGGTGCAACTGTCCGATCCGGCGCTCGTCACGGTGCAGGCCGACGGCGCCGAACTCGCCCCTGCCGCGGCGGGGCTGCTCAAGGAGCTGGGCGTGGCGGCACCGGCCGTTCCGGCGTTCACGCCGAGCGACGCGGTGAAGACCCGGCTCGAGGCCACGCGGGGCGACAGGAGCCAGCGTCAGGCCGAGGCGGAGTGGGCCGTGTCGCGAGCGGGTTCGCTGCTCGCCCGGACCGCCGTGGTGGACATGGCCGCCTTCTTCGTCGTTCTGCTGATTGGCTTCGCCTATGTCTGGAGCCGTGGTGACCTCGACTGGGTGCGGGCGGTATCGGCCGACCGCGCTGCGTCCGGTTGACGCGGCGGGCTGACCGATGGTGAAGGCGAGCGACACGACACGGCGAGGGTAGGAACATGCGTGGTCCGGCATTTCTGGAAAAGCTCGAAGCGGCCCTGCCCGGCGCCGTCACCGGCCGGAATCTCGAGGCGATCGATCCCTGGATCGAGGTCGCTGCCGAGCGGATCGCCGATGTATCGCGGTGGCTGAAGGAGTCGTCGGACCCCCGGTTCGATTCCCTCGAGTGTGTCACGGCCGTCGATTGGTGCGAACCGGATCCGAAGAAGGCGGCGAAGGTCGCCTGGCAGCCGCGGATCGAGCTCGTCTATCACCTCTGGAGCACCCCCGCCCGCGTCAGCCTCGTGTTGAAAGCGAGCCTTCCCCGGTGGAAGAACGACACTCCGGGTGAACCGCCTGATGTGCCGAGCGTGGCAGGCGTGTGGCGCACGGCCGACTGGCACGAGCGTGAGGTGTTCGACATGTCGGGTGTGAATTTCGTCGGTCATCCCGATCTGCGACGCATTCTCTGCCCCGAGGACTGGGAAGGCTATCCGCTCCGCAAGGATTACGAGATGCCGCTCGAGTATCACGGCATCAGGGGACGGTAGCCGCTCTTCTCACGAGGCGCATCACCATGGCTCAACTCATCGACGACGATCCGCGGATCATCGAATTCGACGTCCGTACCGACGAGATGCTCGTCAACATGGGGCCGCAACACCCGAGCACGCATGGCGTGCTCAGGCTGGTGCTGCGGACCGACGGCGAGGTCGTGTCGCAGGTGGAGCCTCACGTCGGATACCTGCACCGCTGTGCGGAGAAGATCGGTGAGAACCTGTCGGCACGCCAGTGGATTCCGTACACCGACCGGATGGACTATCTGGCCGCGATGAACATGAATCTCGGCTGGGCGCTCGCGGTCGAGAAGTTGATGAAGTACGAGGTCAGCGAGAAGGCCCGGCACCTGCGGGTCTTGATCGCGGAGCTGGGTCGGATCGCGAGCCACCTGGTCGGCATGGGTGCCTACGGTCTCGACCTCGGAACCTTCAGCCCGTTCCTCTACGCCTTTCGTGAACGCGAAAAAATCCTCGACCTCTTCGAGGAGACCTGCGGCGCCCGTCTGACGTACAGCTACATCACCGTCGGTGGCCTCACCGCAGACCTGCCGCCCGGCTGGCTCGACAAGTGCGAGGCCTTCCTGAAGCAGTTCGAACCGGTGATCCAGGAATACCACGCGCTGCTCACCACCAACGCGATTTTCGTCAAGAGAACGGCCGGGATCGGCGTGCTGTCGCCCGCCATGGCGATCGACTACGGCTGCTCGGGCCCCGTGCTCCGCGGCAGCGGCGTCGACCAGGACATGCGGCGCGACGGCGAGAGCATCTACACCGCGATGTACGACGGCTACGCGTTCGAGGTGGCCGTGCAGAAGGACGGACGCTATCCCCGCGACCACTCCTACCCCGCCGTGCCGGCCGATGCGGTGCTCGGCGACTGTTGGCACCGCTTTTTCGTGCGAATGCTCGAAGTCGTGCAGTCGATCGACCTCGTCCGCCAGGCGATCGACCGCTATTCCGCCTGCAAGGGTCCGCTCGGCGAGCCGCTCAAGCTCATGGAGAAGATCCCTGCGGGCGATGCGTATCTCGAGACCGAATGCCCGAAGGGCCAGATGGGTTTTTACCTGGTCGGCGACGGCTCGCCGATCCCGTGGCGGGCCCGGGCCCGCTCGAGCTCGTTCTCGAACCTTTCGGTCCTCCACGAACTCTGCCGCGGCTGCCTGATCGCCGACGTGCCGGCAATCGTGGGGAGCCTCGACATCGTGATGGGCGAGATCGACCGGTAGCTTTGGTCTTCGTGCGCCACCGGCTCGGGGTTGCCCCGTACCGTTTCGCCGGACGTTCGCTGCGCCCATCCTGGGCTTCGCTCACTCGGATCTGCCTGCGCTCCGGCATCCATGCCTGCGCTGGTCAGATA
>JBAXUY010000137.1:0-7614 GCA_037129475.1 Planctomycetia bacterium | reverse complement strand
CGCCGATACGATCGCAACGCTGCGAACCTCGACCGTCACGCGACGTACAAGCTGGCCGCGTACTTCGCCGGTGATGACGACGAGCTCGAAGGGTAGGGGGTAGGCGTGGCTCGACCGACGAAGCTCACCCCGGCCGTGCACGACGCGATCGTGGCAAGCCTGCGCGCTGGCGCGTATATCGAGACGGCTGCCGCAGCTGCAGGCGTGAGCGCGTCGACGGTGCACTCGTGGATTCGTCGAGCCGAGGATCACCCCGACGATTGCGGTTCGCCATTTCTAGAGTTTCTAGAGGCAGTAGAAAGGGCTCGCGCCGAAGCCGAGCTCGAAGCGATTAGCGTCATTCGAGACGCAGCGCCGCGCAGTTGGCAGGCAGCCGCGTGGTACCTAGAACGCAGCTACCCGAAGCGGTGGGGACGACAGGCACCGAAGCCCGTCGACGGCGCTGGCGTGCCATTCCTTGTGCAGCTGCACAACATGGAAACGATGCTCCGCGCCAACGCCGACACCGACGAGACCTAGAATGGCTGCCAGCTCGGATCGTTGACCATTTCCACGGCCTGCGCTGCGTCATAGGCAGCCTTTTTTCGGTGTGCATCTCGTTCGTTGCGCTTCGCCCATAGCTCCGAATCGGGCGTGATCTTTAGCGCTTTGGCGAACGTCGCGGCCTCACGTTCAGCGCCACGCATCTGCCGTACGACAGGGTGCTCGTACAACGCGCCGTTCGTGTGTTCGAGGAACATCGGCGATCCGCGGTCGAGCCAATCGTCGCGCAGACGAGCGGCAAGGTCGACGGCGTTGGCGTAGCGCAGGATCGAATCAGCAAACACGGGAGCATCGTCGCCGAGGTGCGCGACGGCGAGCCTGTAGGCGTCAGCTGCAGCGGGGGTGAGGTGGGGTGCAGGTTTCATGCTGAAAGTGTCGGAAGCCGCTCGGACGCGTTGCCACGAAATAGGCAACCCACCACGGTCACGACCGAACCCCCCTAAAAAAATAGTTTCCATCCGAAATGGCCGGACTAGGGGTTTCATGGCTTAGATCCTGCAATCGAACCCCACCCCCGGCTATCTGAATCAGTCGCCACGCAGCTGCAACGCCTTGTGCACAAATACAAGGGCAACCCACCCCATGACGATGCAGACACGTCAGGGTTTCGCGGCCGCGTGCACAAGCGTGGCGAGGGTGTCTACAGCTCGTCTGCGCTCGTCCTCGACCCACCCGCCGGATTTACCACGGAGACCGATTAGGCATTGACTCGATTCGTTTGTGGGTAAGCGCCCACACGAGGCATCCGGCAATGCCGCGCCACGCGTGACGGTAGGGGTCTCGCGCAAGGAATCAGAGAAACGATCACCAGCGTGCGGGGATGCGTTACGCGCGTGCAACGTGGATGCAACACGGCGTTGCAAGCGTGGCAAGCGCCGAGACGCACACAAGCGCTTCTCTGACGTCGCGGCCGTGTGCGTGAGGGTAATCAGCCGCGCACGAGCAGGGACGCGCAGCAGGGCACCACAACGTCGCCCACGAGTGTGCCCATAGGTGTGCCCATAGGTGTGCCCACGAATCCAATCGTGTGCCCATAGTGTGCCCATCCAAGTGTGCCCATGTGTGCCCATAGTGTGCCCACGGGTGTGCCCACGGGTGTGCCCATAGTGTGCCCATCATTTTGGGCGTAGTGTGCCCATGTGTGCCCACCCCCTTTAGAGGGGTGGACACGGGCACGCCTTGATCGGCTTCGTCGGTTAGCGGTCGACGTCGAGCGCGAGCTCGTCATCAGCTACGCGATACGTCCGCACGCTGCGGTGTTGCGTTGCGCCGTATGCACCCGCTTCGACCTCGACGTAGCCTTCACGCACGAGCGCGGCAATGGCCGCACGCTTGCCGCTTTGATTGCCGGACACGGCCGCTTCGAGCTTGCGCGTCGACAGCCCTTCGGCTCCGGCCGCTTCGAGCGCTTCGGATACGCGCTGCATCAGCGTGGTCGGTCGGAACGGCTTACGCGGCTCGTCGGCCGTCTGCGCGTCTGCCACGTCGACAGCTCGCACGATTCGGCTATCGCTCGACCAGACGTATTCGGCGATCTTCTTCCCGCGCCGGTTGTACGCGCCGGTTACCTGATCTTTCCACCCCTTCATGCGGGTGACGCCTTCGGTGGGGCTGTCGACCTCGATAACAACGTCGACGCCGGAATGCTTGCGTTCGTTGCCGATCGGGTAGCCCTTTTTCGCTTCGCTGCCCTTTGGCTTGTGATCGAGCACGACCGATGCGGCTCCGTCTGCCTTTGCGGGTCGGAATATGCCGTCGAGCACCGCTTCGATCTCGTGGCGCTTTGTGTTCTCGTCGGTCATGCCTGCGCCGACGAATGCGCCAGCGAACGCGTCGAACACGACGATGGTCGGCTTGTGCGCTTTGACGTAGGCGCGCACGTCGGTGCGGTTAGGCATCAGCGGTGATTGCCGCGTGAGGTCGTAGTAGTGGAACCGCGCATCGTCCGCTTCGGTGAAGCCGAGCAGCTCACACCGTTGCGTCATGCGATTGTTGCCCGACTCGTAGTCGAACCACACAACGGTGCCGCCCTGCTCACGAATGTTCGTGAGACAGGCGGCCAGCACCATGTACGTCTTGCCCGATCCGCCGTCGCCGTAGACCATGTGCACGGCATCGGCGTAGAACATGCCGCCAACGTCGGGCACGGGTAGGTCGAGGGGCTCACGACTGACGATCGAGCCGCTAACGCGGCCGCCGATAACCGCTGGAACCTGCTCGATCGCCATGCTGAGTGCGACGTCATTGGCGCGGCAGCTGAGCGCGTGGTCGGTTAGGTCGTAACCCTTTGGCACCGTGTCGCCGAAGTCGCGCACGATGACGCGTACGCCTGCCTCGCGGAGCTCATTCCCGACGTCGGTAGCCCATTCGCGGCCACCATCATCAGCGTCGGTGATGATCGTCACGCTGCCGAACCGTGCGAAGCGCTCAGCATCTCCCGGCTTCCACATGTTCGTGCCGGGGCACCCGATGGTCTGCATTCCGTGAGTGAGTCCGACGAGCGCGTCGAGCTCGCCTTCGACGAGATACACGTCGGCACCGTCGGCGAATGCTGGCGTTTCGGGACGCGGGTAGAGGTCGGGGCTCGAAGCTCCCGCGCCATGCATCTTCTTTAGCTCGTCGGTGCGCTCATCCGGCCAGCGCCACAAGCGCGGAGACGGTTCGCCCTCCCGGTTGTACGTCGGCAGGACGATGCGCCCATCGCGCGACAGGCCGAGCCCTGCCGTGGTGATCGTGTCGAGGTCGATCGCGCGCTCAGCGTCGAGCCGAGCGATGACGTCGGCAGCTGCCTGCAGGCGCTCACGATCAGCGGTCGGCACGCTCGATCCGAACTTCGTCGGCGGTGTCTGCCGCTTCTCCTTCGGCTTCGGATCGGGTACGGGTTCGAGGTGCGTGGCCTTTGGCTTCGAGCTCGTCGGTGCCTTGTGCGTGGTCTCGTAGAACAGGCTCGCCACGGTCATCGGCTGGCCGTTGTCGTCGAGGAATCCGACGGCTTCCATCACCTCGGGCGCTTTCGCTTTACACGTTCGGCAGTTCATCACGATCCCCGTGTCGCCCTTCGAGACGTGCAGGCTCGGATTCGTGTCGCCGTGCACCGGGCAGCACGCATCGAAGCCGTTGGCCTTTAGTGCGGTGATCTTCCCGCCGCGTGCAGAGAAGTTGCCGTGTAGCCGCTCGATCAGCGCGTCAGGGTTCCTGTAGGTGATCTCTGGCGCGCTCACGACGGCGCTCCCGAATACCGAAGCTGCCACATGCCCATGCGTTGTGCCATGCGGTGATCGTCGACGACATCCCACACGCGCCACGCGTCAAGCATTCCGTCGATCAGCTCGTGCAGCGCCGTGATGACGGCCGTATCGCGCCGTGCCTGCCATTCGGGATCGTCTGAGCCGGTGCCGAGTTTCTCCTCAACGCGCAGCTGCGAGCGCAGCGCAGAGTCGACGTACTCGTGGAAGTGAGCACGCAACCCATCGGGCTCGACGCGTAGGCGCGACTCGATGCCCTGTACGCCGTCGAGGATCGCGTCACCCGTCTCGGTGTTCTGCTCGACGAGCTTGTGCGCGTCGAATCCCGCAATGTTGAGCAGGCGCAGGCCGACCGCTTCGACGAGCTCGTCACACCGCTCGATCGTGTTCTCGCGATGCTTCGTCTCGAAGGCCTGCGGGAAGTCGTTTTCGATGCCTTGCACGACGGCCGTGGTGACGAGCTTCGCCAGCTTCTCGATGATCGGCTCGTCATCACCTTCGAGCAGCTCCGCGATCGTCTGCTCGTGCCGGATTGCCGACTCATCCACAATGTCGTCGTCGGTGTCGTGCACGACGCGTAGGTGCGACGTGGTGTTCTCGGCTCGCGTGCGCGCCTCATCGAAGCGAATCTCGACGCGAGCTACGCCGGGGTGCCCTTCTCTGTAGACGGCGTACACGGGGAACACGCCGTCGCCGCCGAAGTCATTTAGCGCCACGGCCAGCGGTTCGCCGTCGCGCTTGCGTGGCAGGACACCGCCGCCGCCTTGAGGCGCTTCCCCGCACTCGTCGAGCAGGTTCGTGGCATCGACGCCAGAGGTTCCCGGCATGACGTACATCGGGTCGGTGATTACAAGGCAGCCGGAGTCGACCGCGCACACGCCAATCAAGTCGTGTTGCAACCGTCCGGGATCGCCGGTATTGTGGGTGTTGGAGTTAGTCATCGTTGCGTCGCCTTTCTAAGGCTCTGAGGTTGCACCCTCGGAGCCTTTGGCGTTTCTAAGGCACCTACACGGGCAATCCTCGAAGGATTGGGATACGTCGAGCAGGCGCAGCCGTTACACGCGACAGCGCCGAGACGAAGCCCGGTGCGCGTGGCCGACTCGTCATACCTACGCCGATTCGTTGAGGCCGTGGCGAGCTGTAGACAGCCCACACGCGACGAACGCGGATAGCGGGAGCGATAACGCGCTCACGGTGCGGCCGGACATACGCGACAGCTCGCGTGACAAGCCGCCGCACGACGCCGATAACGTGGCGCGCAAACGCGATGATTCCGGCTTCGGTGTCGAGGTCTTGCCCGTGTGTGAGCAGCTGCCCGATGTTTCGCTGCCGATCGCGTGGCGTGAGCCTGAGCGCTTCACGCATCGCGTACAACGTCTCGAACAACATGTCGCGCTCCGTTTCGCACTCACATTCGGGCGAATGCGTCGGCCGGTGCGATCGGAACAGCTCCCCTGTACGTCGCAGCCCTCGACCCATTGCCACCGACGCCTTCGCCAGCGATGCGGCCAGCGCAGCGAACGGGCTCGAAGCGCGCTGCAGGCTCGCCAGCTTCCGCGACAGCTCTGCGAACGGGCTCGCGTTGATCCGCGCGAGCGCCGACGGCATGACAGGGATCGCCACGCGTGGCACCACGGGGATCGTGACGCCGAGCTCGTCGAGGTTGACGCGGTTCTCGCTCACGCTGCAGCCTGCTCCGATCGGTCAGGGATCGCGGCGGTGACGGTCTCGAGCCCTTCGTCGCCGACGAGCTCGATGAGCGCAGCGCGTACGGGCTCGCTGATCGAGCGCTCGCCTGCAAGCTGGCGCGACACCGCCGACGGCCACACGCCTGCAGCGTTAGCAACGGCGGACACCGTGACGCCGAGCTCGGCAAGGGCAACGCGCGCGTCGTGGACTCTGTACGGCTTCCGTGTCATGTGGGTAAGTTTGCCACCCGCCCCGGACGGGGAGAACACGACCAACATCCCCGTGTTGCAAGTACCGCCGCGCCGTACTAACGATGACGCCATGCACCGCCACGATCCCCCACTCGCCGAGCGTCGAGAACACCGTCGGATCGTCGTCAACGCGTGGCGAATCGCGGGACACTTCACCACGGTCGACGCAGCTGCACGCACCCTGCCGACGCAGCCCAACACGCGCAAGCCGTCGCGCCGTGCTCGTCGCAGGTTGACGCGGTTCTAGTCGGGCGAGCCGCCGAGCATTCGCCGCCACCACGCCGTACGCGGCTCAGCAGCCACGGGAGCTGCCGGCATTGGCGCGCTTGTGTCCTGCTCAGCGATCGCGTCGACCATTGCCGGCGATTCGTCTGCCGCTTCTCCCCCACCTTCGAGCTGCGCTTGTAGTTGCACAACCGTGGCGCGCACCTCGACGAGCTCCGCTTCGACGGCTTCACGCGCCTGACGTTCGGATCGCTCGCGCTCGACCGCCGCGTCACGCTCGTGCTCCGCGTTGACGCGCT
Organism: Planctomycetia bacterium; assembly: GCA_037129475.1. Classification (GTDB taxonomy): domain Bacteria; phylum Planctomycetota; class Planctomycetia; order Pirellulales; family UBA1268; genus RGVT01. Next base: position 1,362 of record JBAXUY010000137.1, on the reverse strand, counting down.
TCTCGGTCTCGTCGCGCACGACCTCGATCGCCTTGCCGAGCTGCCTGACGAGCTCGACCGAATCGCTTTCACCGGGTGCAACGCTGTCTGCAACGCGTTCGCCACGTTCCCCACCCCCACTACCACCCGTTGCACTCTGCGCCACGTCGAGCGCGTAGTCGACCGCCGACACGGGAATCATGCGCCGACCGCCGCGCATTAGAGAGGACAACGAACCGCGTTCGATCCTGCGCCTGAGCGCAGCTTCGGTGATGCCGAGCCGCTGCGCTGCCTGCGCCACGGTCAATAGCTTCGGTTCGGTCACTTGTGCCCCCTCTGAGCAGCTCGACGATCCCTGCAACGAAGGTACACGACGGTGCAACATGCCGTTGCATCTGCAACACGAATGCAACGGTGTTTGCAACTACCCCATATTGCCCGTTATGGGGTAAGTGTGGTACCTTCGTCGCATGACGTCGACCACGATCGTGCCCGTGACGACCCCGGCCAACCTTGCAGCTCCCGCCAACCTCGACGAGCTTCGACTCGCGCACGCTGGCAGCTTCGCCAGCATCCACACACGAGACGCCTACCGTGGCGATCTCGACGCGTGGGAAGCGTGGTGCGACGAGCACAACGCACCCGCATTCCCGGCGAGCCGTGTCGTTGTCGACGCGTGGTGCCGCAGCATGGAAGCCGACCTCGACGAGCAGGGACGTCGCCGCGTAAGCGATTCCACGCTCGCCCGTCGTCTCGGAGCCCTGAGCAGCCTGCACGCCTACGCGATCGACGAGGGGATCATCACCGTGAACCCCGTCGCCAACGTGCGCCGACCGAAGCGCTCGACCGTCTCGACGACGCAAGGCCTGACGCGTGACGAAGCTCGTCGCATGATCGCCACGGCCGACACGATGGGGGAGCGCACTAGCCTGCTCGTGCGCCTGCTCATCCACAACGGCCTACGCGTCTCCGAAGCGCTGGCGATGCGCGTCGAGGACGTCTTCGAGCAGGGCGAACACCTCGTCGTGACGGTCAGCGGCAAGGGCAGCTACAAGGCCGTCATTCCGCTGAACGCGCCGACCCGCCACGCGCTCGAAGCCGTTATCGGCACGCGCACGACCGGGCTCATTCTGCAGACGTCGACGGGGAAGGCACTCGACCGGCACAACGTGGCGAAGCTCGTCAGCACCGTTGCCGAGCGCGCTGGCATCTCGAAGCGCATCTCGCCCCATAGTCTGCGCCACACGGCGATCACGGCCGCGCTCGACGCTGGCGTGCCGCTGCGCGATGTGCAGGATTTCGCACGACACGCCGATCCGCGCACAACGCGCCGATACGATCGCAACGCTGCGAACCTCGACCGTCACGCGACGTACAAGCTGG
>JBAXUY010000136.1:0-7654 GCA_037129475.1 Planctomycetia bacterium | reverse complement strand
GGCCGCAGCGAACGTCCGGCGAGACGGCACGGGGTAACCCCGAGCCGGATTGGGCACGTTGATGTGGAGCCGGATGAAAGTTCTGCTCACTCGCTCGAGATCGCTTCGAGGAGATCGAGGCGGGCCGTGCGGCGGGCGGGGAGCCAGGCGGCGAGGGCCGTGACCGCGATTGCGGCGACGAGGTTCGCCGCCACGACGCCGGGGCGAAACGAGGGGCGGATGGGGTGCCCGAGGAGCGGCTGGCTGGCGAGTTGGATGAAGACGGCCGTCACGAGGCCGCCGACGAGACCGATCAAGGCGCCCGAGATGCCGAGGAGGAGGCTTTCGAGCACCACCATGCGGGTCACCTGGCCGCGGGTCATGCCGACGGTGCGCAGGAGGCCGAGTGTGCGCTTCTTTTCGAGCACGTTCATCGTCACGGTGTTGGCCACGCCCAGGCTGCCCACCACGAAGCCGAGGCCGAGGATCGCCCACAAGGATCCCACGACGCCGTTCACGATCCGGTCGATGAACGACTGCACGTCGGCGAACGATTTGAGCAGCAGCGAATGCTCGTCGGCGATCGCCGCGAGCGGCTCGCGCAGTCCGGCGGCCTGTCCCGGCTCGGCGGTCACGAGCAGGATGTCGGCCGCGGTCATGCCGAAGAGCTTCCGGGCGGCGGATCGCTCGAGATGGATCGAGGATCCCCCCGAGGTGTAGTCGACGACGAGCGCGGCGATTTTCACTTTTGTCGTGCGGCCGAAGACTTCCACCGCGACTTCGTCGCCGGGCTTGATGCCGGTGCGCCGGGCGAGCACGGTGCCGGCCGCGGCCTCGCCGCGGTCGAACGCGGCCCGCAGGTCGGCTGCCGACGCACCCACGGGCTCGACCGGGAGCGGCGCCCCGGGGGAGACGTCGCGGGCCACCACCACGCAGGCCACGCCCGCCACGCGGCCCGTCGCCACGCCGATGCCTTCCACGCCCTTGATGCCGGGCAGGATACGAACCTCCTCCTCCGCGGTGCGCGGATCAGGCCCTTCCGACTCGGCGGCGGCGCTCACCATGCCCGCGTGGGTGAGCATCCAGTCGGCCCGCATCATGCGGCCGTACCAGCCAAGCACGTCGTCGACATTGTCGCGGATCGCATGGCCGAGCCCGATGCCGTTACTCACGGCCACCACGAGCACGCCGGTGGTGAGTGCGGTGCGCACGGGCTGCCGGAGAATGTGTTCGAGCGCGAGCGTTCCCTCGATTCGGAATCGCTCCGGCACCGCGAACGCCACGGTTCGGGCCAATGGCGGCAAGAGGATGGGCGTCGTGGCCACGAAGGCGAGCATCATCGCGATCCCGGCGGGTACCGCCGCCCGTGGCGGCAGCCTCTCCAGGAGCACGAACGTCATGATCACGGCCGCTGCCCCCCAGAGTCCGAGTGCGAGCGCGAAGAAGCCGCGGGAGACCCCGCGTGGTGGAGGCGGAGCGCTGTCGAGCCCTTCGAGGGGATCGACGCGAGTCGCCTCGCGGGCCGGCCACCACGCACCCGCCACGGCGATCAGCGTGCCGAGCAGGATGGAGAGCGGCACGACGGCCGGGTGCACGACGAGCGAACCGGCCGGTGCCTGCAGCGCCCGCGAGATGCCGGCCGAGATCGGGCCGGCCGCCGCGAGGCCGAGCCCCGCGCCGACGATCGCCCCGCAGGCACCGAGGATCGCCGCTTCGTGCGTGACGAACCGCCTGATCTGGCTGCCGGTGGCCCCCAGGAGCCGCAGGAGCGAGAAGCCGCGGCGGCGTTCGGTCACGTTCATGAGCATCGCGTTGCCCACGATGAACCAGGCCATCGCGACGGTGAGGCCGGTCACGAAGTCGAGGCCGAGATCGGCCGAGTGCAGCACGTCCTCGGCCATGCTCGATCGACCCGCAGGCACCTCCGCGAGCAGCGAATCGGGCAGCCGGGCGGCCACACGGGCGAGCACCTCGGGCCGGGATGCCTGCGGCTCGAGGACGACTCGCACACGATCGACCAGGCCGAGTGACCGTGACATGTCGGAAAGCGCCGCGATGTCGACGATCACCCCGGCGCCCTCGGCAAACCATCTCGTCGACTCGCCTTTCGCCAGGCCCACGATCGTGAGCCGGGTGATCTTGCGCCGCGCGAAGAAGATCACGTCGTCGTCGATCGACTTGCCCAGCCCGGCCGCAAGCCCCGCCTCGAGCACGACCTCGTCGGGGCCGACGCAGGCGCGGCCGGCCGTGAGTGCCAGCAGACCGGTGTCGACCAGGGTGGCGGCATCGACGCCCACGGCGATCTCGCGGACGCGTTTCTCGCCGACGCGGAGCAGCGTCGGACGGTAGAAGAGCGGCACCACGGCCCGCACTCCGCCTGCGTCGGCGAGTCGGGGCAGCGTGTCGATGTCGAACCGGCCGCCACCGCGGGCCGAGACATCGATCGACGGCACCCCTTCGACCGCCGCGGTGAGTCGGCGGTAGCCGGCCCGCGACGCGTCGGCCGAGACCCACGTGGCGACGACGGCACCCACCGCCACGGCGACGCTCGCGGCGGTGGCCAACGCGCGTCCCGGTCGGTTGCGCCATTGACGCAGCAGCAGGCCGCCGAGCCTCATTCCGATCGTGCTCCTGCGGTGTCCGACTCCACGAGACCGTCACGGATCCGGATCGTACGGCCTGCGGCGGCTGCAATCGCCGGGTCATGGGTGACGAGGATCACCGTCTGGCGTCGCTCGGTCACGAGCTGCCGCAACAGGTCGACGACGCGACCGGAATTCACCGAGTCGAGGGCGCCTGTCGGCTCGTCGGCGAGCACGATGGCCGGACTGGTCACGAGTGCCCGGGCGATCGCGCCACGCTGCTGTTCGCCGCCCGACAGTTCGTCGGGCCGGTGCGTCGCCCGATGCTCCATGCCGACCGTGGCGAGTGCCCGGGTGGCCGCGTCGTGGGACGAGCGTTTCGAAGCGCCGTCGAGCACGAGCGGGAGGGCCACGTTCTCGGCGAGCGAAAGTTCCGGGAGGAGGTTGTATCGCTGAAAGACGAATCCGATCCGCCGCCGCCGGACGACCGCGAGCGCGTCGTCGTCGAGGGCGGCCAGGTCCACGCCCTCGAGCATCACGCGACCCACGGTGGGCCGCGTGATGCCGCCAAGCATGTGCAGCAGCGTGCTCTTGCCCGAGCCGGACGCTCCCGTGATCGCGACGAACTCCCCCGTCTCGATCGCGAGATCAATGCCACGAACCGCCGGCACGCCGGCGGCCCCGGCCGCACCTGCGGCAAACGTCTTTTCGAGATGCTCGGCTTGCAGGATCGACACGCGGGGCAGGACTCCATCCACGGGGCGGGCGAAAAGTTCCAGTAAAGCCCCCAATGTACCCAGCCAGCGTGATATTCCGCTGCGCAGCCTGTCAGGGAGCCGCGGAGGTCGGAATTCTGAAGCAGTCGTACCGGGTATGCCGATGCCGAAGGGGAATCCGACGAGGCGGACCCTAGCAGGAATGAGATTCGTGCATCCAAGTTTCCACCTCGTGCGGCGTTGCGGTCTTGTGGCGGCCATTTCGGCCATCGGGTGCTTCGCAGTCCGGAGCGCCGCTGCCGAGGAATGGCCACGGCCTCCCGATACGATGCGGGTCGCCGATCCTGGCACGACCCTCATCGCACCTCCCGACGACGCGTCGGTCGGACTGCCGGTGGAACTGCCCGGCGACGTCATCCACGGACCGAGCCCGAAGACGCTGCCCGAGTTCGTCGATCTCGCGATGCGCAGCCATCCGAAACTGCGGCAGGCACTCGCATCCGTCGAGGCGGCTCGCGGCAAGGCCGTGCAGGCCCGTCTGTACCCGAATCCCGTCATCGCCGGCTTCACGCCGCAGGCCGCGGGTGTAGACAGCCAGTGGAGCGGCACCGTCGCGCAGGACATCGTGACGGCCGGCAAGCTGCGGCTGTCGCAGCAGGCCGCGCTCCGCGAGGTGCAGAAGGCTGAATACCAGCTGATCCGTGCACGATTCGACGTGCTCAAGGAGGTTCGCGGGGGCTTCTACGCCCTCCTCGTGTCGCAGCGGCGCGTCGAGATCTACAAACTCCTGCTCGACATCGCGAAGCGGTCGTACGAGATCGGCCGCCAGCTTGCCGAGGCGGGCGAAGGCACGAAGGCCGACGTGCTGTTCTGGAGCATCGAGCGCGATCGGGCCGAGGTGCGGCTGCTCAATGCCTCGGTCTACATCGAGACCGGCCGGCGACAACTGGCAGCCGCGATCGGTCTGCCACGCGCCGACATCGGCAGGCTCGAGGCCGATCTTTTTCAGCGGCTGCCCAACTTCGACCTCAAGGCCTTGCAGGAAGCCGTGGTGCGGCTCAACGCCAAGCCTCGGGCCGCCGAAGCGGAGATTGCCCGAGCGCAGTGGGCACTCGAGCGGGCGGTCGTGCAGCCGATCCCCAACGTCAACCTGCTTGGCGGCTACCAGCGACAGGTGGGCGGGCCGCCGCAGGACCAGGGGCTCGCGCAGGTGATGATGGCCGTGCCGCTGTTCGATCGCAATCAGGGCAATATCCGCTCGGCTCGTGCCGACATCGCCTCGTCGCGGGCCGACCTGCGTACGATCGAACTCGATCTCGCCACGCAGGCGGCCCAGGCCATCGCCAATTACCGCACGTCCCAGCGGCTCGTGGAGTGGTATGAGCAGTACATCCTGCCGAAGGCCCGCGAGACGGTGCAGCTCACGCAAACGCTCTACGGCCGCGGCGAGGTCACGTTCCTGAGCCTCCTGCAGGCGCAGCGGATCCTCACCGAGACGGAGCTCGCCTTCGTCGAGGCGCAGTCGGATCGCTGGACCGGTGCCGTGCAGATCGCCGACCTCCTGCAGCTCCAGGAGTTTCCGCCTCGAGCCGACGCGCCGGCCGCGACCGGCCTCGACAAATTCGATGGGGAACTCGGCAACCCGCCGCCGGCGCCGGCCGCTGGCGGCCGGCCTCCGGCCCAGTTCCCGGACGAGCCGCTGCAACTCCCGGGCGAGGCCCAGCCGGAAGAGATCAAACCGCTCCCGCCGCCGTAGGCGACACGAGGGGCGGCGGCGATTTCCCTGGCGATCGTGCCGGCGGAGTCGCCGTCAGCGCACGTCGAGGTCGAGGTGCGCCTCGGTCGAGGTGCCGGCGACCAGATCGGTGACCACGAATTCGAGCCGGCACGGCCCGGGCGAGGCGGTCTCCGGGATGCGCAGGAAGTAGCGGGCGAAGTAGTCGCGGCGCGGGGCGTGGCAGGTCTCGTCGATCGGCTCGAAGTCCCACTGGCCGATCTGGCGGCCGTCGGCGGTGACCAGCCGGAAGAGGGTGTCGATGCTCGTGGAGTGTCCGGCCGCCGACTGCCGGGCGGTCGGCGCGTCGAGTTCGAAGTAGGCGATCACGTCCTGCCCCGGGCGGAAGGCCGCTTCGGGGAAGCGGTCCACCACGCCCCAGGCCCGGACACGGGTCACGAAGCAGGCATTCCGCACCGCCAACGTGGGCGTGGGCGATGCGGGCACGGTTTGCGACGCATCGCTCGGCCGTTCCTCGATGGACAGCGGGTCTTCAGCGCCCAAGGGTTGCGCCACCACGGCCGGCGCGACGGCGTCGACTGGTTCGTCGGCGGGCGTCGCTGGCCCGAACGAGAGGAGCGGCTCGGGGCCGACGGGCCGTGCCGCTTCGACGAAGGCGATCTTCTCCGGCTCCGCCTGCGGAGATGGAAACGCGAGCGTCGCGGGGAACACGAGCGACTCGGCTGGCTCGGGCTCGGTGGCAGCCACCGGCACCACCGGAGGCGGCACGGGGGCGGCGATCGGCCGGGGTGGTCGGTGGACCTCGAGCGATGCCGTGAACGCATCGATCGCAGCCGGCCAGTCCTGGGGGTTCGTGTTTTCGAGGATCGACAGGAGCGTGGCCTGCGTGGCGGCGTCGAGTTCTCCGACGCCGTTCAGGCGTGAGACGGCCCGGTCGACGGCCTCGTCGAGCGACAGCGGCTTCGCCGGCTCGGAGATGACCGCGTCGTCGTCGGCCGTGTCGTCCGTCGCGACGCTCGCCGACACGTCGGCGTCTCGGGCGACACCGCTCACGTCTCCCGCCGTGGCCTCGGCGACGGAGCCGACCGTCTCGAGCACCACGTCGCGCAGGCTGGTCGTCGTCAATGCCGACATGCAGCCGCTGTGGGCGACGAGGGCGGCGCCGGCCAGAAGCCGGAGGGCGGCACGTGTCGGCGGTCTGCTGGTCGGCATGAGCTGGCGCTTTCCACACGGATATCCTTCCGGCCGGCCGGGGCTGGAAGAGGGCGGGAGAGTAGAAACCCACGGATCGCGGCAGCAAGGCCAGAACGAACGCCCGAAGAAGCGCCGCGGCGGGGATTGGAAGCGAGTTTTCAGGCTCCGATGTAGAATCCCTCCCCACCTGCCGAGATTTCCCTGCATGACAGCGACGTCCTTCGAGCCCGAGGCCTTCCCCGATGGGTGGGGGCATCGCAACCTGCTCGACCTCGAACGGCTCTCGAGCCCTGAAATTCGCCTGTTGCTCGACACGGCGGCACGATTCAAGGAGGCGACCGACGGCTGCCGCCGCAAGCTCTCGGTGCTGACCGGCCGGACGATCGTCAATTTGTTTTTCGAGAACTCGACGCGCACCCGGACGAGTTTTTCTCTCGCCGCGCGACGGCTCGGCGCCGACGTCGTCGACTTCGCCGCCTCGTCGAGCAGCCTGTCGAAAGGGGAGTCGTTCATCGACACGGCCAAGAACCTCGAAGCGATGGGCGTCGACGCGGTCGTGGTCCGGCACGCCACTCCCGGCACGCCTCATCTCCTCGCCCAGCACCTCGCCGTGGGCGTCATCAACGCGGGCGACGGGCCACACGAGCATCCGACGCAGGGGTTGCTCGACATCTTCTCCATCCGCGAGCACCGCGGCGACCTCGCGGGCGCGACGGTCGGCCTCGTCGGCGATATCGCCCACAGTCGCACGGCGCGGTCGAACGTGTGGGGGCTCTTGAAGCTGGGTGCGAAGGTGATTCTCTGCGGTCCGCCGACGCTCGTGTCGCAGCGGTGGCGCGAAGTCGGCGTCGAGGTGTCTCACGATCTCGACGCGATCGTGCCCCGTTGCGACGTGCTGAACCTGTTGCGGATCCAGTTCGAGCGACAGAACACGCGACCCTTTCCGTCGGTCCGGGAATACGCCCACCTCTACGCGATGACGCGGGAGCGCCTGAAGCGTGCGAAGCGAGACCTCCTCATTCTCGCGCCGGGGCCGATCAACCGCGGTGTGGAAGTGACGGCCGAGGTGGCCGACTGCCCGCAGTCGCTCATTCTCGACCAGGTGACCAACGGCCTGGCCGTGCGCATGGGCGTGCTCTGGCTGACCTGCGGAGGCCGTGGTGGCCAGGCGGCCGCCTCCGCGCACGGACCCCAGGGGAAGATCGTCTGATGGCCACACTCCTGATCCGCGGCGGACGGCTGGTCGATCCCTCGCAGGGCATCGACGGCGTGCACGACGTGCTCGTGCGCGACGGGCTCGTGGTGGGCGTCGGCGCCGAGGGGGCTCAGCCGATCGGCAAGGCTGACGAGACGATCGATGCCGCGGGGCTCGTCGTGTGCCCCGGCCTCGTCGACATGCACGTGCACCTCCGCGAGCCCGGCCGCGAGGAGGACGAGACGATCGAGAC
>JBAXUY010000135.1:0-7700 GCA_037129475.1 Planctomycetia bacterium | reverse complement strand
GAGCTCTGTCGCTACGGAGGAGGCGAGGGGCTGCCCGTACTCCGGGAGCCGGCGTTACTCACCAGCGGAGCCATCTTCATGCGAACACCCGGCATCGTGCCGCTGTTCGCTTGGCGGGCCTCCGCCCGCTGGTGCTCACCCGGGCCTCCGGCCCTGGCGCCGAAGGCGCGACAGCCAGCCCGTAGCGAACGTCCGGCGACGGGATTCGGGGAGCCCGAAGCCGGCGCCCGCGCAACCCGCCGGCTCCGAGTGCGGGTGGTTATCTGCTGCCTTGCGGTTCAGGGCAGTTTGGCGAGACGCTTGCCCCGCGTGCTAGACGGTCATCTCGCGGGCGTGGTAGCTCGAGCGGACGAGCGGGCCCGAGGCGACGCGATTGAAGCCCATGCTGCGCGCGAGCGCACCCAGTTCGTCGAACTCCTCGGGCGGCACGTACCGCTCGACGGGCAGCGAATCGAGCGTCGGCTGGAGATACTGACCGAGCGTGAGGAAGTCGACGCCGTGGTCGAGGAGATCGGCGAACACGTCGAGGAGCTCGTCGCGGGTCTCGCCGAGGCCGAGCATGAGGCCACTCTTCGTCTTCACGTCGGGCATGAGTCGCTTCGCGGTCGCGAGCAGCTCGAGCGTCCACGCATAGACGCTCTTGCGGCCGCGGACGGTGCGATAGAGCCGCGGCACCGTCTCCGTGTTGTGGTTGAAGACGTCGGGCTTCGCGGCCATGAGCCGTTCGAGAGCGCCGGGCTTGCCGAGAAAATCGGGCACGAGCACCTCGACCGCCGCGCCCGTCGCCACCCGCACCGCCTCGACCGTGCGCCGAAAGTGCTCGGCGCCGCCATCGGGCAGGTCGTCGCGGGTCACGCTCGTGATCACGACGTGCGCGAGACCGAGCCGCCGGGCCGCCTCGGCCACCCGCTCGGGCTCGTCGAGCTCCAGCTCCTCGGTCTTCCCCTTGGGAACCGAGCAGAAGCCGCAGGGCCGCGTGCAGACGTTCCCCAGGATCATGAACGTCGCGGTGCGCGACGACCAGCATTCGAGCCGGTTGGGGCACTTCGCCGAGGAGCAGACGGTTTCGAGGCCGAGTTCGGCGATGAGATCGGCCGTCTCGGCGTGGCCGCCGCCAACGCCGAGGTTTTGCCGCAGCCACGGGGGCAGCCGGCGCACCGGGGTGGGCGGTGGCGCGGGCGGCTCGAGCGTCACGATCGGCAGTGCGAACGATGGGCTGGCTTGGCTATCCGACACGTTTGGCCACCTCCCGATGACGCGACGACGAACCTGCGACGGGCAGCGGAAAACCCGCCTGCACGTGCACCCGCGGAAAGGCGAAGGCATCGACCATCTGCTGCACGAGCGCCGAGCGCACGTCTTGGATCCTGACGGGCCGCTGCACGTCGGCCTCGATCGAACCCATCGTACGCATTCCCGCCTTGGCGGCGACAGACAGCGATCGCACGCGGTGCTGAAGCGAGAGTGCCGGACAGACGTTCAAGAACCCGCCATGCCACACGACACCGCGCCGGACGGCCACGCCGACGGCCGCGAGCAGCCCCGTGCGGCCAAAAATGCCCGGCAGGCTCGAATCCCGCGCCGCGCCGCACCGCACCGTTCGCACGGCCGCCTCGAGCGCATGCTCGAAGCGTTCGAGATAGGCGCCCACGTCGTAACGGCCGAGGCCGAGATCGGCGAGTGTCGCGAACAGCGACACACACACCTGCCCCGGGCCGTGAACCACCGCGCCGCCACCGCGCCCCACGAACCTGAGCGGCAGCCCGTGCGAGCGGAGTTCGTCGTCGGTGAGGTCGACGTCGGTCCGCGAACCCGCCCGGCCGACCGTGATCGACGGCTCGAGTTCGAACAGCAGGAGCGTCGGAGGCCGCCCGTCCGGCTCCGACACCTCCCACGCCAGCCGCTCGGCCATCGAGAGCACTGCGTCGAGGCCGATCGGGCCGGCGAGCCAGGCCGCCAGCGCCCGCCGTGGCTCGGAGGTGCCATCCGTGTCGTGCGTGTCACCGAACTCTCGCATCACGTTGTTGTACCGCGCGCAGGCGGCCTACCTCTTCGCGAGAAGTGTCTCGAGCGACTCCCACGCGAGCGGCACCCATGGCACCGCGTCGGGGAGCGTGCCGGACCGCAGCCGGGCCGTGGTGCCGGCGTCGGCCCGTTCGAGCGCCCGCTCCACCGCGCCTCCGAGCCGTTCGAGCCAGTCGGGCACCTCGACGCCCGATCCACTCCCTTGCCCGAGCAGGCCCTCGGCCCGCTGTTCGAGCGTATCACCGGCGCCGGCCGGCGCACCGGCCGTGGCCTCGGCCACCGCCGGCTCGACGAGCGATTCCAGTTCGTCCTGTTCGAGCACGGCTGTGAACGGTCGCCCGACACGGTCGGCCACGCTCGCCAGCCGCACGCCCCAGAACGCCTCGAGCTTCTCCAACCGTGCCACGAGATCGGCAGCCGTGTCACGCGTCTCGTCGCGCATCCTGCCGCGCCACGCCGCGGCAGCCTCGTGGAGCCCGCGCCGGGCGAGCACGCGGTGTGCCATGTTCACCGGCCGGAGGGTCCACGCGATCCGGTCGTACTCCGCCTTGAGCCGCAGAAAGTCGAGAAGGATGTGGAGGTGCTCACCGCGATCCGACTGCGTCGTGGTCGAGTTCCAGTCACGGTACTCCGCATGATTCTCCGCGATGCACTCGAGGACGAACCGCAGCCGGGCCGCCGCCTGCTTGACGGGCACCATCTCGCGTTCGAGATCCTCCACGAGCCGCACCGGAAACCGCGGCCGGCCGCCGGTCGCCTCCTCGGTCTGCTCGCCCGCGTGCCGCTCGACGAGCTGCTCGAGGTAGTGTCGTACGCCGCCGCGGAGAATGCCACGGAGCGACGGCGGGGCGAGCAGATGCTGCGTGAACAATCCCGCCCCGTACTGCTCGATGAACTCCTTGACCACGGCGAAGGCCTTCGGGTCGCGCACGCGCTCGAGCACCGAGAGCCGCAGTTGCCGGGCGTGCGCCATCCACGTGTCGAGCAGTTGCGGCACAAGCAGCGAGAGCCCCGCGAGAATCCGCTCGGTCACCGTCGCCGCGCCGGGCACGACGCCGTCGCGGCCGGGGGCCTGCGCGCTTTCCACGATCCGCTCGACGAGCGCGGCGGTCGCCGCCTCGAACACGCGGTCAAATTCGCTCACGCTCGCGGCCCCCGGAGGCCGACGGCTCTCGAGCGCCTTGGCCAGATGGACGAGCTCCGACGTTTCCGTCACGAACCCCAGCCGCGGCAGACACGCCGCGAGCCGTTCGAGGAGCCGCTCGCGACCCCGAGCCCGCACGATCCGTAGCGGCCGGCCCCCGCGGGAGATGGGTACATAGAGGACAGCCTTCCCCGCAAGCCGGTTCGTCACGGCGGCAAGCGCCTCGCGGGCGGCCGGCACGTCGCCCACGAGGAGCGCCGCGAAGAGCCCACCCACCGTGGGCCGCCCGGTCGCTCCGGCGGTTTTGCCGCCGAGGCAGATGCGGGCCGACACGATCCAGAGCGTTTCAGTCGCCTGCACGGCGGCGTCGATGAGCCGCTCGACGGCGGCATCGCGCTGCCAGCGCAGACGGTCGAATTCGGCGGGGGGCATGCCGGGCGGCGGGGCCGCATCGGTCGCCGCCAATTGGTCGGCGGCCCGCACGAAGGTGCGCCGCAGCCGCTTGAGCGTGTGCCGCCAGCCGAGCGCCGAATCGACATCGACCCGCGACGGCACCGTGCCCTCGCGCACGTCGACGGCACATGAGGCCGTGACGGCATGCCTCAACAACCGGCAGACGCCGGCCAGGAATTCGGCCGCCTGCTCGATCTCCGCCATCCCCCCGGACCGCGTGGCTCCGGGAAGATCGACGTCGAGCATGCCCCCGTCGACGCCGTCGTCGGCGGAGTCACGCCACACCATCGACTCATAGGCCGAGGCGACCCGCTCCTCCTCGTCGATCTGGTCGTCGGAGGCCGTCTCGTCACCGCCGCGCCGGTCGTCGGGTGGCACGGCAGCCCCACGGCCTCCCACGTCGCCCTGTCCGGCCACGCGTTCGAGGCAGTCGACGACACTGCTGGTGTTCGCGTCGACGAGTTCGAGGAACCGCCGCACGCGGGTTCGCCCCGACGGCGACGTGTCGGCGACCGCCCGCGCCGTCCAGCGGGCCGCGGCGGCGAGCCAGTCGGCCCCCGACCGTTCCACGGCCGTCCCTTCGAGGAGCGACACCCAATGCACGAGCAGCCCCATGGCGCCGTCGAGGTCACCCTCGTCGAGGAGTGCCGCCGCCGCCTGAGCGTGGCTCTCCGATGCAGAAAAATCGCCGACCTCCTTGCGCCAAAACGCGGGCGGCGGGGCATCGATGAATCCGCGCCGGCGTTCGAGCGCCGCGATCACCTCGCGGGTCGAATCAAGAATCTCACGACCGGAAAGATGCGACACGCCCGACACGGTCGTCGTCGCGTGCCGGTCCCACCAGGTCGCAAGTCGTTCGAGCGCGGCGGCAGCCCGCGTCGCGTCCGACTCGGCGCCATCGAGCCGGGCCACGCGCCAGGCGACGGCATAGCCCTCGAGGATCGAACCCGTCACCGCCACGAGATCGTCGACCCGGGGATCGGTGAGGCTTTCGCCCCCCGGTTCGTGCAGCGGAAACTGGCCGCCGAGGCCGAGGATGTTCCACGGATCGACGGCAGCCCCACAGCCCACCGCGCGGAAGAGCAGGTCGGTCGCCGCATCGAGCCGGGCGAGGGCCTCGTCGGCACCGCCTGCCGCGCCGGCGAGTGCCCTCCGCGCCCCGACGACATGGCTCGTGATCCGGGCGAACAGCCGCGCCGATGCGGCGGGCACGCGGCTCGCGAGCCGGTCGGCCCCCTCGGCACGCCCGAGTTGCGCGAGCACCGCGGCCAGCGCCACGTTCTCCACCTGCCGTGCCCGGCGCGCTGCCAGGAGCGCGTTGATGTGCCGGCGCACGCCGCCGAACGGCTGGCGAAGCCGCTGCATTTCCGCGTCGAGCCGCTGGCGATGGTCGGGCGGGAGCGTGTCGAGCAGCCAGCGGTAGAAGTCGTCGCGGTACCCTGCGATCCGCGGCAGGAGTTCGGCGAGCGGCAGGCCGGCATGATGGGCGCCGGGGCCTCGGCCCGAGAGGCCCGACGCCATCAGCATCACGCCCGCGAGCACCGCCGAAGACTCACGGCACAGTTGCGCCCGCCGTTCCGGAATCGTGTCGAGCGGCGACATGGCTGCCGCCTCGGGCCACGAGAGAATGCCGTCGAGCGTCGCCTGCTGCACGACCATCCGCCGATAGTGGCCCTGCGCATCGATCCGCTCCGGATCCCAGAGCCCGAACAGATAATTCGGCCGACTCGCCGCCGGATGGAGAAAGTCGAACGCCCGGGGGTCGATCGCCAGTTCTTCGAGGAGTGCGAGGTCGAAGTCGGCCTGCTCGAGGAGCTGCCGCGGTGCCGCAGCCAGGATCTCGACCGCACCGCTCACGAGGTCGCGATACGTGCCATGCGCCACGCCGGCTCCCGCGATGAACAGCGGGATCGGCCGGACGCGCTCGTGGGGATACGGCTCCGACAGCCGCCCGTTTTCCAGGACCGCCACCGGTCGCCAGCCGACATAGTCGTTGAGCCGGCCGATCGCCCCGGCAATCGTGGGCTCGATCGCCCGCTCGTCGACCGCGCCGTCGTCGTCCGGCCAGCCGACCGCGAGGAGCGCCTGCGCGGCGGCAGCCACGAAGTACGGCCGCTCGATCGCTCCCGGCGGCTGGTGCTCGAGCAGATCGCCGTGAAATGCCCGGTAGCCTGGCAAGAGCCGCTCGTGCAGGAGCATGAGCACCTGCCGCGCCTGCCGTGCGTCGCGGAAGGCGGGCTCACTGGCCTCGAGCGCGACGAGCCGCTCGCGCAGGCGCGCGATGACGGCTGCCACCGCGTCGGGTCGCTCGACGACACCCGCGGCACCAGCCGGCTCCACGGTCGCGAACAGTTCGCTCCAGCCGCGCCACACGGCCGGATCAAACGCACCGGCGGAGAAGTTCAGGTAGCCCAAAACCGCGGCCGCCGGGTCGGGAGCACGGGATGGCGGCATGGCCTGCGACATGGAGCGGGCGTGAGGGGTGGGAGGGTGGGAACGGCTGGGAGGGCTGTTTGCACCGGAAATCTGCCGGAAACGAAACCCGGATCGTACCATTTTTGCACGGGGGTTTTTGGGGACTAAGGTTGGGGTCATGGATGTCATGTCTTCATCGCGGGCGGGTCTGCTCTGGCTGCGTGTCGTCGGCGCACTGGCGGCGGTCGGCGCCGCGTCGTTCGGCGCAACCGGCCGTGCCGACTGCCTCTGCGGCACCGCGGCCGACGGACTCGCGGCCGAGCGGGCGGGTCTCGATCTCGAGTGGCTCGTGCAGATCCCGTTCAACGCGGCGACATCCACGCTCGAGCATGTCGTGATCGACCGTGATCTCGTCGTGGTGCAGACCGGCGACGGCAACGTGGTCGCCGTGCAGGCGGGTGGGCCGCGGGAAGGGAAGCCGCTCCCGGGCACGATTCTCTGGAAGCATCCGATCGATGCACACGCCGGTCCCTTTCAGCCCGCCGCCATCGGCCCCGATCTCGTGGCGGTCGCACACGGCGACGGCATCCACGCCTTCGACCGCGCCACGGGCCAATCCCGCTGGAGCAGTCGATTCCCCAACCTGGCCGATGGCGGCGCAGCGATCTCGGACGGCTGGGTGTACACGCCCTTCGGTGACGGCAAGATCATGCGGCTGCCGACGAACCCGTATCGGAAGCCAGAAGCAGACGCGACGCCGGCAGCCGACGCGAAGAAGGAACAGCCCGCCGCGAAGAAGCCGGCGGGCAAGAAGAAAGGACGCACGGCGCCCCAGCAAGTCGAGAGTCTCGAGCCCTTGGTGCTCGAGGCGGGCGGCATCGCTTCGCTCCAGCCCCATCCCTTTCAAGACGGCGTGCTCTGGTGCACGGATGATGGCACGCTCGTGGTGCTCGATCCCTCCGGCGACGGCTGGCGGCGCAACGAGTTCTTCCTCGATCGCCTGCCTGCCGGTCGGCCACTGGTGCACGGGGGTGCGATCTTCGCCGCCACCGTCGAGGGCGACCTCATGCGGATCGACTCGCTCGAAGAGGCCGCCGCCGGCGCCCTGCGGCTCGCGTGGCGCGTGTTTCTCGACGCCCGCCCCGAAGGCCCGCTGTTCGCATCCGGCGAGCGGCTCATCGTGCCGCTCGGCGACGAAGGCCTCGCCGTGTATTCGACGAAGACCGGAGATCTCGAGGGGCGGACCCACGTGTGCGGCCGCGTGATGGCCGTCGCCGCCGGACGCATCTGGCTCGTCGATCGCGTAGGCCGTCTCGTAAGCCTCGACCTCGAAACGGGCGAACTACGTGACCGGTTTTGCCTCGGCGGGTTCACGTTTCCAGTCGTGAACCAGGCCACCGACCGCCTGATCCTCGCGTCCCCCTCCGGCGCGATCGTGTCGCTCAAGGCGCACGACGCGAAGTAGGGCGGGCTTGGGGCGCCTGATGGCCTCGCTTCGCCCAGCGCCGGCAAGGGGCTGCCCATACTCCGTCTCGCCGGACGGTAGGACAGGTGATAACCACCCGCATTCGGAGCCGGCGGTAGGCATGCTCGAGGGATGCTTCACGAAACGGCACGGCATCGTGCCGTCCGTTCCTTGGCCGACCTCCGTCGGCTGGTGCTG
>JBAXUY010000134.1:0-7727 GCA_037129475.1 Planctomycetia bacterium | reverse complement strand
AAGTCCTCCGCGAGGAGCTCCATGTTGAGCCGGATCGTGGAGAGCGGATTGCGGATCTCGTGGGCGAGGGCTCCCACGAGCGCCACAAACTCCGCATACGTCTCCGCCCGCGAGCGGGCCGACTCGTCATCCGACGACATGGCCGACCGAGCCTCGGGAATGGAATGCCGCTCGCCTCGCTAGGACGGGTTGCCGCCGCCGTTCTCGGCCAGCTCGCGCATCGCCACCTTGCGGCTGAGCTTCACGCGATCCTGATCGTCGACCGCGATCACCTTGACCCGCATCACATCGCCCACACGGCAGACATCGGCGACGCTCGAGACATACTCGTCGGAAAGCTCGCTGATGTGGCAGAGACCGTCCTTGCCCGGCACGAGCTCCACGAAGGCACCGAAGTCCTTGATGCTCGTGACCCGGCCCTCGTAGATCCGGCCCACCTGGATCGAGGCGGTCAGCGCCTCGACCTTGGCCATCGCCGCCATCGCACTCTCGGCGTCGTGGCTGGCCACCGTCACCGTGCCGTCGTCCTCCACCTCGATGCTGGCGCCGGTCGACTCCTGGATCGCGCGGATCGTCTTGCCGCCGGGGCCGATCAGCAGGCCGATCTTCTCGGGGTTGATCTGCGTCCGCAGCAGACGCGGCGCCCAGGCCGAAATTTCCGAGCGCGGCCGGCGGATCGCCGACAGCATCGTCCGCAGAATCTCCAGCCTCGCCTCGCGCGACTGCCGCAGCGTGGCCTCGATGATCGCCGGCGAGATGCCGTCGATCTTGAGGTCGAGCTGAATGCCCGTGATCCCGTTCTGCGACCCGGCGATCTTGAAATCCATGTCGCCGTAGTGATCCTCGTCGCCGATGATGTCGGTGAGGAGCACCCACTTGTCCTCGGACTGCTTCACGAGGCCCACCGAGATGCCCGCCACGGGGTTCGCGATCGGCACGCCGGCGGCCATCAGGCCGAGCGTGGCGCCGCAGACGCTCGCCATCGAGCTCGAGCCGTTCGACTCGAGGATGTCGGAGATCACGCGGATCGTGTAGGGGAACGTGTCGGGCTGGGGGAGCACCGGCTTCACGCTGCGTTCGGCGAGCGCGCCATGGCCGATCTCACGTCGACCCGGGCCGCGGATCGGCCGCACCTCGCCCACGGAGAACGAGGGGAAGTAGTAGTCGAGCATGAACTTCTTCGAATACTCGTCGATCAGGCCGTCGACCCGCTGCTCGTCCTTGCCGGTGCCGAGCGTGATGGTGATCAGGGCCTGGGTCTCGCCGCGCTGGAACATCGCCGAACCGTGCACCCGCGGCAGCAGGTCGACCTCGCAGGAGATCTGCCGAAGTGTGTGGTAGTCGCGGCCGTCGGGGCGACGACCCTCGAGGATCAGCTCGCGGACGGCCTGCTCCTCGAGCGCGTGCCAGACGTGCGCGAAGTCGGCGTCGCTCACGCCGCCTGCGTCACCCGCCTTGCCCGGGGCGGGCTCCGTGGGCACCACGGCGGCCTTCGCCCGCTCGCGTAGCGCCTTCACGGCCTGACCGCGGTCCTGCTTCCCCTCGATCGCCTTGGCAGCCTTGAGCTCGCCGAGATAGTCGCGGGTGAGGCGGCCACGGAGCTGCGAGTAGTCGGCGAGCACGTACTCCTTCTTGGGCTTTCCGGCCTTCTGCACGAGCTCGTGCTGCATCGCACAGATCTCGCGGACGTAGCGATGCGCTTCGGCGATCGCCTCGAGCATGCGGTCCTCGGGCATCTCGCGGGCGAAACCCTCGATCATGAGCACCGCGGTCTCGCTGCCTGAGATCACGAGGTCGAGGTCGCTTTCCTCGAGCTGGTCCTGCGTGGGGAAGGGGATGAAACGGCCGTCGACCTGCGCCAGGCGGACACTGCCGAGGGGGCCACGGAACGGGAGGGGCGAAATCGACAGCGCCGCCGATGCCCCGTTCATGGCGAGCACGTCGCCGTCGTTCTGCTTGTCGCTCGAGAGCACCGAGGCCTGGATCTGCACCTCGTCATAAAAACCGTCGGGAAACAGCGGCCGGATGGGCCGATCCATCAGGCGGCTCGTGAGCGTCTCCTTCATCGTGGGCCGTCCCTCACGCTTGAGGAAGCCGCCCGGAAACTTCCCGGCCGCGGCGGCCCGCTCGCGGTAGTCGCAGGTCAGCGGGAAAAAATCGATACCCGGGCGCGGGGCGCCGGTGGCGGCCGCCACGATCACCGTCGTGTCGCCGTAGCTCACCAGCACGCTGCCGGCGGCCTGCTTGGCAAGGAGGCCCGTTTCCATGGCGAGCACCTGGTCGCCGATCGTGCGTTCAACTCGTACCTTCATGATTGCTTCTCTTTTCTTCCCTTCATGTCCGGCCGCTGCGGGCCGGATCAGCCTTCATCACATCATTCGTTTCAAAGACGGCTGCTCCGACGCCGACGTCTGCGGCACCGCTGCAGGCCATTCGCCCGAACTCGGGAAACGCTCCCGACCTCGGTCCATCACCAGCCAGCATCCCCCCGCACCTGAAGACCGGGAGAAGCGTGGCGGACACTACTTACGGATCTCCAGCCGCTTGATGACGTCGAGATACCGCTGCGGCGCGATGCGCTTCAGATAGTCGAGCAGCCGACGGCGGCGACTCACCATCATGAGCAGGCCGCGGCGGCTCGCGTGATCCTTCGTGTGCTTCTTGAAGTGGTTCGTGAGGTGCGAAATCCGCCCGGAGAGCAGGGCGATTTGGATCTCCGCGGAGCCCGTGTCGGCCGTGCCGCGGCGATAGGCACCGATGAGTTCCTTCTTGCGATCTTTCGTCAGCATCGGCCGTTGTTTCGTCCCATCAAGGGACGACCATACATGGGTCAGCGGGCACCTGCACGGGCCGGAATCCGCAGGTGCCCGATGCACCCGCACGCATGCCGACCGGCACGCCTGCCGCGTGGGTCCGAACAGCCAGAAACACCTGGGTTGTCCGAGAGGGAGAGTGTATCGACCGGGCCTGCCACTGCAACAGAGGGCGGGCGGATCACCGGCCCCAGGCGGAATTTGGCGGCCCGTTCAGGCATCGGCGTCGGCACCCTGGACGACGATCGCGCCTCCGGTGCGCCGCACGGCCGGCGGATGGTGGACGACGTTCCAGGCGAGCCCCAACCGCTCCATGGCGAGGATCGCCCAGTAGGTGACGTCGACCTCCCACCACTTGTGGCCGTGCTTCGCCATGCGCTGGAACGCATGATGGTTGTTGTGCCAGCCCTCGCCGAACGCGAGCAGCCCGACCCACCACAGGTTCCGGGAATCGTCGGTGGTCTCGTAGTTGCGGTAGCCCCACATGTGGGTCGCCGAGTTCACGAGCCAGGTGACGTGAAACACGATCACCATCCGCACCGCCAATCCCCACACGAGCCACGACACGCCCGTGGACGGTCCATCGAGCAGCCAGCCCGTCCCGAGCAGCACGGCCCCCGCCAGCAGGTGCCAGAGGATGAACGTCTTGTGGAGGGCGAGAATCGCCGGATCGCGTTCGAGGTCGGGCGCCCAGCGGCGCACGTGGGCGGCCAGTTCCGCGGCTGAATGCCTGCGAAACAGCCAGATGATATGGGCCCACCATCCGCCTTCGCGCGGCGTGTGCGGATCGCCCTGTTGGTCACTGAAGGCGTGATGCTTGCGGTGGTTCGCCACCCAGTCGATCGCCGAGCCCTCACCCGACATGCCGCCCAGAAACGCGAAGAACACTTTCACGGGCCGCCACGTGGAAAAACTGCCGTGCGTGAGCAGCCGATGGTAACCGAGGCACACGCCCAGGCTGCCCGACACGTAGTAGAGCACCAGGCAGATCGCGAGCCCCGACCAGGTGAAGCAAAACGGGGCGGCAAGCGCGGCCAGATGGATGCCGCCGATCCAGATGACGACGGGCCAGTCGATGTCGGCCCACCCGCCGCCTGCATGGGAGCGTCCATCGCGCCGCGGCTCCTTCTCGTGCCTCTGCAACGGTGCGGCGGAGACGACATCGGCGTCGCGGTCAACCAGATCGCACGGCATGGGAGCGGTAGCCATAGGGTTCTTTCCTGGAGGCCGGAACGTCGCCACACCCGGGCGATCGAGTCACTACTCTGACAATTTTCGGCAATTCTGCCACCCTTCACCGGTCAGCAAACCGTCGGGCGTGCGTCAAGAATGCGTCAAAAACCGCCGCTCTCACCGCCGCTCTCGGGAAGCACCGACATCAGCCAGGCACTGGCCGGCGAGGCCGGCACCGCAGGGCCGCCTCCCGGGGACAGAAACCATGCCAGCCTCGTCGCAGGCACCCCGTCAGGGGGTTCGTCGATCAGGCTCAACCCCTGCGCGGAGATCAACGATCCTCCGCGCCCCTCCGCCGAACGGATGCTCAGGACGCCGTCACCGAAGACGATGCGGCAGGCCAGCCGGTCGAACCGCCGCACGGGATCGCCGGCGATCGAACGATAGGCCGGGCCCGGCCGGCATCCGAGGCTGCCGACGAGACCTTCGAGCAACCCCTGCGGGAGCGTTCCCGCGGAGGCGGAGACGAGCATGTCGCAGGCGACGATACGCCCGGCGGTGAACCGTAGCGTGGTCACGGTGATGGTCGCTTCACCGTGGGCACGTCCACCGCCTCCGGCCATCACGCCATCGAGCGCCGCGTGCTCGATCGTGCCCGCGATCGTGCCCGACCAGCCGTCCGCATTCGACAGGGCATCGATGCTTCCCCGAACGACCGCCTGCGCGCCAACCGCGTCGGCCCATCCTGAGAAGCCGGGAACAATCGCCGCCAGGATCGCCACGGGGATCGCCTCGCGGACGTCGCCTTCGACGACGAGCCCGTCCGGGCCCGAGCGCACCCTGACGTCGTCGACCGAGGAGGGCTCACGACGACAGCGCACGGCGCGGCTGTCATCAACCGCGACGCATTCGAGGTGCCATCCGACCGGGGCGCGACCGTGAACCGCGGACGTGGGCAGCCACGTGACCTCGCCCACATCGACGACCCACGCAGCGGGAAATCGCGCCGGCCGGGACAGCCATTCGCCGGCAATGCCCGCCAGCAGCCGCGCGGCCTCCGGGGAACACTCGAGCCGTGGCACCCGCACGCGAACCTCACCGGCGGCCGTCTCCACCTCGAGCTCCGGCACCGCGAGCGCGTCGCCGCGGGCCGAGCCGCCCACCGTCACCTGCGAGAGTCGCCGCACGCCCGGGCGGGGATGAACGATCGCGCCGACCGAGACCGGCAGGCCGAGGTGCGCCGATGCGTCCTGCCCCACGCCGGCCACGTGGGCGGCCGAGTGCCGCCACCATGCGGCCGCCGCGAGCACGCCGCACGGCAGCACCGCGGCAAGCAGAAACAGCATTCGGACGACGCGCCTGCGCGCCGCGGACTGCTCGATGAACATCCGTGTTCACCTCCGGTTGCCGGAGCCCGCCTCAGCGGGCCCGGGCGAGCTCGTGATACAGGCGATACCGCGCCTGCATCTCCTCGACACTGTCGCCGCCGAACTTATCGACGAGCGCTGCGGCCACCTCGAACGCCACCACGCTTTCAACGATCACGCTGGCGGCACTCACCGCACACACGTCGCTCCGCTCGTAGGCTGCGTCCTCCGGCTGCTTCGTCCGGAGGTTCACCGACTCGAGCGGCTTCCGCAGCGTGCTGATCGGCTTCATGGCCGCCCGCACCACGAGCGGCTGGCCGTTGGTCATGCCGGCCTCGAGCCCGCCCGCGTTGTTCGTCGGCCGTGTGAATCCGAGCATGGGGCCCGTACGCTCGTCGGCAGCGTAGTGGATCGCGTCGTGCACCTGCGACCCGCGACGGCGGGCCGCTTCGAAGCCCAGCCCGATCTCCACGCCCTTGATCGCCTGCACCGCCATCACGGCCTGCGCGAGCCGGCCGTCCAGCTTGCGATCCCACTGCGCGTGCGTGCCGAGACCAATCGGCAGGCCGTCGACCCGCACTTCGACCACGCCGCCGAGCGTGTCTCCCTCCTTGCCCACGCGGTCGATCAGCGACGTCACCTCGGAATCCCGCTCGGGATGGAGCGAATAGACGAGGCTCGTGTCGCGAAGCCTGCGAAGCTCGTCGAGCGTGCCAGCACGGTCGCCCAGCCGGACTTCGCCCAGCTCAGTGACCCAGCCCGCCACCTCGATGCCAAAGACCGCCAGCAGTTGCCGAGCGAGTGCGCCGGCGGCCACGCGGGCGGCCGTCTCGCGGGCGCTTGCCCGCTCGAGCACGGCCCGCACGCCGCCCAGGTGCTTGATCGCCCCCGGCAGATCGGCATGGCCGGGCCGGGGCCGGTCGACGTCGTCGAGTTTCTCGAGCTTGGCGTCCTTGTTCACCACCTGCAACGCGAGCGGACTGCCGAGTGTCACTCCCCGCCACAGGCCGGACAGGAACGTGACGGCGTCCGTCTCGATCCGCTGCCGTCCTCCCCGGCCGTAGCCTCCCTGACGCCGCACGAGTTCGGCATCGATCTTCGCCGCGTCGACCATCAGCCCGGCGGGAAAACCATCGACGAGCGCGATGAGGGCCGGGCCGTGCGATTCTCCGGCGGTCCAGTAACGCAGCATGGGATGAGCGAGAAGGCGGATGACGGGCGGAAGACTTCAATTCTAGTTCGAAAAATCCCGCCCCCCTAGGCCACTTCCTCTCCGCGGCCTCACGGGGTTTTTCCCGTCAGGAGCCGGCAGGCCTCGAGATACTTCTCCCGCGTTTTGGCCACCACGTCGGCAGGCAGGGCAGGGGGCGGGCTCGCCTTGTCCCAGCCACTCCGCTCGAGCCAATCGCGCACGAACTGCTTGTCGAACGAATCGGGCACGCGGCCGGGGGCGATCGCGGCCGCCGGCCAAAATCGAGAACTGTCGGGCGTGAGCACCTCGTCCACGAGCAGCAACTCGCCGTCGGCCGTCCGGCCCCACTCGAACTTCGTGTCGGCAAGCACGATGCCGCGCGATACAGCATGCTCCGCGCCCCGTGCATACACGTCGAGGCTCCGATCACGGAGCGTGCCGGCGAGGTCGGCGCCGATCGCCGCGGCCATCACGTCGAAGCTCACATTTTCGTCGTGGCCGCTCACGGCCTTGGTGGCAGGCGTAAAGATCGGCTCGGGCAGCGGGCTTCCAGCCGCCAAGCCCGCCGGGAGCGGCACGCCACACACGGTGCCGCTTTGGCGATACTCCACGAGCCCCGATCCGGCCAGCCAGCCGCGCACCACGCACTCGAACGGGATCACCTCGGCCTGCCGCACCAGCATCGTCCGGCCGCGCAGCGGGCCCCGATCGACGCTCGCCGGCAGCCCCATCGCATCGACGTCGGTTGTGAGCAGGTGATGAGCCACCGGATGCGGGCCGCGCGCGAGCCAATCGAACCAGAATGCCGAGATTGCCGTCAGCACCTGCCCCTTGCCGGGGATCGGCGTCGGCAGGATCCAATCGAAGGCACTGATCCGGTCGGTGCTCACGATGAGCATCGTGTCGGTGAGCCGGTAGCAATCGCGCACCTTGCCGCGATAGAGCGTGCCGATGCCCAGATTCGTTTCGACGACGGCGTCTTGCATGAGCGGTGTTGTACGCGGTCGCCGCGGTCATGCCCATGGCCCGCTACCACCCGCGGGCAGGTGATAATGACCCGCAATCGGAGCCGGCGAAACGCGCCGGCTTCGGGCTCCCCATATCCCGTCGCCGGACGTTCGCTACGAGCCTCCAGCCCTCCGCTCACTCGGATGTGCCTGCGCTTGCCAGAGCGCATGCGCT
>JBAXUY010000133.1:0-7870 GCA_037129475.1 Planctomycetia bacterium | reverse complement strand
GCCACGGCCAGCGCCTCGTCGAGCGAGAGGTGCGTGGGATGCCGCTCCGGCCGCAGGCAGTCGAGGATGAGCGTGTCGAGGCCCGCGAGCAGGGGCCACGTCTCGTCCGGAATCCCGTTTGTATCGGTGCAGTAGGCGAGATTCCCGAACCGGAACCCGAGCACGTCGAACACCCCGTGCCGCAGCCGCAGCGGAGTCACGCGCACTCCCAACAGGTCAAAGGGCGCCGTCGTGATCCGCTCGAACGTGATCTTCGGCACCCCGCCGCCGGGCACGGGCATCGGCTCGAAGGCGTAGTCGAAGGCCCGTGTGATCCGCCGCTCCACCCGGTCTTCGCAGTAGACGGGCACAGGCCCGCCGCTCCGGTAGCAGATCGGCCGGATGTCATCGAGCCCGTAGACATGGTCGACGTGGTCGTGTGTGTAGAGGATCGCCTGCACACTCCCGATCCGCTCGCGCAGGAGTTGCCGCCTCAAGTCGGGCGTCGTGTCGATGAGAAGCGTGCCCTCGGGCAGGCCGAGGGCCACGCTCGTGCGCGTGCGGTCGTTCCGCGGGTCGGTGCTCGTGCAGGTGGCGCAGGAGCAGCCGACGATCGGCACGCCCACGCTCGTGCCGGTGCCGAGAAACACAAGTTGCCCGGCGAGGCTGCGAAGCGTCTGCACGTCGTGCGGCTGGATGGCCATGGACGACCATCGTAGCCCAAACACGGCGGCGGGTGATCGGACCGAAATTCAAGGCCTGCGACGTGCGAGTGTCGTACCGGGTGAACTTCAGTGGGGAACAGGCCAGGATGGTGATGATCATCAACGCGGGGTTTCCGCCGGTGAAGACCGGCCTGCCCGTCTGGCACATCGCCGACGTCACCGCCCGGCTGCCGCGGAATCCAAACGACAAGTGCATCGACCTCTCCGAGCGGGATTTCACGCGCGATGGAAACGACGCGCGCAACACCCGCCAGAGCCACGGCCCGGCCGACATCCTCAAGCCGCTCGGGGCCTACGAGGTCCGCGGCGTGAGCAGCCAGGCGTTGGCGCCGCTCAGGCCGGGCAAGTGGACGACATCGTGGTCGAGGAACTGCCGCGGGAGGCCGATGCTCCAGACACTGCACCACCGAGTTGACATATTGATGCATTGTTTATATGTTTATATGCATGAGAACGACACTCGACATTGATGACTCCCTTCTCGCCGCCGCCAAACGCCGGGCCGCCGAGAAGGGAACGACACTCACGGCCTTTGTGGAGCACGCGCTCTCAGCAGCACTCGCCCGCCGGACGAAAACTGGTGAGCCCTACCGTCTGGCCTGGAAGACGCACCACGGCCGTCTGCTGCCGGGCATCGACGTCGCCGACCGCGACCGCCTCTTCGAGGTGCTGGATGGGCGACGATGATCGCCGTCGACACGAACATCCTCATCTACGCCGACCGCGAGGAATCGCCCCAGCACGAGGCCGCGCTGCGGGCGGTTCGTCGCCTTGCCGAGGGTAACGAAGCTTGGGCCGTGCCAATCTTCTGTGTCGGTGAATTCCTGAGGGTGGTGTCGCACGACCGGGTCTTCGATCCGCCCACGCCGGTAGCTGACGCGCTGACGGCGATGGAATCGCTGCTTGCGAGCCCCTCCGCGCGGCTGCTCGTCCCCGGCGACCGCTACCTGCCGCTGCTGCGGAGCTTGATCGAAAAGTCGGGCGTCAGCGGCAACCTCGTCTTCGACGCACAGATCGCTGCGGTCTGCCTTGAGCATGGCGCGACGACGCTCCTCACGGAGGACCGGGACTTTTCCCGGTTCCCAGGCATCACGGTGCTCCCCCTCGGAGCCTTTTCAGACTGAGCGGCCGGCCTGTGGGGCGCGGAAAAAGGTGTCAGGCACTTTTTTCCTCTCCCGTTCACACCTCGTCGCTCGGGGGGAACTGGCGGCGTTCGAGGATGAAGACGGCCGCAGCCAGTAACACCACCGTGAGTACAGCGACGGCGAGCACGTGCAGCCACGCCGGCTGCGGGTCGATGAACAGCTGCATCTCGGTCGGCAGCTTTCGCTTCCACCCCATCCAATCGACGAGCAGGCTCCGCAGGCGGAGGCTCACCGTCGCCTGGTTGACCACCGCCGGAATCGTACCGGCGAGATACTCGACGACGAGCGCCACACCCACGCTCGCCACGAGGGCCCGCTTCGGCAGCACCACCGCCGGCAGCGCGAAGAGTGCGGCGCGGCCGACACACGAGAGCAGGATCAGCGCCACGAACATTCCACCCACCGCCATCGGCCGCTCGACCTCGGCCACGAGAAGCGCGAGCGCCGTCGCGGCGATCGCCACCGTGCCCGTCCAGATGACGGCGGCCAGCCATGTGCCGAGCAGCAGCGCCCGCCGGCCCCGCGGCCGCGTCGCCACGTGTGCCCACGTGCCCCGCTCCAGTTCGTCGGCCACGGCCGGGCACATCGTCACGAGCAGGCCCAGCATGCAGACGGCCTCGGGGATGAGCGCGTAGAGCAGCGCCACGGAAACGTCGGTCGGAAATCCGCCGCGGGCGGCACGCCCCGCTGCCAGCATTACACCGGCGGGAAACACGACGCCCACGGCCGCCATCGCCAGCCGCGGCCACGTGACGAGCCGCGCGAGCTGAAACATCGCCACGGTCCATACGGCAGCCGGCAGGCTCCCTCGATCGCCGCTCATGCCTTCACTCCGCGATGGAGCCGCACGAGGTGCCCGAAGATGCCCTCGAGCGAGCGATCGGCCGGCACGACCTCGCCGAGGTGCAGCCCCTCGTCGAGCGCCCGCACCGCCGCCTCCTCGACGAACGCCACGGGCCGGTGCGTGGCCACGACCACGGCGTCGCCCTCGATCCGCACGCCCTCGACGCCGCCGATTCGGAAGGCGAGCTCTGCGAATTGCCGCGGCTCCGCGCAGCGAATCGTCACCTCGCCCGGCAGCGCGTCGACGAGGCCGCGGATCTCCGCGGCGTCACCGCTGGCCACGAGCCGGCCGCCGAGAATGACGGCCAGGCCCGCGTCGAGCGACTCCACTTCGTGGAGCAGGTGGCTCGCCACGATCAGGCTCCGCGACGTGGCCCAGCCGCGGACGAGCGTGACGAGGTCGTGGCGGGCCACCGGGTCGAGCCCGTTGAACGGCTCGTCGAGGACGACGAGGTCGGGATCGTGGGCGATCGCGCCGGCCAGCTTCGCCCGCTGCCGCATCCCCTTCGAGAGCGTGACGAGCGGCCGCCGCGACGCGGCCGTGAGCCCCACCTGCTCGAGCGCGTGATCCGCCCGCGCCGTCGCCGCCGCCGCGGAGAATCCGGCGAGCCGCACGAGGTAGCGCACCCAGGCCTGCGGCGTCGTCGTGCGGTCGAGCAGGTCGGCCGCCGGGCAATAGCCGATGCGACGCAGCACGCGGGGATTGTCGAACGGTGGCTCACCGAACACCCGCACGGCCCCGAGTGTCGGCCGCAGCTGTCCCGTGACGAGGCCGAGGAACGTCGTCTTACCCGCGCCGTTGGGACCGAGCAGACCATGCGCGCCTGCGCCGAGCTCGACCGTGACGTCGTTGACGCCGATCACCGACCCGTAGAGCTTCGTGACGTGGTCGAGCGTGATCATGCGGTCAGACCCTCGCGGGGGCCGCGACCCGCCAGGCGAGCACGGCCGAGGAGACGATCGCGATCGTGGCGAGCGCTGCGGCGGGCGGCACAACCGCCCGAGGTCGGTTCTCGATCCCGAAGATCCAGGCCTGCACCACGCCGACGGCGTGATACGGCGACATCCATGCCCAGCGGTCGAGGGCCCCGTCGAGGCCCGCGGCCCGGGCGAGCCAGTGGCCGCGGCGCGGCGGCGGGGCGGGCGGCTCGACGTCATCCGCCATGACCGCGCCGGTGTCGTTCGTGGCGGCCACGAGATCGGCCGTCGTGAGCGCGGAGTGCGCGATCCAGCAGGCGGCCCACGTGGCGAACCAGGCGAAGCTCGCGATCCGGCTCTCGGCCGTGAGCGATGAATACGCCAGCGCCAGCAGCACCGTCGGCACCGCGAGCACCACGCTCGCCGCCACGGCCCGCAGCGGGAGATCCCAGGTCTCGGCGGCGACGACGATGCTCGGGCTCACGAGCACGCCGGCCAGCCAGAGCGCGACGGCGGGCAGCACCGTGATCACCGCCACGAGCGTGCCCAGGATCGCCACCTTGCCGAGGATGTATTCGGTGCGGCCGACGGGCCGCGTGAAGTAAATGAGCCAGGCCTTCGCCCGCAGGTCACCCGAGATGAGCGCGGGAGCCACGAGGCCGATCACCACCGCGAGCAGCACGGCCTGCGGGGCCCGCATGAAGGCGAGAAGGAGCCGCGTCCACACGAGCTTCCGGGTGGCCACGAGCCGCTCGGCCTCGGTCGCATGCTCCGCGCCGGCGGCGGCGCGGCCGAGCGTGTCGGCGAGCACCGTGCCGAGGATGCCCACGCCGTCGAGGTTGCCGCCACGGGCGGCCCGCTCGGCGAGCGACGTCAGCCGCCCCTCCTCCACCGCCTGCTCGAACGCGAAGAAACTCGCCGCGAAGAAGATCGCCGGGCTCCACGCCAGGAGCATCGCGCGGCGCAGCCACCGGCTCTTCCAGGCGAGCCGCAGGCCTGTGGTGGCGATCACGCCCACCGTGGCCCATGGCGGGAGCAGCCGCCCCGTCCAACCGCGGTAGCCGACCTCATGCAGCGGCATGGGAATCCTCCGCGATCGCCTCGAGGAACACCTCTTCGAAGCCGCGCTGCACCGGCGCGAGGGCCCGCACCGCCACGCCCGACTCGCGGGCCGCCTGCCAGATCGCGGCCACGACGTCGTCGGAGCGGACGGCCACGAGCAGCGTGGTGGCGTCACTCCGCGTCGCATCGATCCCGCGACCGTGCAGCAACGCGGCACACGCGTCGAGCGGACCGACGGCCTCGAGCCTGAAGTGGGGAACCACGGGCCGCGTGAGGTCGGCGATCGTGCCCTCGAGCCGCACACGGCCGGCGGCCATCACGATCACACGGTCGCAGATCGCCTGGACGTCGGGCAGCACGTGCGTCGATACGAACACCGTCTTCCCGTGGTCGCGCGCGAGCGTCGTGAGCCGGCCGAGCATCGCCTGCCGTTCGAGCGGGTCGAGACCGTTGGTCGGCTCGTCGAGGATCACGAGCGGCGGATCGTGGACGATCGCGGCCGCGAACGCCACCTTCTGCCGCATGCCCACCGACAGCGTCTCGACCGGGCGATAGCGCTCCTGCCCGGCGTCGCACCAGTCGAGCACCTCGTGGGCCCGGCGGAGCGCCTCGGTGCCCGGCAGCCCCGAGAGCCGCGCGGCATACCGCACCATCTCCACCGCCGCGAGCCCCGGCACGGTGCACTCGTCCTCCGGCACGACGCCCACGAGCCGGCGCACGGCCCGCGGGTCCCGCGCGGCATCGACGCCGAACACGTGCACGCTGCCCGCCGCGAGCCGGACGAGACCGAGAATCGACCGCACGAGCGTGCTCTTGCCGGCGCCGTTGGGGCCGACGAGCCCGGTGATCCCGGGCGGCACGGAGCAGGTCACTCGGTCGAGTACGGTCCGCCGGCCATACCGCTTGACGACGCCCTCGACCCGCACCGGCAGGGCGTCCGCGACGTCGACGTTGGCTGCCGGGCTCATGGCACCGACGAATGTAGGCCGTGCCTAGCGCGGCTGCCAGCGCTCGTCGAAGAACCCCTCCGCGAGAATCGTTCCCGGCAGTTGCGCGTCACGCCCCTCGACGACGCTCACGAGCGCCCAGTCGGGGAGCATCGGGATCTGCCGGGCGTTGTTGAGGTAGGCATACTCACGAAACGTGAAGCCGCTGTTGAGGACCACGTAGCGATCGGGATTGAGCGGATTGGGATGGATCAGCACCGGCAGGCTCGTGGCGGCCGGCGACCGTGCGGCTCCGAGGGCCCACGCATCGCCTTCGCGCCGCACCGGCAGGCTCGACAAGACCTTCGCGACGAGCGCATTCGACTCGGGCGTGCCGAAGAGCACGAGATGCTTCGTCGCGATATCATCTGCCGACACGTCGGCCGGGAGCCGCTCGACCACGTCGCCGCGGAAATGCCGTCGCCACTCGCGCTTCGCCCGGGCACACTCGTCGGCCGCCCAACGCTCGGCAGGCGATGCACCGGCGTTTCCTGGAGCAGGCCCCACGAACACAAAGGCGTCCATGAAGGCGTCGTCGATCGGTCCCTGTAGGCCGGGCCGTTTTCGTAGGGCGCCGCCTGTGCCAGCGTCCGCAGTCCCCAGCCGCCATGCACCGTCCTGCTTGGTGAACACCGCCTGCCAACGAGGCCCGCTCGTCGCTGGGACGTCGCGCGTGGCCCCGTCGATCTGCACCGCGACGGGCGCGCCCGCTTGCAGCAGGCCGGCATCGAGCGGGATGTCGAGCGAGAAAGCCGTCACATTCGTCGTCGTGATCTTGATCATGCGCGGCGCCCGCACCGCCGCCCGCACCCGCGCCTCGCTCCAGTGCTCGCCGAGGCCGTTGATCGTGAGCCAGGTGTGCGTGGGGGAGCGGAGCGTGTAGGTGGTGAAGTCGATCTCGCGCGGCACGGCCGGCCTCCCCTGCTCTGCAGCCTGGGCGACGAACGCCTCGATCTCGGCCTTCGCATCGGGATGGATCTTGTGCGCCGTCTGCGGCCCGATCACGTGCGGGATCTCGAACCCGCGGGTCTCGCAGGCCGCCACCATCGCGTCCGCCGCCTGCTTCTGCTTGTCGAGTTCGCCGCTGTAGGCGATCGTCGGCAGGTGCCGCAGGTTGTTCGCCCAGTCGGGGCAGTCGTACCAGTGGAGCAGACGGGCCTGGGCTGGCGTCGGCTCAAACACCTGCTGCTGGAACGTCCGCAGAAACTCTCGCGTCTCGGCGAATCCCGCGCCCGGCGTCGCCGCCAGCCACATGCCGGGAAGGTGCACGGCCAACTGCCAGCAGCCCGCGCCGCCCATCGAGAAGCCCCGGATCGCGATCCGGTCGTCATCGATCGGGAACAACGTCTTCACGTGGTCGATCGCCTCCAGCACATCGGTCTCGCCGGCGAACTTGAACGCATTGGAATAGCGGCCATAGGGATGGAGCACGATCGTGTCGGGAGGGGCGATCTCGCCCACCGTTGCGAGCCGCTGGGCGAGAAACGCGACCTCGCTCATCTTCTCGCCACGGCCGTGGAGCCAGACGTCGAGCCGGCGCGGGCGTGTGTCGGCCGGGTCGAACCCCGCCGGCACCACGAGGCCGTAGGGCTGCACGGAGCCGTCGATCCGCGAGCGAAAGCCGCCGACGGCGAGCCGCGGCCCATCCGTCGACCCACTGCCCCACGTCACGAGCCGCGCACCGCTCGCACCGGCGCGCAGCGTTGCGAGTCGCTCACGCCCACGGTCGAGGAGTCGCTCCGCCTGCTCCACCTCCTTCTCCACGTAAAGGAAGCGATCCTCGACGGCCATCCGCACGGCACGGGCGAAGACGAGCACCTCGGCACGGTCGGCGTCGTCGGCATGCTCGACCGTAGCCACGTCGCGAACGAGGGCCGCGGCGCCATCGAGCAGCCGCCGCTGGGTGGCCTCGTCGAGCTCGATCCCTGGCGGCGGAATCGGCCGTACGCTCTCGGGAAGATTGTCACCGGGCCCGTCGGCGACGCCACATGCCGCCGACAAGAGCACCGCCGCCACCATCGCCCCGCCGAAAAGTCGGTTCACCATGCGCGACAGAATACCACCACCCAAACGCACCCCGCCCAAACGCACCAGGGCCGGAGGCCCGGGTCACCACCAGCGGGCGGAGGCCCGCCAAGGGACGGTCGGCACGATGCAGAGCTGTAGGGTGAAACCGTAGCGACAGGCCTCCAGGCCTGTCGGTTGGACAGAG